>WJIN01000350.1 GCA_014730295.1 Promethearchaeota archaeon | reverse complement strand
TATTAGAAGAATTCGCTGAAAAATTAATATAAAACAGATACCTTAATTTTTCAGTGATTACGCACACCAAATTATTGAGAAAAATTAAATGTGTTCTCATATAAAATAAAATATTAAAAAGTTATTATCTATAAAAATTTTGATTGATCCCGACTCGATATTAAATGAGCTAGAGAATGTTGGAAGACCAGAATTAATAGAGCGACTTCATAAGATTTATCCCACCACCGATAAAGAGACGCGGATCAAGTTTCTGACGCTTTTAAATAGATTACGCGACAACCAGCATTTTGATAAAGTTGAGAATTATTTTATTTCAGACGAAGATGCTGAAGTTAGAATTGAGGCAGCAAAATTATTAGCATTTAATTATAATTGTAAGAAAGCTATCAAGCCACTCATTTGGGTAATCGAAAATGAGCTGGATCTTGACGTGCAGTTAACTGCTTTAAGACTTCTTGTGGCATTATGGCACCGAGATGAGTTTAAAGATAAAATTAGAGACACGCTTTTGGAGTTTCTCAAATCTAGGGAACCGAAACTGAAGATGGAGGTAATCCAATCTATTGGAATATTGAAAATTAAGTCCGCCGCAGAAGAACTTATTGCTCTATTACATGCAGATAAAAAATTAGTAAAGCTTAGGGCAATACAAGCAATTGGTAAACTTGGAAGTATCAAAGCCGTCCCATTTCTTATTGAAAGCCTGGGATCCGAGAGTTATGATGTTTGGTATTTCGCATTTAATGCGCTTCAAAAAATTCTTGATGATAAACTTTCCGATTTGCTAATTGAGAAGTTAAAACACACCATGAAAAAAGAAGAAGAGGATTATGAAACTGCGCTATTACAAAAAGGAATTATAAGAGCCTTAGGCGAAATAGGAAAAAAAGAAGTTATAGGGCTGATATCTGATTTTCTTGAGAGCAATTATTACTTCTTAGAAAGTGAGGCAAAACAAGCTTTGGGAAAAATAGATTCCGAGTGGAAAGAGAAATATAGAAAGCTTTTGTAATATATGTTGGTAAGATATTAATTTTTTAAAATTTTTCATTCATTTTGTTGAATAGATTTTTAAGATATTTTGTAATAATTAATTAGAAAAAGGAATAAGACTTTTTGTTTTAATTGCTCATTTTTCCTTTTTTCTTTTAGAGCATTATAAGTAGATTTAATACCCTTTTTATGCATAGATTAAATATGAATACTAAAATCGCAACTTTTGGCGCGGGCTGTTTCTGGGGCGTTGAGGAGAAGTTCAGAAAGGTAAATGGCGTAGTCTCTACGACCGTAGGATATAGCGGTGGAGATTTTGATAAGCCCTCTTATAAAGATGTTTGCTCGAAAAAAACGGGGCATGCCGAGGTGGTACGAGTTGAATATGATCCCAACATCGTAAGTTACGAGAAATTACTTGACATATTTTGGAAGATTCATAATCCTACGACTCTTAACAGACAAGGGTTTGACATTGGAGAACAATATCGTTCTGTTATCTTTTATCACTCCGAGGAACAAAAGGAAAAAGCAATAGAATCAAAACAACGAGTAGAAAATTCTGGGAGATACAAAAATCCAATTGTCACTAAGATTGAACCAGCGAAGGAATTCTACAAGGCGGAAGAATATCATCAAAAATACATACAAAAACAGCAGACCAAAAGCCATTTTGGAATCTAAAGGCTCAAATAAAAAAAAATAAAGGATTTATTAAAGTTTTATTTTACTTTAAGATCTTCTTCTTCGATTGCTTTTAAAATTTTACCCTTAGTTTCAGGAAGTAGCCATGGAAGTATGAGAAGGGGAATACAGAAGAATATTGCTATTCCCATACTCCATCCTAATGATACAGCACTGCTCAATCCGGTTCCATCTTCAATAAGTATTGCTAAGAATCCGACAAAAACACCGCTGAGTGAAAATCCTCTTGCAAAACTATATACCGTAGATGCTGTTGAGGCTCTTTCTCCAGTTGCAAAAAGTTCCGTGAGCCATACCCCTTGTACTCCTGAGTTTCCTTGACCAAACCCAAAAATAATATAGGCTACGATGAGCAAGGGTATATAAATTAACTGATTCGCGATGAGGAATAATATCAAGGAAACAAATTGGATGACCATATTAATAAAGAAACAAATCTTCCGTCCAATGTAATCCGATAAGGCACCGAATCCAATAATTCCGATAGCTCCAAAGATACCAACAATAGTTACCATTTGGGTTCCCAGACGGTCATTTCCACTTATTTGCCCGATATAATCCGGCCCAAAATCAATTAAATTATGATATACGAGTTGTGAAAGCCAAAGCATTATTGCTGAAACAATTAAAAGGTAAGTTCCCTTTTCTTTTTTAAATACATCTAATAAAGGAACTTTTCGAATTTCCTTTCCTCGTTTTTCCATTTCTTGTTTATATTCCACCATCATCTCTGATTCTTGCATCTTATTACTGAATAGGATTAAAAGCGGTATTGGGAAGAGAGAAACTAAAAAACAATACCTCCATGAACCAAATGGGAGATTGAGTGGCAATATTATTTGTGCTACAACAGAAGCTAAAATAAATCCAACTATAAAAGTGCTATGAAGAAAGCCACCAGCTAACCCTCTTCTTTTAGGCTTTGCACCAAATGATTCAGATACTAGGGCATATCCTACACCCCAACTAACACCCATTCCCGATAATATTCGAGTGGTAAAGAGCCACCAATAATTAATCGAAAATGCAGAGAGCGTAGTAATGATACTATCCCATAATACTGAAAAAATTAACGCGGGTTTTCGCCCTACTCTGTCAGCCATACTTCCGAAAACAATCGCTCCAAAAAAGGTTGCAATAAATTGTCCCGAAAAAATTAGACCTATTTCGAGAGTTCCGACACCGAAAGCTGTCCGGATATCAGTCGCTAACAAGGTTATTATAGTTAAATTGAATGCATCATGGATCCATCCGACACAAGCAGCTATAAAAATTAATTTATTACCAGATTTTTCTGTTTTTTCCATAAAATATATCTCTAATTCCTAATTAAGTAATTATGTTATATTTGTTTAGAGAACTTATTAAAGATTTCAATTTAAGTCAATAATTGAAAAATAATAGGATATCACCGAACAAATCTGGTTGTTTTCCGGTATAAAGATTTTTTATGGATAGAGTACTATGCATTTTTAAGAGTGCACGTCTCTGTGAACCTCAACACTTTCGTGAATCGGTATTAGGTGGTACTACCTGCAGCATATTTAGAGTGAGTCATTTTCAAAAATTTATTTGGACTCAACTGATATCGCTGCGGTTTGATCTTACTTCTTCTGTTATTACTATTATATTTTATTTTTTCGGTAGGATACCGATATAATTTGGGGTGATATTTTAAATCTTGAAAAATGTAAGAAGGCTGTACAGGATCAAGATATAATAATACACGCAGCTGCATTAATACCCCCTCAAGCATATAAAGATCCCGAATATTATATGATTTTTAGTTCAGTATTTAAGATTTTGGCGGCGTGAAGGATTTTTTCAGTTCCACCTACATTAACTTGATAAGTAGATCTAAATGGTTTTTTATTTTTTTTAGACTTTCGAGCAAATATCTTGAGTTGATATTGGTCTAATCTCTTAAGTAATTCTTTCAGAATTTGGGTTCCAATGCTTTCAGATGCTCCAGTGAGCAAGATCTTCTTTTTGTGCATAATTCCAGAAAATATCCCTTTTTTTTAAATATGTTTTATTGATAATGAGGTATGAATAAAAGAAGATTGTTATATTTTTTTTCCATGATTTTATAATACTAGCACGCACCAATACCAGAATATCGATTTTTTAAGATAGAATCTACTCGATCCTTAATTTGACCCGAGAAATTCTTAGATCTCTTTAACATATTTTTATTCTCAATAAATATTGTTGTTGAGATGTCTTTTACGAGTTTTTGATCGCATTCACCTTTCATAAAAAAGACAAAATATATAGACTTTCCTTCGCTAAGTAGTTCTTTTGTAACAATAAAGATGTGAGATTGACTAACTCCCGTTCCAAAAGTGATATTTGCGATTTCTTTTTTAAATAGTTGACGTCCCAGCGTTCCGATTGTTGAGATGAGTCCACTAAGTAATGCCTGGTCTATGGAAGGAATCGCAGAATCAAAATCTTTTGTGTAAAAAGGATAACCCTGTGAGTCACATATTAAGAGCTTTTCTATCATTTACTTCTCCTATGTTGTCTTTGAGTGATAATAATCAATAGTATTTCAAATATTTATGGTTGAAATGACTTTCATTATATAAAAAAAGATAATAGGTAAAATATAAAAATTTATGTAAGTGAAAAGGAAACCTTTAATGTATGATCCCAGAGAATTAACGGAGAAAGTCGAAAAAGTGGTATGTAATAATAATTCTAGAAAGTATTTTCGATTTCGCAGCACCAAATTTTATGGAGGATGTGCGACGGCTGATTGCTTGGGATGCAATTTGAGATGCGCTTATTGCTGGGCTCAGAAAAAAGTATGGAAACCTATGAAATATGGCAAATTTTATAGCCCCGCAGATGTTTGCCAAGAGTTATTAAAATTTAAACACTCTCTCATACGGATCAGTGGGGGAGAGCCGACACTATGCCAAGAACATCTAATAATGGTTATAGAATCACTTCCGAAGAGTGCCCTATTCATATTAGAAACAAACGCAATTCTATTAGATGAAAGCTATGTAAGATTATTGAGTAATTATGACAATTTATATGTTAGAGTATCGTTAAAAGGGGTAGATGAACGCTCATTTGAAAAAATAACCGGGGCAGAAGGGAAATATTTCGCTTATCAGTTGAGAGCACTAGAATTATTAGAAAAATATCAGATTGAACATAGAGCAGCTATTTTAGCGGAATTGTTCAATAAAGAAGATATACAGAAGCTTAATATCCCCAATCTTGAATATGAGTCTCTAATTAAATATCCCTTCGTGAAAAAAGCGCTTAAAGATAGAAATATAATTTAAAAAGCTTAAATTAGTATAATTTATTTTAAATTTAGTTGGAAAGGAATAAATTTTGAAAGAACTTTCCTTAGATTAAATTTTCAACTTTCATTAGTTCTAGTCCACCATATTTACCCGTATCTTGCAATATTAATTCTTTTTTAAGTTTATTTAAATTCTTGTTGAATAATTGAATAGAAATAGTAGAATCTATGCTTTCAATCGATCTTGAAGTCATTAATCCAAGATTCGGTGCTTTTAAGCTTGCTGAACTCCCTTTTTTAGCTTTTATCAAAAGAATTTTTCGTTTATCTTCGATTATTATGTTCACATTATCTTTTCTGGGTATTATTTTTCGTATTTTCGCTCCCGTATACGTTGCAAATCGATATATTGTATGGCCATCTAAAAGAAAACATAGGAATCCAATAAATTTATATCCCATCCATGGAATTTCCGCGATCGAGAGCATAAAAGAACGGGGCTCCTTAGTAAAATGATTTGTTTGCATCCAAATCCACGCATCTGGGAACGATTTTCCCCAATCCTTTTCTATGTATCCTTTAGATCCCCGCCCATATCTAATATTTTGGGAGTTTAATTTAAGGCTGCCTCGAATTTGATGATTCATGCTGATGATCCCATGATAAGTTTGCATAAATGGCAAATAGGAGAAGGGGCCCATTGCGCCCGGAGATATTAAAGTATTTGGAATAGGGGTTTGATCCATAAATTTGATGTCTCCTTTTATGGTGATCCCCTCCTGATCAATATCCAATTTTATTTTTTCCTTGGAAAAATAGCTGTTCCCAATTTTAATGAGAAATTGAGAGTTTGAACTCCAAAATTTGTTTACAGGGTACTCGACGTAATAAACCTCTGAGCTGAGTCCATCTAATATTTGTATGAAGCACACTTTCTTCTTCTTATCTTCATTTAAGGCGATTGTGGGTATGAAAGCTAACACACTATTTAGTTCATTATTCACTAGTTTAAAATACCATCCCTCGTAATATGAGCTTTTTTTTAATGATCCTTGAAAAATCGCGGGATCCCTAATTTTCTGATAACTCTTCATCCTTCAAACTTCTCTATTTTTAGATTTGTGAGACTAAGTTGGGAAAAGAGGTATAAGCATTAATAATTTGATTTTTTATAATATTAATAGGAATTTAAATAGGGCAAAAAAGCAAGTTTAAATAGTGCATTGGTTTATTAATTATCATAGGGCAGTTTTTAGACCAACGGATGTAGAATCAAAAGTGAAACAACTCCAAAAAATAGGGATTTGTCCCAATTGCGATTGTTCTCTCTTTATCTATGAGGACGAGAATAATGAGAGATATATTAAGTGTGAAATTTGTGGGCATGCTTATAACATCCCACAGAAGGGGGAGATTTATGTGACTAAATTTTGTTGTCCCATTTACAGTTACCCAATCTTGGTCATCAAATCTAATGAACAAAACCAATTCTTCTATACTAATAATAGATGTTTAGAATGTGAAGAATATGATGAATGCTCAGCAATGGATCAACTAGGAAATACCCTCAATATTAAAGAAAATTTTTAATATTTTTTTCTTCAACTATAAAGAAAGAGAGGTTAGAAAAAGAATAAAGCTTCCACTTGTTTAAAATGAGAAAAAAATGATAGGCTGATGCTTGATGTGAATTTTTTATTTAGGGGATTTACCAAATTCGCTTATTCTTTTTCTAAGTGTGTTATCTATCATTAAAGAAAACTGAAATATAAAACTCAAGATCATAGAATATATATAACTATGAGTTCTATTTGTTAGCTTTTTCGTATAGCTGGTCTATTTTCCTTGATAGAGGGATAAATAGAAATACATTGATATGGAAATTATTTCAGGAAGAAATTCATCTGATTTTTCGTGCTTAACCAAAACAAGAAAAAGGAAAAGAAAAGAGAAAAGATGATAAATAAAATGAGTGAAATAGCAACAATTACGTGCTATTGGTTATTTGGGGATATTATTGGTATCTTCTCTCTCTTTTTACTAGAATGAATTTATTATTTGAATAAATCCATATTATCTAGTAAAATTTGTCTTATTGATTATATAGATATAGTAATATTTAAAATCTTGTAGACATGAATGTAAATACATTGTGAGAAAACGGAAAAGAATTAAAAATGAGAATCTTTAGGAAAAGTGGAAAATATAATCGATTGATTTAAATACCTTTATTCTTTTAATCTTTACAATAATTAGGTTTGAGGATTTTTTTATGGAGATTACCGATATAATCAATGGTACATTCAGTTTAATAATTGTAATCGTTTCCTTCTATGTAGGAGGATATATTGCCTCGCGATATCGAAAATTTAACCGGAAAATATTATTATTTGTGGGAATATCTTGGATTGGTGTAAATAACGGATGGTGGCCATCTGCTATATCGTTTTTGACAACTCTTATTTTAGCTAAGCCTCTACCAGATACAATCTATTTTTTCATCGGGAACGCATTCATACCGTTATTTCTACTCATATGGATGATTGCGATTACTGAGCTAATGTATAAAGACCAACAAAAACGCATTCTTGCTATATTTACCATTATTGGTGCGATTTTTGAAGTTTTTTTTCTCTATTTTCTTTTTACATCTCCCGAAGCTATCGGGGAAAGCGGAGCTGTTAATGTTGAATATAAAGGTTTTGTAAGTCTATATTTAATATTTATTCTATTGACAATATTGATTACGGGACTTTTGTTTGTTAGAGAATCACTTAAATCAGACAACGAAATCACAAAATTAAAGGGAAAATTTTTGGCTGTGGCTTTTATTTCTTATACGATTGGTGCTATTGCCGACGCAATAATCCCTCTCACGTTACTTACGTTGCCCATCATTCGCATCCTCCTTATTTCGAGTGCTATAGAGTTTTATATTGGATGGATAATGCCTGAGAGTGTTCAAAATTACTTCTTGAAGAGAAAATAAATTTCTAAATTGCTATTTTTTCTTTATTGTTTTTATTATTTCGCATTAACAATTGATTAAATGAATAGATTATAAGAATAATTTTTAAACACAATACACGAATAAAATAATTCATGATTGGTGAAATTTCGAAGGAGTTCTTGGAAGGTATATTAGAAGTCATACCCCTTGACATTTCTATTTTGGATGCGAATGATAAAGTTATTGGATGGAATCATCACGAAACTCGGATTTTCAAGCGCCCTGAAGCAGTAATCGGCAAAAATGTAAGAGAATGTCATCCAGAAAAAAGCTTAGATAAAGTCGAGAAGATAATTGATGAGATGAAGGAAGGGATTAGAAATAAAGCCCGCTTTTGGATTGATTTTCAATTAGATTATGAAGAACAACCCAGAAAACTTCTTATTGAATATTTTGCCCTACGAGATATACAAGGAAATTATCTCGGCTGCGTAGAAGCATCACAAGATATCACGGGTATCAGAGATCTGAAAGGTGAAAAGCGCTTACTAGAATAATTGCTATGAGAATAATTCCCATAAATTAATCAAATAGGAAGCTATTCTTCAGAATTTAAAAGAGTATTAAATATCGTATCTTGAATTTTATTTTTTATTTCTCTTTTTAAATTAAATAAGATATTTTCTTCAATATTCCTCAGATAATCACAGATCTCATTATGAATAATTGGTATAATCCTCTCCGTCAATCTTTCAACTTGTTCATAATTCTTAAGATATGTCTCATTGTGTTTTTTGAGATATCTTCTGTTAACATTTTTGAGAAAAGTAGTTCCATTTTTAGCTAGAATATGTATAGTCTCCTTGGAATCCTTGGAGTTGTAATTTTTTAATGTTTCCCCATGTTTCAGAATCATTTCTTCAAAATAATTGATTAAAACATCTCTTTCATCAGAATCAAAATTAGTATTTGAATTTAGAAATACAATCACGATGAAATCCTCAAACTTGAAATAAATTTGGACTTTAATATTAGATCCATGAATTTCCAGATGAGACAAATTTTTTATATTTGTTTGACTGGCAAACATCTTAAACGAGGAAAAATACATTGAGACGAGATCTATCTCAATTAAGTTGGCATCATCATCAGAAAGATATTGTTTAATTGAATTGTAATTCTCTCGACTATTAGATTCATATTCAGATACGAATATAGTATTTCCAAATTGATCTGACACTACAATCCCAATGATAGGGGGGATAATGTGAAATTGATTCGATCGATTTTTTATATTAATTAATCTCTTCTCAATTGACTTTTTTATCATAGAACTAATATTGTCGGATGTCATGATGATAACGCTTCTGTATGGTTTCCATTAATCTATACTAGAAAATAAGAATTTCAAATAAAAAATGAAGGGTGTGGAGAATTAGAATAATTTCATTAATATACTACGGTCTTTAACCTGATTAGTAATTATTATTTTTTCTTGTTGAATAGTTAAAAGACTTATATCTAGTTTATAAATTAGCTATTTATTCTCCTTAGAAAATGTAACTATATTAGGACTATTCTGAAAAAAATACAAAAAGATTAAATAAAATAAGCAAGTCTAGAATGACAAATAGAATTATAAGCATTTGTATATATACTAACAATCAATCTTTAAGAAGTATTAGATGATATGAAAAGCTTTAAAATTATTATAGCGGGGCTTGATTACGCAGGAAAGACAAGCAGTATTATTGCTTTACGCCAGAAGTACAATTTCTATGAGCAAGTAAAGAATCTGAAGCCTACAATTAAGATAGAATATAATACTTTCGATTTTCTGAATGAATATGAAATAAATCTCTGGGATATGGGAGGGCAAGCCAAATATAGAAAAATGTATCTGGACCGTCCGGCATATTTTGAGGATACTAATTACATTTACTATTATATTGATATTCAAGATAGAGAAAAAATTACTACATCTATTAATTATCTAAAAGAGTTACTTAATATTTTCAGAGATCTTGAATATGAGAATGAAATTATTATATGTATCCATAAATATGATCCTAAATTGAGAAGAGATAAAGTAGTCCTCGACAGAATTAGAGATATAAAAGACCAATTGAATAAAATTCCCGATTTCGAATTTAAATTCTTCCGAACTTCCATATTTGATATCGCTTCCTTATCAAAAGCGATTTCTTATAGTTTAAATAAGCTTATTGACCTTAAAGCTCTTGATCTAGCATTAAAAAGTCTAATGCGCAAATTCAATGGGAATTATGCGGTATTATATACGGATGATGGCGTGATTTTGGTGGATTCCTATAGGAAGGTATTAGATTCTATGCAATATGAGCAAGATATAAAAGAAAATATCTCTCACGATCTAGTTTTGATCCAAAAACTTAAAGATGATAATGTAGAATTCTCCGAGCGCGTAGATTATAATGATGATGTTATTGAATATCTAAAAAAATATGATATAAACGGAAATAGCTTTTTCTTAAAGATGAGTACTCCTAATTTGGAAGAAGAGGAAATAAATCTTTTAAAGCAAAATTTCAAGAATTTTGAAAAAGATATTAAAGATGTAATTTAGGATTTTCTTTTCTTAATTCTCAAAAGATGCCAATTTTTCTATTTACTCAATTCCGATTTTCTAAGTAGTGGGCATTTTTTTTATTAATAGAATACCATTTTTCTATTATCTCATCTTTTCTTATCTTTCTAAGAAAGTAGAGTGTTGGAAATATGAATAGAAGTGAAAATAATAACCATAAAAGACGATAAACAGGGAATGTCAAATCAATTATTCCACTGCTTGTAGTAATAAACCCAAAATCAAGTATCGGAAAGAGCAAAATATCAGGCGATCTAATTATTAGGGGATAAAACAACTCGATATATTCATGGGTCGGAAAATCAAGTAATAAATGGGTCAGTCCCCCCATCAACGCCGAATATGCTCCGATAATGAAAAAGTTTTTATCAAATTTTTTCAATCGAAGATAATCCCAAGAATCTACTCCAAAATATCTTAGTGGCTTGGATACTGGATTCTCCATCTTCGCCAGCTTAGCTAACCCAGGAGCGAGATACCTTGAAAACATAATACTAGTAAAAAGCGTAAGTGGTATTGTCCATAAAAATAGACCTAAAAGGGAATGAGAAATATAACGCAGCGGGATGGGGACAAATGTGTCAAATAAGATATGTAGATCTGGAACAATAGTGGAAAGACAAATCGCTGTTCCATCGATCTTGCGGGGATATTTTAATTTGAGATATAATGCAGGAGCTTGATGAGAAAGAAATGAACTAGGCATATTAAGATAATAGGATTTTTCTGAATTAAAGATGGTAGGAAAAATAAATAAACTTTTTGGTTATATATCATCTCATCATGCTATTTACGAGAAAGAGGATTTCCAAAAAAAACCATTCAATAAAAATCTTCCCTCAATTAGATTGAGGGAATTTTTATACTAAAATTTAACTGATAGGATGGAAAACATCAATAATGGCAGGCTATACTCCAGAAGAGGTAGAGAATATTCTGCAAGTTTCATTATTGCGGGATAAATATCAAATTCAAGAGGATTTATTCGATCTTAGAATATATAACAAAAACCTATGACTTATTTTTTCGAATGACACTCTTTGAATATCCAATACCTTTTTAGAATCATAGACTTAGAAGAAATTGCTGATATTATAGGGAAGCTTCGCTCCATCTGGGATAGGATCAATAAATAGCTTTCTAAAGGTGGCATGTTGCATTCTGCAGCAAGTACTTCGATAATTATAGGCCGGATGCTTTACCATCCTTTTCCATATTTTTTTTAACGATTCTTCACGAATATTACCAAAAGAAAGTGGCGTAAAATCACAAGGTGTCACTTCACCGTAGGCAGAGACATAATATTGAATATTTGCAGCCAAACACCCAATTCCTCCTAGATATCCCTCTATGGAATTTTGCCATGATTGAGATGAGAGTGGGGGAATTATACTATGATTAAAAATGTATGAAGAAAATGTCCTAATTTTTTCTCTCTGTTCTTGGGTAAGCAACTCGCTAGTATCATGTAACATGTTCCCAGTTGCTACTCCGTCAAAAAGCATTACATTATGGACACCTAATTCTCGTGCTAGAGAATAGATTTTTTTAAATGTATTCTTCATAGTCCCTGATCGTGTAGCATAGGTTGATATCCCTACGAAAAGCCCCTCCTTTCTTGCTAATTTTATCCCTTGAACCGCTTTATTAAATAATCCTCTTCTCCTACGCAACTGATCGTGCTCTGAGGATTCAAAACTGTCAAGACTTACAAATAGAGAATAAAGCCCAGCCTTCTTCAATTTCATTATATTTTTTAAGGTTAAAAATTCTCCGTTAGTAAAAAGGAGAGGCACTGCTTTTCGCTTGTCTACATGGGAGATCAATTCATAAATGTCATTTCGCAATAAAGGCTCTCCCCCTGTAAACGCAAGAATAGAGATACCTAAATCTAAACTATCGTCTATTAACTTCTTCGCTTCCTCGGTGCTCAATTCTTTAATATCACTACGCTTATGTCTACCCGCACTACAATGAATACAATCACATTGACAATCATAATTTACAGCAAATGTCATTGCCACGGGATAATGGGTATGAAAAATACGTGACTTTAAGGAAGCCCATATCGCTCGGAACATAGCTCCACTTCCTATAGGGGGTGCAAATGTATTTGCAACTCTTTTTCCTCTCCATTTGCCTAAGTTTTTATACGCCCGATAAAATTTTGCTTGAATCAGAAACATTGTTAACAGGTTAAGATGTTTAATAAGGGGGTTGAGTATACCGGTTCCGATAATTTCTCCCGTATGTAG
>WJIN01000349.1 GCA_014730295.1 Promethearchaeota archaeon | reverse complement strand
CTTATAACCAATGTAGCAATCCCAGTTAATCGGAAATTAATAAAAATGAAAAAAGGAGATTCTGCAATAGTTTTCCGATTAACAAAACGGATCCTTGATCCTTCTCGCAAGGAAGAGGTTTCCGTTGAAGAGGTTCTAAATAATTGTGAGATTGGACTTCTAAAAAAGAAGGAGGGGATATAACAAATGACAATGCGTAAAAAGATAAATCGTCTAAAGTTTCCTATAAGATTATTAAATAGGAGACAATTAGAATATAAATTTGAAATAAATTTGGGGCATAACCTCAAATTTAAGCTCAGAAGTATTGCTCGAACAAACTTCCCTCATATTTATCATAAACCCATCGTCTTCCCTCAAGATCCTCAATTTTCTGAGGAAAATGATATGACTGTGGGGCGGTGGATCTTTGGGATCCCAAATTACAAAGGACATATAATAGCCTTTGAGGATAAAGCGTGGATCCCGAAAGACTCGCCCGAAATCGTAAAAGCCTTAATGAAGCAAATTCAAAAACAAATAAAAAAGTGATGAAAAGTGATAATTGAACGAATAAAAATAATATTGCATATGTATGTAATCTCAAATCGCTTAGATCAGAATCTAAGCGATGAACTTGTAAATGATTTCGAGTTCACTCTTAGGGATCTCGATGAGGGTTTAAAAAAATTTAAAGAACTATTGAATGAGACAGAATAAAAAACTCAAAGAAAGGGTTTAACTATTTTTTTCTCTTTACTTGCTCTTATCTCAAGAGTAAGGGAGACAAGCACTACAAAAAAAAAACTAAAAAAGTGAAAAAAATGGAAAATCTGAATGACTTGCTTAAGAAGTATCGGGGAAAATATGGTA
Organism: Promethearchaeota archaeon; assembly: GCA_014730295.1. The sequence goes on along the minus strand of WJIN01000349.1, from coordinate 1,763 downwards.
AATATAATCGTATTTTCATTAGATCTTCTGAAACATTTTCTCTAAATGACAGGAGTATTGATTTTCCTTCTGAACATGGTTATAGAACGAATATGTCTAAGAAGGAGATTGAAGAGCTTATTGAGGAATATGAATTAGACGCTTCTCCAATAAAGACCAAGAAATTTGGTTGGAGTATTCATTATTTTGGAGTAAATGCAAGTGAGACTTATAGTGAGCAAATAGATCTAATATTCTCAGGAGCAGAAAGGCTTTACATTTTTCTTGGAGAACCTATCTGTGAAAATCTCTGTAGAGATGGATATATTGTGAAACCTGAACAGATTTTAGCTATATTAGATTCAGATTTTAACATAAAGAAACAATAAAAAACAAAAAAGAGTAAAAAAAATGGTTGACTTAACATTTCATCAAGAGATTGAAGTAGTTAAAAAACTCGCTGATGCTATTAAGAATAATAGAATTTCAAATGAGAATCTAATAGTAGCAGTCAAAAAGATTACTAATGATGTTGAAATAGATGAATTACCTAATTTAATAGATTTGATACCTGAAAGAGAATTTAAAAAAGAACTAACTAATTTTTTTGTAAATATTTATATTTCACATCGAAACGATCATGAAAGACTTTCTGCGTTACAGATTATCTCTTATAAAGACATTGATAAATTTAAATCGTTGTATTCTCATATTTTAGAAAATGAACAGAACGATTCAATCATCCTATTTGCTGTAGAAAGAATGAGGCAAATAAATGATGTAAAGAAATGTATTATGAATTTTAGATATGTTCGAGATATGAGTAACGCAGATCGTAGACTACAAAGCCATTACTACATGGAACGCTTTTCTTCTTCTGAATATAGAAAAACGAACATCATACTCAACAAAGAGAAAATAATTAAAAACTTAAATAAAAAATAAAACTAAAGGTGAAAGTAAATGACTGAAATAGAGTGTTTAAGATGTAATACAAAACAGATGTATTCAAATAATAGAGTAAAATGTCCAACATGTTTATTCTATAATGATATATTACCTGAGGAGTCTTTTGATAAAATGATAAAAGACTCGGAGATCTATTCTGATTCAAGAGTTCCATTTAACGATCTTGATCCTATCTTCTTTATAACAAAAGATATTGGAGAGGGGATAAAACAATATGCATATCCTCCAATCCAAAAAGAAACCTTTGAAGCATTTCAAAAGAAATCGCCTAAAAGGGCAAAATCATTCCTTTCGTTATTGAATGGAACAGAACTTGATGAAAGTGAAAAATTGAGACTAAGAAAATTCAAGTCAGAAGATCCTTCTTCTAAATTAAGAAAAAAACTTACCTATCTCAAATCAAAAAAAGAAATAGTTGAATATTTAGAGAAAACAAATCTATAAAGAGTGAAACCAAAATGCCAAGAATTCAAACAAAACTTCCTGAATATTTACTTTCTCTATTAAAAAATAAAGCAAAAGCAATAGGGGAGTCTCAGTCTGCATTAATAGAGAAATAACTAGTTCAAATATTTAATGATTCACAAGAATTAATCGAAGTTGCGAAACTTAATGACAATGAGAAATCACAAGCTAGTTTCTATTTAGAAGATTCTACTATAGAAAAAATAAAAGAAATAGAAGCATACAATATTTATTCTTCACATTCAGAGATTTTCTCTGAAGCACTTAAGGAATTACTACTTAAAGTATTAGAGAAGAAATATGAACCACAGAAAAAGAAATATCAAGAATGCAAAAAAGTAAAAGAAGAG
>WJIN01000348.1 GCA_014730295.1 Promethearchaeota archaeon | reverse complement strand
TCAATTTCAATCGGTTTTCAATAAAACCTATTCTCTGAAGAATCCTTTCGGACGTCATTTTTGACCGTCTCCAAATATAAATCATAATAGGGTCGAAATGATTCCCATTCCTTAATAATCCTAATATCAATATCAAATAATTAAAAATAATCTTTTTTAAAAAGAAGTTCTTCCTTGATCGCTTCTTTAACGATAATTGTGTGCATCTCTGTTAAAAAACGGGTATCGAATTTTGCGGAAATTATAAAAGATACATTAACGATTTAGAAGCTGAATTAGGTGTTCTCACGATTGCAAGATCAATATCATTATAAACATTTGATTTAAGAACACTTCCAAATAAGATAGCCCCGAGATTGCCTTTAACTTGCTTTATTGCCTCAATAATCTTATTTAAGATCTTCCTATCTCGTTCATAAAGATATGTAGTATCTATTGACATATTTTATACTATACATTAAAGATTTAATCTAATTTCAATCTAAAATTTTCGATTAGTAGTTAAAATACTCTGGGAAGCTTGGTATGCGGTCTGATCTACTCTATTTCAATCTTATTTATGAAACAATAGTCTATAACCTTATTTCTTCGGATTGGTTTATGAAATCTGTTTCTTAGAGTCAAATATACTTCTGATAAGAATTTACAATGACAAATAATATTTTAATAGTTCAAATAACGTTTTTCCTTCTTTAGTTGGAGAATATTTTTCCTTACTAATTGGTTCTATTATTCTATTCCTAATCAGCATATTCACTATCCTTTTATTTAAAATTCTTTCTTTATTGAGTATTGATTCTACTGTATATAGAAGATTATCAAAATTGAAGGTTTTTAATAGGGGAATCTCTACTAAGGTTGATTTTTCTCTCGCTGCTTTTGGATGTAAGTATCTCTGAAGTCTCACATCATTAAGTAAATTATCTTTTAGTCGGTTATTCTCGTCTAAAAAGTTTTTTATATGCCCATTTCGTTCTATATCTGGAGAAGTTAAGAGATGATAAATTCTATCTACCGGAAAAATATTTGAAAGTGCGGTAAAAACACCCGACATCGTTTTCCTTCCACCTGCGATATTTGTATGGATTTGTTCAACCTCAGCTCTTTTCTTATAGAGCTCTCCTTGTTTAAAAGCTTGGAGGAATGTTTTCATAACTTGGAAATTGTCTTTACTCGTATGAATATCGGATAGACCATTTATAATATAAGGGAGGATTTTAATATGAGGATTAAATTGAGAGATATCCCTTTCAATTAGCTCAACCGCTCGTCGAGTTAAATCGTGATCAGTGGTTATAATTGCAATGTATTTGGGATCGTAGGTTTCTTCTAAATTTGAGTATTGTAATGCATCAATTACTCCGGTAATTACTCCTGGAGACATTCCTAATGAGGAAATTAAATATATATTTTTCATATCCTATTTTTCAATCCAAATATTTTCTTTTAAGGTTCTAATGATATTCTATAACATTAATGATTAATATCATGAGACATTATCTCTTTTTATTAGTTTCTTTATGTCTTATATTCATTAGCTTCCATTTCATTAATAATATTTATAAGATATTCTTTTTCATCTTTAGAATTGATCAATTTCTTCAACCTTATAATATCTTTCAGTATTTCTTCGATATAATTTACTATGTTTTGTGATTTCTTTTCAATTAATAGAATTTGATCGCTGGTCGAAAAAACATGAGCAAAGCTATTCCTAACTTGAGCTAATCTATCGATTATTTGGAATATCAAACTTTTATTTATTCCAAATTTATTTTCTTTTTGTATGATCCTTAATTTTTTGAAAATCATCGATGCCTCTGCTCTCTTAGTCGTATCAAGAGAGTCATAATCATAGACATCTTCACATATCCAAGATATAAAAGATTCCCGGATTAATTGTAAAGATGTAGAAATTTCTTTTTTCCTTGAAAGCAATAAATGTGCAAGATTAAGTTGTCGTTGCCAAATTTTAGATTCATTTTTAACATTACCGAATATTGCGTCTTTAATGGCTAGAATTTCTGGACGGATGCCTTTAACAAAGGATTTTTTTAAAAATAGATCATAATTTGAAAAAACATTATTCGGGATGAAATCAAACTTATCTGTGTCCATTAAATAATCGAGTTTGGGTAATAATTTATCGCTGACAATTCCATTGTTTATTAATAACAATACTTTCTGAAGTGTCAAAATATACGACTTTAACGCACGAACTCTAGATTTTAATGCTTCAAATGCTCCTACATCTAAATTTTGGATTAAGAGTTTTATTTGAGAAATCTCTTGTTGAAGCATTATCAGCTGATCTAACTCTATAAATGGTGTCTCTTCTCCTTCACCTTGAAATAATGCATAATAAACTTTCTCTAATTTGTTTGTAGAAATATTTTCAAAATAATAGAGGAAAGAAAATAAGAGATTTTGATAAATACGAAATCCATGTGTTATATCCACGAAAATATTTGAATCTTTAACTTTATTAAGAAATTTAAGACAAGATGTAAGAAAATCCCAGATCTCCTCTGTTGAATTAACATTGGGAAAAGAAATTCCAATTACATCAGAACTTTTAGGTGCAACATTTGAGATAATTTCTTTCACAGGCGCTTTATTCTCATTGTAATTTTTGTTTTCATCCTTTTTCCATCCTTTCTCAAAACTTCGCATTCCAACCTCTGTGGCAGGGTATAATACGAAAATCTTTCTAATTGATGCTTTTGATCTTTCGTTCAAATACTTTAATAAAGCAAAACTTGCATACCAATGATTTACAGTAAATTTCTTCGAAGATTTAATGTCAAAAGTATAGTTTGTATATTTATAAAACCTTGAATCTCCTAAAATTGTAATAAATATTTTAGAATCTATTTTTTCTACACCTCTAGATTTTCATTATAAATTTAAATTACTTTAATAATTTAATTTTGAAAATAAGACTGAAGATTTTCCTTGATGAATTGAACTTCTCCACGACTTTTAGCTGTAGTTATCACTTTTAACGCATATGCTTTATCCCCATCACTATATTGACATTTGAAGCTTCCATCGGAATAAATTTCATTAATACGTGTTTCCGAAGAATTTCTATATTCTAATCCTCTAATTTCTTCAATATAAGGTACATTTGATAACTTCATTATGAATTTTTGAAAACCTTTTGGAGCATGAGGAAATTCGTCATGTTTGAACTTTAAATCTGGTAATTTAGATGATGGAATTGGATATTTTTCAATATCATTTAATAACTTGAATAATTGCTCGCCTAATGGAGTTGGTTTATATTTATTATCTAAAAGACCATTTTCAATTAATATTTCACGCACTTCCTTTCTGATTGATGCGATCTCAATTCCTTGAAGCGCTTTTATCATATCATTCAACATCCATGATATTCCAATAACGGGAAAAAAGATCAAACGCTTTTCTTTTGGATGAAGTATTCGTTCTCGTTCCTTATTGATTAATTTTTCCAATTGAAAGATGTTTCCTTTTTTCTCAACTTCAGACGGAACTAATACATGAGTGATGGCCCGAGCCCCATATATCTGCGCCAATAACGCCATTGCTGCAGACATCGTTTTTCTCCCTCCCGCCATACTAATATAGATATTATTTCCGCTTTCTTTCTTAAAAATACCTGAAACTTTTATCATTAATTCGAGATTATCGCCCTCAGTATAAATATCATCATTGGAAAGGCAAGCTTGCCACGGAGAGAGTTCCATACTTTTTGATTGGTAATGAGCCTTAAAATCTTCTTGAATTAGCGGAATGCATTTATTAACGATAATTTCATCTGAAGTCGTAATAAGATAGGTCCGTTTGATATAGATACCTTTATCCATCAATGCGTCGAGCGTTTCTGGAACAACTGCGGGAGATCTTCCTAAGGATATAAACAAAATATTATCTTTTCTGGTCATTTTCTCTTTCCCATGTTAAATAATTGACACTCGAATATATTAAATTAACGTTTAAAAATGTTTATTGATAAAAACTTCTATTCTTATATCATAATTTTATTGAAGCAAATATTAAACGGATTAATTTATTAAACCATTAATAAATACAGATATAAATATTGAGGTTTCTTTAACTTAAATATAAGACGAAAAAAATAAAGCAGATTTAGAAAGTAATCAAAAAAGAAGACAAAAAAAGTAATTTTCTGTAAAAAAGGATTCTTAAAATTTATTGAAAATAATATAGGGAAAAATATGAATTGGATAGATTCAGAGTGGGAAGTTATCACTCCAATGTTCTTGCATGGATATGATCCTTATAGGGTGGAATTAAGAGCACCCCCTATTAAAGGTCTAATGAGATATTGGTGGAGAGCATTGCATGGAGAACTTTCAATGGAGGAGTTGTATCGTAGGGAGGCGGACTATTTTGGTTCTGCAGACAAGGGCGGGAAAAAATCTAAGTTTCAATTGAGACTTTTATCCGACAAACAACTTCTTCAAAAAAAATATAAATTACTTACTACAAAAAATTTTACAAGGAAAGCAATTCAAGATGGATTTAAATTTATAATAAGAATTCAATCATACGAGGATGATGCTTTTTTAAGAAAATTCTTTCTTTTACAATATTTCAGTTTAATCTTAGGTGGACTTGGTCAGAGAGTTAGGAGGGGTGCGGGTGCATTAAGACTTATCAAGATCACTAACGCTAATATTGATATTGAATATAATTTAAGTAGAGAGAGAATTATAATTTTAAGCGAAATTATAACGGAATTGACGAATTTGAATTATGAATTAGATAATCAAAATAGGAAAATTATTTTTAGTGAGAATCTTTCTTTTTCAAATTTTCCGTATTTAAAATCAATTACAATCGGCAGAGAATTTAGTAGCTGGATGGCTATAAGAAAGAAAATAGACGAACAGTGTCATTTACTTAAGAAAAGATATAGACAGGACTATAATTCAATGGGTTTTGCAAATTCAGATGAGAAATTAGCATCTCCTCTATATATTTCTATAATTAAAGAAAATGATAAATATTTTCCTATTATGTCAAGATTAAATTACGTTCCTCCAAGACATACTAGCCCTCCTAACGATAGTGATAAAGTCCCTAATAAATTCATTAATTCATTAAGGTAGTGATATGATAAGAGGAAATATAACATGAATGAGAGATTATTTTTATTTACTATAGGTCCCGTACAAAATTTTATAGCCCAAGCAAGAAGAGTAATTGACTTCAAAAATGGAAGTAAATTATTATCTCACCTAATTGACAAATTAATCGAAGAATTTGAACGATCTATCGGAAACGATAATCAGTTTTATACGAGTTTTAATGTTATTTATCCTTCTGAGGAAATTAAATCAAAACCAAATCGATTTGTCGCTAAAATTAGATTTAAAGGAGAGAATGAAACAGAAATCAATGAAAATATAAATGCTTTAGGAACCCATTTGATTAAATATGTAATAGAATTAATGCAAGAATCTTTTAAAGATGTTTTAAGGGAGATAATAGACATTAGTAATAGAGGCGAAATTGATTCTAAGACTCAAGAACAATTTAAAGAGCAAATTAATAAATTCTTAGAATATTATTGGGTTAGTTTACCAATAACAAGTGAAAAAAAATATACTAAACAATATAGTGATTTAGAAAATTGGATAGGGGCAATAAAGAATAAAAGAATCATCAAGCAATTTCGAAGAGGGGGAGAAAGCGGAGTAAAATGTGATTTATGTGGTGAAAGAAATGCTTTAATATTCTATAAAAATAAGAAAGTTTTTGCTAGCAATCATGCGATACTCATTAATATGTTTAGAAAACAGTTTATGAGTGAAAAAGAGGGTTTGTGTGGAGTGTGTATGGTTAAAAGGTTTAGTACATTTGAAAATAATTTGAAAGATCCATATCCTCCTATGAATTCAACAGCGGGAATATCAATAGGTCATTTACTAAAAGATAACCGATTCGAGCAAAAATTTAAGGATTATATTCAGATTTTTGGGAATAGTTTTGATGAAGACTATTACTTTAAGAGTGAATTAGAAAATATCGATAAAACGGATGAGGAAATGCAAAAGATAAAAGAAAAGGCAGAGAATTGGTTTAAAACAAATAGTAAAATGTTTGAAGATTCCATATGGTCAAAATATTATGCATTTCTTCTATTCGATGGAGATGATATAGGAAAATGGATTAGTGGGACTTTTATGCAAGATAAGTTAAAATTAGAAGAATTTCATTCAAAAATGAGTCAAAGACTTGGAAGTTATGCTAATGAAGTGGAAAAGACTTTCGAAAAACATAATGGTCTCTTAGTGTATGCTGGAGGAGATGATATTTGCGGATTTATTAATCTTTCTAACTTGTGGGATTTGCTAAAAGAAATAAGACAAAATTTTCCTGATTTTAGAGAATTATTATCTGATTCCAGTGAAATTAAATATATCTCTACCGCATCATGCGGAGTATGTATTGCACATTATAAAGAACCTTTAAAAAGGGTAATTGAAATTACTCGAACTCTAGAGCATAAGGCGAAGGAAATTGATAATAAAAATGCGCTGTCTATTGGAATTTTAAAACCATCAGGGAGTTTTATACAATCTACTAATAAGTGGTATCTAACTCTTTCTAAAAATAAATATCTGATAACTGATTTAGCAAAATGTATAATTAATGATCTGAAAAATAAGATTTATTCAAGTACTTTTATAAAGAGTCTTAAAAGTGAATTTTGGTGGAATGAAAGGAATAATAAAATTTTTAACGAAAATGAAATGCAAATTCAAAATTTAATAATGACAGAATTAAAAAGGCTCTTATATCGCTCTGTTCTTATGAATAAAAAAATAAATAAAATCAAAGAAGAAGAATTAAGAGATAATAATCACAGAATTAATAATAAAATATTAGCTTCTCTAGGAGAGATCATAAATAATAGAAATTTTTCCAATCTTTGCTCATTCCTTAATATATGTGACTTTATCAAATCAAAATATTTAACCTATCAACAAATTATGAGAGGAGGATAATAAATATGATTATAGAAATGTCTTCTATTGATACATTATTCTTCCGAGATGCTAAATCTTTTAGGATGATAGAAGACAATTGGGCTGAAGGTATCTTTCCCCCTAACCCTCTAACTATATATGGAGCCCTAAGGGCAGAATATTTTTCGAATCATCTTGGTGATTTTTCTAAGAGAGAAACCAACGAAGATCCTTCATTAAATTTAAGGATAAAAGGAATTTTTATCTCTAAAGATGATGAAGTTTTTGTTCCATTACCTAATGATATTGTAATTTCTAAAGATTCGGAAGAACCCGTTGTTCAGAAATTAAAATTAATTGCCCTTTCGGATCAACCTGGTGTACTCTCTTCTTATGATTACCCTTACATTTTAAAAACGGATAATAATGTCGAAAATATTCAAGATGGATGGATTAAAATAAGAGATCTACTTTATTATTTAAAAAATGATACTATAGCGGATAAATTAAATATAGAACCTCAAGATCCAAATGAAATTGATAGCTCAAGCAATTATTCGATTATTAGGCTTTCAAATCATTTAATAAATGAACCTAAAATAGGGATTAAAATATCAAAAGAAACAGGTACAGCCGAAGAACAATACCTATATTCTTTAATAAGAAAACGACTTAAAGATATTGATTTAATCATCAATTTTGAAGGTATTGATATATCTGATGATGGAATTGTAAGACTTGGAGGTAGAAATGGAAAGGTCCAATTTAGAAAATTAGAAGAAAATGAATTAAAATCAAATCAAATAATAGACTTTTTAGGTTTTAAAAGTCAAAATTTGGATGATTTAAAAAATAATTTGGAAAATAATGAAGATTTTTTTATTAAAATATATTTCGCAACCCCAACTATATTTCATGAGATTTATCATCCCAATTTTCAACAATTCCTTCAAACGAAATTAGAAGTTATTGGATGTGTATTAGATAAACCTATCTATGTCGGAGGTTTCAATATGAAAGAAGGACATCCAAGACCAATGTTTAAAGCTTTAAATTCAGGATCAATTTATTATCTAAAGTCTAATAAAAAATTTATTGGCAAAATTGATATGAATACAAATTTATCAGACCAATGGAAAGAAAGAGGTTTCGGAATCTTTTCTATTGGTCAAATAAAAAAAATTTAAAATTTAGAAAAAAAATTAAAAATAAAAAAGGTGAGAAAAATTTACAAAAGAGTTGAGCCCATTTTTTTTATAGTAAAGACGCCCCTCCATATGGGATGTGGTTCTGAATTAGGATTAGTAGATCAACCAATTCAGAGAGAAAAGCATACATCTTTTCCAAAGATCGAGGCCTCGAGCATAAAAGGAACATTACGACATGAATTCAGAGGAATAATAAGTAAATATGATTTAGAAGTTCTTTTTGGACCCGAAAAATCTGATGAGGCTTCTGATCGAGCATCATCTCTAAGTATTTCAGATGGAAGATTATTGCTCTTTCCAGTGAAATCGGCAAAAGGTGTTTTTGCATGGATTACAAGTCCTAAAGTATTATCGCAATTTTATAGTGATCTAAAATTATGCATACCGGATATTAATCTCCCTGAAGAATCACTTAAATCTCTGCTCTTAAAACATAATAAAGTACCACAAAATACCAACCTATTTGTCAAGGATGGAATAATTTTATTGGAAGAGTATGCTTTTAAAAATGTAGCAGAGGACTCTAATCTCGGGGAATTGACATCGTGGATATCGAGAAATCTAATTCCAAATGGTCTAGAATATGACTATATTAAAGAAAAAATAACGAGAGATATTATTCTTCTCAGTGATGATGATTTCCATGATTTTGTTAATTTAAGTACTGAAGTAATAACAAGGACTAATATTGATCCTGAAACGGGCACAGTAAAATCTGGAGCATTATTTACTGAAGAATATCTTCCCGTGGAAACAATTATGTATAGTTTGGTAATGGCAAGTCCACTATTTGGAACTAATGAACAAAATATAAATTATGATTCCTTTGAAGAGGTGAAAAATGAGAATGGAGATATCCAAGCTCAAAAAATTATATCCCATTTTAATGTAAATTGTCCAAAAATATTACAAATGGGAGGAAATGCTACAACAGGAAAGGGATTAATAAACATTCATCTTTTAACTGAAAATGAAGAGGATGATAAACAATGAGTACAAAAAAGAGTAAAGAAACATCTCAAAATCTTATAAAGACAGTAGAACAAGGAAGGGCTAAATTTGCCTACGAAAGAGTCCAAAAAATAGTAAATGCTGAAGAGAGTTGGAGTTCTGATTATAAGTCATATCTGAAACGAATTCCTATGTTAATAAAAACTAATGGATTAGCAGCCACAATCGCATTCATCTTAAAAAAGGATTCAGCAGCATATAAACGGATTTATGAAGATTGTACCGAATGGATTAAAAAAGATCCAAAGAGAGTATTTAACTTAGATGATAGAGAATTAATTAAGTATATTTTAGATTTAGATAGTTCTGAATATAGAGCTTTCACTTCTGAAATCCTTTCATTTATAAAATGGATGAGTCGGTTTGCAAACGGTATGATTAACTAATCCTATTGATTAAGAGGTGGAAAAAAATATGGAGAAGGGTAAAGTTAAATTTTTTGATAATGAAAAAGGGTTTGGATTTATAGAAAGAAAAAAGAGGAAAGATGTTCATATTGGGTTTGACAGCTTTAAAGGATTTATCCCCAAAGAAGGAGATATTGTTAAATTTAAGTTGATAAAGGAACCTAAAGGACTTCATGCTAAGGATATGCAATTAATTAAGAAAGGGGATAAGACTAAATCCAAAAAATTAAAACCAAAAAAAAGATCTCAAAAGCAGATAAAGGATTATCAATTACCCAAAGATACCCGAGAAATATTGAATAAAAACTTTACCGATTTTGATAACTATAATTTAATGTATCAAAAATATATAAAAATCGGACCTAAAAATAAATTTGATTTACCAGATATCAAAAAAGATTTTAGGTTTAAATATCTAAAAAATTATAACGAAAAATTTAGCCATAATTTACGACAAACAAGAAAGAATATTAATTTTATTGGATTTAAAGCAAAAACAGCTAGTAGATTATTAGTGGGATTCGGGAACCCTTCTGTTTTCGAAACAAGTTTAAAACTAGATCATATATATGGTTTTCCCTATATACCTGGTTCTGCAATAAAAGGAGTTCTACGAAATTATCTAATCAATAAATATTTTAAAAATTCTGACGGAAATGCGGATGAAGAAATTGCTTTGAAAGATAAAGGATTTTGTGACATTTTTGGTTGTCCAAAAAAAAAAAGTTATTATGAAAAAGAGCGTCAAGGAAAAATATTTTTTATGGATTCGATTCCGAAAGAGTATCCAAAAATAGAAGAAGATATTATGACACCGCATTTTGGAGAGTATTATAATAGTCAAGGTAAAGAACCTCCAGCTGATTACTATTCTCCAACTATAATTCCTTTTTTGAGTGTAGCGAAAGATATTGAATTTAATTTTTTTATTGGTATTAAAAAACAAGATATAGAATATTCGATCGAAAATAGTTCAAAATTAGTAGAAGATGATACTAATTTATTAGAATTTATTAAGAAAAAAATGATTGAAGCTTTGGAATTCCAAGGTAT
>WJIN01000347.1 GCA_014730295.1 Promethearchaeota archaeon | reverse complement strand
TGATCCATCTGGATTTGATATCCAGAGGAATTTCATCGAACAATGCAAGGATCTTGGGATTAGATTTAAAAGCTTTAAGCGAATCGCCCTAAACAAAAGACAAATAAAAAAATATAGTATCCCTTATGCTCCAACGAAAAGTAGCGATTCGAGAGCTAAAAACTGGAATGGAAGAGGGAGTGTTGAGCTGGATGCATTAGATCCTAACATCTTGGAAAACTTAATAAAAAAAGCGTGCAATGAGAATTGGGATAAAAATATCGAGAGTTCTGTACGATCTTTAGAAACAACTTTAAATCGCCGATTTAAACGCCATTATGCAAAAAGACTAATAGCTTATGCTAAAGAATTAGAAAAAGAGGCGGGTTTATAAAAAAATGACGAAAAGGGTTAGCATAAAAGATAAGCTCAATACACTGAGATATGATTTTGTAGCTAAATTAATGGAGAACGAAGAGATTTCTATTGCTCAGGCATATGCTATTGAATGTATTTATGGATCTTTACGCCTTATGATTAGTGCTAAGCGCGAAAAAAGAGAAGAAATACGAAATTACCCTAAGAGTGATCTTCTAAGGGAGCGCCTTGCTTACTATAGGGGGATGATTCGAGCCTATAGAGAATGCTTAGAGGTTATAATCTTGGGAATTAAAGAATTGTAAGGTGAGGAATATTAAAAAAATGGTTTTAAAAGACTTGATACACAGGAAAAGGACTTCACCCTTTTCTTGGTCAAAGCATATGAGCCATGCGCTCTATGTAGCCTACGGGCTTTCTACTACAAATTCGATAACAATAAAACACTATGAGGAAATTAAAAAATGCCAGAATTAGAAGAGAAACAGGATAGTAGTGAGGGAGTGAAAGATATCGAATGACTGCGACAATGAAAGATCGATACGAATGTAAGCGCTGCGGCTGTTTGATAACGATACCGTGGATCAATGAGCCGTGCTCCCATTGCGGTTGGCGAGGATCTCGACCATGTTTAAATCATAACAAAAAGGAGAGTAAAAATGCAGAGTAAAAAAGGTATAAGCCCAGAATTTGGCCCAGAAACAATTAATCTATTTAATAAGATGATGAGAATGCGAAAAGAACGGGGCTTAGATAACAACGAGAATTTTAATAAGATGATGCAAGAGTTATTCTAAAAAGAGATTCAATTCATAAAGAATCAACACCCAACATTAAAAGACATCAAAGAGCGCAATATTCAGAGATTATGCGACTTAAAGGACAAAAAAGGAGTATATTGCCCGATGTATCAACTACAAATAGAAAACTTGGGGGCGTGTTTCCATTTTTGTTCTTATGGACATATGACGGAATGCCATTATCCATATACTTGTGAATCAGAGTACTGTCAGCATTATCGGGAAAGTCGAGAAAAGAAAAGAAAGGAAATAGTAACTCGGGAGGGGGGCCCTTAGAAATGTGCTGCCTAAGTTATTGGAAAATCACAGATAAGAATTTAACAGGAGAAGAATCAGGAGAAGAATCAGAATCTTTTTTAGAAACTCAGGGGGATACAGATGAGTAAAGTAAAACAGCATATAATTGATTTATCCTTCTTGAATGAGGCATTTCGGTGTAGAGAATGCGGAGGAGTAATTACTAAAACAAGAGGAGATTATGTCTGTAAAGAATGCGGTTTGGTAAAGAGCCAAAAAAGTTTAGATATTGCGAACAAACCGCGACGGATGTATACTCAAGAAGCTTGGGAAAGATTGGAAAAAAACTGTCCCAGATATGGATTTTTTGGAAATCGCACAAATGTAGGACATGGAAAATATTACAATGAGAATATTAGAAACCGATATTTATACAGGCGGATCTCGAGACTGAATAAGAGGCTTTTTACTTCCTATACGAGATCATTATACTATGCAAAACGGGATTTTTTTAACGTATTTTCGCACTTAAGAATTCCAGGGTTGATAAGATCAAGAGCGTGGAAACTCTATAGAGATTTTGCTAAAGAGGGATTCCTAAGGGGTTATAATCGAACATTTACATTTGCAGCAACGGTATATATTGCTTGCAGAGAGAATCATTATCCAATTTTTGCGCATGAAATAGCGGACTATTTTGAGGTTAAAAAAACCAAATTAAATCATTGTTTATATAAGATTTTCGCAGAATTCAATATTACAATGCCGCCCATGGAGATTAGAAAATATATTCTACGGGCGTGTTCGCATTTTAACATTCTATATAAAAGCAAAATGGTTGAGGAAATGTTAGGTTCTGTTAATAACAACAGAGCATATGATCCCCGCGGAAACATAGCCGCAATAGTATATCTACTTAGCAACGAGACTGTCGCCCAAATCGCCCTTACAGAGTATTTAGATATTACTGAAGCGACTTTAAGAAATCGTAAAAGAGAAATCATCAAAAACCTAAAGATGAAAAAAATAGAAAGAGGAATTGCCAAATGAGTAATTTTAAAATAATGACTATAAATGTCAATAAAAGGGATATGAAAATTCTCGATAAACTTGTAGATCTGGGAGCATATCCAAGTAGAAGTGAAGCAATGCGTGATATGCTTTCCAGTTGGCTTGAATATAAGCTGAATCTCATCAGAGAAAAGGAAAATCTGAATATGATTTTAGAAGAATTATCCAGAACCCAATTAGGATATAAGCAAACATCACAGAAGAATGAGACGAAAGAAGAGCATAGTAACATGGTAAAAGTAAAAAGATTAGTGAAGTCCGAAAAGGTCGGGAAAACTCGCCTTAATGAAATCGAACATATTTGGATTCCAAAAGAAGTGGCCGAGGCATTAGACAGTATGTCCCAGAAGGCCCACCCCAAATGAGCATCTGAGACGGTAGGAATTTAATCCCAATTAATTTAATATTTTTTTTTATTTAAAAAAACTATTGTGTCCGGGCTAATATGTTCGGGTTTAAATGCACCCGCCTGGGCAAATAAAATCTAAAAAAAATCTTTAAAAAAGGTGAGAAAATTGGTTGAAAGTAAGAAAAAAGACGAAAAAGGAAAGGAGAAGATAAAGGATGTTTTAATTGATTCTTTTCAAAT
>WJIN01000346.1 GCA_014730295.1 Promethearchaeota archaeon | reverse complement strand
CTTGTTGAATTATGATACCATCGTAAAGGAGAATTTTATTGAGGAGATGGTAAATTTCTTAGATAATAATCCGGATGCTGGCATGATTACACCCAAGATCAAGATTTATGATGATAAAGACATCATATGGAATGCGGGGGCTTTTTGAACTTTAGATCACCAATAGTGGTTTTAAACAGAGGTTTATTAGAGTATGACCCATTAAATAAAAAATATAATTATATTGAAAAAATTGATTTTGCTCCAGGTACGGCTCTATTTGTAAGAAAGGAAGTTATTGAAAAAATTGGATTAATAGATGAGATATATTTAATGTATCATGAAGATCCTGATTGGAATTTAAGAGCACAAAAAGAGGGTTTTATGAGCTATTATGTTCCCAAAACAACTGTTTATCACAGACATTCAATAGATCTAAAAGATGATGTGAAAATGTTATTCTGGTGGGATTCAGATTGGAGAAAAAGTGTAAAAAGTAAAGAAATTCTTTTGCATGAAAGTCCTTTTACGGTAAATTTAAAATCAATAACTAAAAAACCAGAGAGCTCAAAAAATTTATTCAATGACCACTTTTTCAAAAGAAATTCACAGATTTTAGTTTGGAAATTTGGGAGTTTTACAGATCTTTTAATATTTTATTTCAATTATTTAAAATTAGTATTTCTAATAATATTATTCAATAGAAGTAAAATTCAAATTAATCAATTATTGTACGCAATATGGCAAGGATTTTTAATAGGAGTAAAAAAAAGGACCAATAGATCGTGTATGAAATTGCTTAAAAAAGAGTATGTCTATGTGAGAAATCTCCAGTATGTTGAAGAGAAACGAAAAAGAAACTAAACTATTTTAAATTATTAATTTTATATTCAAAAATTATTGATTTTTGGATAAAATTTTGAACTATTCTTTCTTCTCTTACTTTTCCAATTATATATCTGGAGCCAGGGATAAGATTAATTGAAAAAGCTATCAAATAAGAAGTGGAGAACGTTAATATAAACAGCAAGGGATAAAAAACCCAATTATTAATGGTGATAGAATTGTTATATAAAATTTCTATCATTTTCAAATTTATAGCACCGTGGATTAAATAAATACCGAAAGAATATTTGCCAAATAATACTAAAATAGGTTTAATCTTCTTGATTTTTCTGCTTAATTTGAAATAAATAATAATTACAGGGATGAAAAATAGAGGAAATATTATTTCTAGAAAGTAACCATACCGAATAGTAAATAAAAAGGAAATAAAACTTAAAATTAGAATTGGAAAAATAAATAACCAATAGTGGCTTGATTTTAACTCAACTCTACTCAAATATATTCCTAAAAGGAAATAAGAGATATAAGATAAAAATGAATAAAAAACAAGTGAAAATAAGATATTATAAACAAGAAAATACTTCTTTATGGATAACAATATAATAAATAATAAATTGCGAATCGGGATCCAAATCGCTTGGATAACTATTGAAATAATTAAAATGGATAATAATCTATTTTGATATTTCATGAGAAATTTAATTAATAAAGGGTAAAATAAATAGAAAGAGAGAATGAGACCAATAAACCAGAAATGATAAAAAAATTTTTCAGGGAAAATGATAATGTAAACTACTCGTTCATACCAAAACCATGCGTTTAATATATCAACATTTTTAGTAGTTAATATGTAAATTAGCGTGTAAATTATTGCAAAAAAAGATAGGGTATTACTACATTTTTAAACCTTTTTTTATAAAACTCTGAAATTGAGAATCCTTTCCAATATTTTAAGCTTAATGTATAACCAGAAATAAAAATAAATAATGACACACCACAAGATACAATTTGAAATGAAAAGCTAAACACAGATTTAATAAATATGTTAACGCTTTCAAATGACCCATTAAATATGTGTACAAATAAAACATGAATAATTGCGAAAGCCCTTAAAATATCTATTTGCTCACTTCGGTTCATAAAATTACTTTTTATTATAGATTAATATATCATAAAAATAAAATTTATAGTTTAATTTTATCCCAAATGAAAAGATCTAATTGATCTTTTAATATATTAGATTTAATGTTTTACATTCTTTTTAAAAGATTCCAATCAGTAAATAGTCTTGATGGCAAATATGGACTCTTCTTTTAAATAACAAAAAGCTAAGATTATATTTAAGATACTAGGAAAAAGAACAAAAAAAAGAGATGGCATTATCTGGAATGCAGGAAAGATTTGCAAAAACAAATAAGCTGGTGGAACAAAGAATAGAAAAAAGATGCACGTAATTGCTACATAGTTATATAGGTTTTTTTTTGTAAATTTCAATAGTATTACCGGTAATATTACAATATAATCAGCATGATAATAAACTCCGCTAAAGAGAATGAAGATAAGAAAGAAAAAACTAAATTTTTCTCCTATAGATTTTTTTGAAAATGCTAAAAAAACAGTCACACAAATTAAGCTCATAATGGTAATAACATTATTTAAAAAAATAAAGGGAAAAGAAGGGTCATTAGTCAAAAATTTGATGAAATAGATAAAAATAATTCCTAAACTATTTCTAAAATCTAACCTTTCTGATATAATTGTTTCATTATTCAATCCAAAAGGCGAAAAGTCAAGAATTGTTGATTTAGAGATTATTGAAAATCCATTTAAAAACTTGAAAATCAATTTGGGTTGTACTATAAACA
The DNA here is from genome assembly GCA_014730295.1 of Promethearchaeota archaeon. The sequence continues at coordinate 140 of WJIN01000346.1, read as the reverse complement.
TAAAATTAAATGCTAAAAATTGAAAGAAAAAAATCAAATATTTTTTATATTGAATCAATCCAAAGATTTTCTTATGATGATGGAAAAAATAAAACAGTAGTAAAAAAATGAGATATGGAAGCATAGAAATGGTTAAGACT
>WJIN01000495.1 GCA_014730295.1 Promethearchaeota archaeon | reverse complement strand
GTATGCGCTTGATTCATCTTCCTTTTTTGAAGTGCCTTTAGATGCGAAGAGACAAGGAGTGTATTTTCATTAATTCCGAGTCCGAGGAGAAGTACGATGAGATCATACTCTCTGGAGTTTACCGGTAAATCGGAGAGATAACCCTTCGTATTAATGTCGTTATTCATTCGAGCGCGTACTTCGGGTAATTTTCCCTCAAGAAGCTCTATATTATAGGTCCTGGCTTTCTCTCTCATCGCATACAGAGGATTGCGTTCTGCCCATTGGAACATATCTTGGACTTCGAAGTTATTCGCAATGAGCTCCGGTATCATGCTCGGGATATATTGCGTGTAATAGACTTCGGTCTCGTGGATCCAACCGTGGAAGGTATTGGGATTCTTTGTTATTGTTCCCATACTTTCTCCTTCTTCATCGGTATGGAATGTGGTCATGAAATAATCGGATAAAGTACGCATACATTGATCTTGAAATCCGTTTCCTGTGAACTCTTTTAGAAACTCCCCCAATTTTTCTTTTGTAGATAATTGTTTTGTTAATTCTTCTAATTTTCCAATAAAACTACCTAACTTAATATTATAGATGTCCAAATACTTATCACCTTCCGCGAGCGCTCTGAATAACACTAAGGAAAGGGTTCCTTTTAACGCATAAGTTATCATTCCGTCCCTTGTACTCTTTAACACATCACCGAATTTAAGCTCAAATAGATCAGATATAAAGTCTTTATATTTCTCCTTCCCTTCTGCTGTCGGAATCCGATCCATTATTGGTTCGGACATCATATATTTTTCATGCATCCCCCATAATGCATCTTTTATCATACTCCTATCGGGAGAAAAGTGTTTCTCAAATAAGTGTTCAAAGATCGGATGGTCAGTATCTTTGGCAGCTATAAATTTTTGAGTTGGTTGTATTACTTTTTCATAAAAATTAATTAATACCTGTAGATCATCATCATTTGTAATTTGATATAAGATATTGTTGCCCGTGATGTAATCAACCTCTCTAATGAACGTGACCAAATCAGTATGTTCTGGTTTTCTTAGCTCTGCGAGTAGGGTCTGTTCTAATCCCTCCGATTCGGCGATGCGATCGGCATCTACAGGTCCGGCTGCGGCTTGTTGGGCTACGATCAATACCGATTCGGTTGGTGCTTCCTCGATAATCTGGTTGATAGCGGAGTCCGAATCTGTGACGACTTTGCCGCCGATGAGCATCTCATAATTCATTTGAGGGTTTAGCTTTTTCGTCTTTTTGAGCATACTGATTGCCTCAAATGGAGTAAGGGTGCTTTGAATTTCGACAAAGAGATTTTCATCGTCTATAGACGCCCCTGCTCTTCTAAATTTATAATACTTGGTATCCTTAGATTCTGCGATTGATGCGGTCGATGCGACATCAAGTTGGAGTTGAATTGTTTCGGAATATTGGCTTTGTTTTTGTTGGATGTTTGTGAGTATATTTTTAATTGAGAGTAAGCCGTGTCGTAATCTTTTATATTTGGTTTTCTCTATTTTTTGTGTGAATTGTACTAAATCTTTCGTAGCTTCTAAATCTCCAACCGTAGAATACAAGGCTTGTGATCTATAAGAAGATGTTATAATATATGACTCGGGGGTGATCTGAGGTACGACAGGTGTCAAGGGTGCATTTTTACGTTCGGTGAGCTTGCTCCAATAGAGTTCGCTGGTTTGGAGTTCGGTAAGGAATTCTCGATCAATAACAGGTTTCTTTACGGTTAGTCCTGAGAGGTACGCTTTTGTATCAAAAGTGATCGGCGTATTTGATTCTTGTAATTGCCGAGCACTCACCAACCTTCTATTCTGGCGTTCTGTCGCGGTCTTGACAAATACATCCGAACCAACACTTCCTATCATGGTTCCCATCCCTATCATCCCTAATACAGAACCTAATCCCATCGAACCTAACACAATAGAGGGAATTGCATACACCAAGCCTTTCTTTACCAATGAACTCGTGATCTCTTTCCAGGAGTCTGTTTCCGTCTCCGTGATCAAACTCAGATCGCCGTCTTGAATTCTACGATTAATCTCTTCAGCAATCCTCTTCCGATCTTGCGTTGTAAGCTCATCGGTTCCGATATGTTCCGTTATCCATAATTGAATATCCTCGCTACTCTGGATTATGGTATCTAATTTTTGATCAATCTTCTGATTAAGGTTTATGCTTTGAGAGACCGCACCGATAGGACTTATTCCCGTTTCTCTGAGAGAAGTAAGAATGGAGGATAACCAAAACTTCATGTTCTCATCTCCTCCATGAAGCTCTACATAATACTCCACTTTCGCTTCAATGTAGGCGTCAATCACCATCTCTTCCATTACTTCCATAGCGGTACTTGAGGCGATGATCGCGGCGATCGCTAACCCTCCCGCAACTACTTTTCCAACGGTACTGGAGGCAAGACTGGTCGCGGAACTAAGGAAATTACTTGAGGATGAAGTACCGTACGAAGCAATAAAAGCGGGTGCCGAGAGAGTTGTTGATATTGCCGTTAATTCCTCCGTATAAGCGGCTTCTGCTGCCATTAATCCGACGGTTTGCGCATAATAATATTGGTTATAATAATCCATGATTGCGAAACGCGTTGCTTGGGCAAGTGCCATCTGAGTATGCTCCGAAGAACCGTCATAGGCGATAATTCTGTCAAATTCAATCATAACCCGATAATAGAGAGAATCTTCCTCTTCAACATAGGTTTGCGAAGTATAGATGCCATCCGATAAGGTTTGTAAATCTTTTTTCAAATACAGATGACCATGGTCTATAACAAAATCCGTAGAAGGTTCAAGAACTACTTCTCCTATAGTCTGAGAGGTACTATGCGGTGTGGTATCAAGTCCAAAGCGAGGGGAAGAGGATCTAATGATACTCACTGTTACTTTTGGATTCTTATAATTGAAGGCTCCTTCTGTAATCGGAATGCGACCTTCATATAATCTATTTTCAAGATGACTCATTTCATTAGGATCGACTCCTCTAGTATTCTCCGAATAAGGAGCTTGAACGTCTATTAGAATGGTACCCTTTGTGGTATCCAAATCTAACTCATGATATCTCCCTGAACTTACCACCACAGGCTCATACAAAACTTGACGGGGGAGTACGGTACTATAAAATTCCGAGTGTTTATCGACAAACATATATCTCGGATGCTGACTATTGGAGTCTTTAATCCATACGGGGATAAGTGTATTTAATTGCCCGTTGGTCTCCTCTGAGATCGCTTGTTCTAAATAACCTATGCTGTTATGACGATATTCGTGGTACATATCCAACGGAATCATATATTTATCCAATAGTTCTTCGAGGGATTGATCCTCTATCTCGGAGATATCATTGTTTATACCCTCAATTATACTCTCAATATCCCCAAATATGTCATAGTAATAAAGATCGGGATTAATGTAGGTATAGTCTTGTCGATCCGAATATGAAGGAAGTTCGCTGGTCAATAGGAAATAATCAAGATATAGATTACGGAAGTCGAAATGATGCAATGAGTCGGGATTTAGGGTAAAGATAAATTCCAAAAAGGATAACGGATCTCCTTCCCGACATGGATTCGGAGGAGAGACCACCACTTCGGCGGTGTACATATTTCCGGGCTCTCCTCCTACTGCGGTTGTATAAAATGCTCCCGGATGTCCGATTGCTACTCCGATCATATTATCTTTATAGCGTCTATCGGTAAAGGAACGTTGATTTAGACTTTTTGGAGTGGAGCGTTTTGCATTAACGGGGATAAAGTTTTGAGCTTTTTGCTGGGATACTTGCTGATGGACCTTGAGGTCTGAATAATATTTACTCATTGTCGTATATAAGAGAAAATACGTCGCGATTGCTATTGCGGGACCGATATAGGGTATCGCATTCGCGGGAGCACTCAAAGCGGTTGCGGTATAGGTCATAAACACCTGTTCTCCGACATCCGACCATAAACGCTCGCTGTAGATATTATATGCATTATCAAAGGTCTCGTGTTTGATCTGTGTATAAAGTGCTGGGAAAGGTGAGGCTCCTCCACGGACTAATTTATAAATCTCGAAAATTTGATCTTTTACCTCATATTTTGCATCTTCGGAAGGTCTTGGGAACAATAAGTTTGATTCTTTCTTTAAATTCGCAAAATTAAATATTCGTGCATTTCCGTATTTTACATGGGTTCTGGACGAAAATTCCTCTTCAAAATTATCGCTTTCTTCGTGTGATATTATATTCAACTCGCTATATGGCTTTACATCGTGTTTTCCGTCCATATTATACGCGATTGATATCACATTATAGGTATTATCACGATTTTTGCTTTCAAGGATATATACGGTATCATAATAACCGTTTCCCGAAGAGTCTACGTAGAAATAATGACCTTTTGTTTTCGCAGTATCTGCTTTAAACTTATCCAAATCTGCGGTATAATAAACCTTCCCGCTCTGAGGAGTCACCAATACTCCTGTAATGGTAAATGAAACTTCACCTTCATACTCTTCATTCGGCTCTGCTAAGCGATAATCATTGAATAAACTAAATCGGTTGGGGATCGTGATGGTAATTTCTTGTTCATAATAATTCTCGGTTTCTATATTACCCCGAGAATCAACGATGGTAAGAGAATCAAAATAGGCGGGTACTTTATCGGGAGAGTTTTCATATAAAGCTACCTCCCATGAAATATTTGCTGGATCGGTAAACGGTATCATCGGATCAAACATGAGCGATTTTTCTTCTGTCGTCTCGGGATTAATAATCGTGTGAGACTCTTCGCTCATCATTGAGGAGAAAATTGCATCGGCGCTATTGACCTCACCATTTTCAAACATATTAGTATAGGTTCGGGTTTCTTGGATCTGTCCTTCATTCCAATCAATTATGGTAATCTTTTCATCATTAAATTGGTCCCTGTAAGTAATGGTTTTATTATTGATATATTTACTATAAGTCGTTCCTACCATTAGTTTATCAACCGATCTTAAGTGTCCTAAATCCCCATTATCTAATTTTTCTTCGGTGAGTTCACTATTAAAGCAATCATCTTCTTGCTCTCCATACGCAAATCGATTGGTAGAATCGTAAATATAGCGGAAAATATCATACGGTTTTGCCGCAATTAATTTCTTTTCTAAAGTATATTGCTCATAATCAACTACCTCGTCTTTCTTTTCATAGGCAATCTCTTTATCTGCATACCCATCCAAATCATTATCCAACCGAATCGCATAATATAGATTGTAAACGGATCGATTTTCAACGGAATGAGTTTTTTGAGATTTCTGTGCCCAATAATCTGCCTCGGGAAGGCATAAAGAGGCAAATACTACTGCGGTTAATGGAACAAAAACTACTGCGGTGGAAATCAATGCGGCTATCACCGTTGGATCGGTAAAATCTACCGTAGAAAAGGTCTCTTCACTAATATCAAACCAAGGAGTTCTCTGTTCGGATTGCCCCCGTTTATTAATATAGGAATCTATTCTTTCAAATTGTTCAATGATAGTATGCCAGATTATATTTCCCGGATTTTCCTCATCTTCAATACCGTAGCGAATAATATCCCATCGATCGTCTTTATCCACATCAATTAATTGTTTAAAATCTTTCTTGGTGTCTTGATCGTAATCGGCTTCATAAATAATATTATAGGGATCCTCATAAAGCTCAAAGTGATCATAATATTCTGACTCGTAGCTATACATGCTGCCATTCACATCCGTAAGTACTGGATTTCGGCAATAGTCTATGGGATAAAATGAGGAAATTCCCGAAGTAATGCTATAGCTATCCTCCAAGAAAAGATCAATTCCTTGTTGTGAATGATACGTAAATTCAATTCCATAATAATCATAGAAACTCTCGGAAGGATTGGTTAAATAGGTCTGGTTAAAGTGGGATGTAAAAAAGAGTTCTGTATAATCTGAAAGCGGACCATATGAAAAATTAAGAATAACCGTTATTAAACTAAACTGGTTAAGATATCCATTACTCACGTTCAAATCTGTAATAGATAATTCTTGAGCGCTCATGTTCAGAGTGATAGAATATTCCTGCTCATTTTCATTTAATTGCTCGACTTCAAAGCTGGGGGATACTCCGACTACTTTATAAAGACTCACGTTAATAAAATCCCTTTCTAATGAGTAATCTTCCAAATCAATATAATGCGTATATTCCGTAGAATCTGTATAGACCGTAAATGAGTCGCTATAATATTGTGCTATTTCATACTCATAATCGGTATTGGTATAAATTTCATCAAACCATTCATCATAGTGAGGTGATAGATAATATTGATCGTTATAATACAGATTTATGCTACTAAAATCGATATTTTCATAATCTAATCGGATTGGTTCTGTCCAGGAAGTGTTGGTCGAATACGCAAAAGTAAGGCTGGAATTGGGAGTGATAATCTGTGGAAGGGCGATCTGAGTACCGAAATAGTCTTGATACTGATCAAAACCTTCATTCCAGGTAAAAGTCTGAGTATTCGGATCGTAATGTAATTGATACTCATCTCCGGACAATCCCGCGGTATAATAATTATAATTCTCATCATAGATTGTAAGATACTCTAACCAAGTAGTATTCGGATAGAACAGAGGGAGTGTATCCAAAGTAAGGATATAAGAATCGTTTTCAGGGGTATTACTTGAATTAAATATTTCCATCTCGGTAAATTTCCATACTCTTTCATTCAGACTTTCAAACTCCGCTGTCAATCCCTCGCTCTGTTGCTGAATTGCAGCATAATCTAAGGTAAATTCATAGGAAGGGTCATTGAGTGTAAAAATAATATCCGAAAAATCAATCTCGGTAAGATTATGGGTAGAAGCGATCTCGGATAAGTTCAGATCAACTTTAATTTGAGTATAGGAATTCATAAATTCCGTATCAAAGGGAGTTAATTTCAAAGGAATATCATAATAATAGTTCTGTGTAAAATTGTGATAATATTCTGAATCTGTGGAGGTTGAGTTGATTAGCATACATTGGGCGGTAGGGATATCCTCATCATATTGGTAGGGTTTCGCATCAAAATAGAGTTTTCCGATACCAATTGATATACCTTTTTTCACAGGAGAGTGATATCGTATCATAATACCATCATCGTGTTGAAATTCTATTATCTCCTGTAAATTCTCGGGATTATAATATTGAGAGGGTATTCGCAAGATATATGCTTCAATAGTACCTAATTGTTCGTTAGTTCTCACCGTCCAATGAATTTGAGCATCTTGTGTAAATTCAAGATGGTCGAGCTGATCATTGAATATGTAGGCTAAGTCTAATTGTGTGGAGTTAGTGATTAAATCATAATCTAATTCATATTCCATATATTTATGTCCGCTTCCGTCAAACCACACCATCGTCTCATCCCATCTTGTATATTCAAACTGAGCGAGCCCGACGGTATTATTTTCTGAATATTGTTTGAGATTTGTAAATATAGGATCGAAGCGCAGTTCTGCTAAGTCGTTTGCTTCGGTGGGTAAATCGATACATAGTGTATTATCATACATTACCAATTCTTCTTGTGAAATTAGCTGACTATACCCATCCATATACGTTCCCGAAGTATCATATAAACTCACATTAAATGCATCTATTGCTTCAATATTTCTGATATTTGTTTCAAGATAGAGTCCCATCATATTTCCCGCGTGTATTTCAGACAAAATTTCTCCGTTTAGGTACTCTCCAAACTCGTGGGTTAAATTAAACGATAAAACCATCTCATCTTCCAGATAGGTGGCAATTTGAGACACATAACATACATAATGTTCATAGCTGGATTCATTTTCTACCATATAAATTTCCGTATCAAAATTTGGAAATACTCCTATCTCATCTAAGCTGAGAACTTCCCAACTCTCCACATCTAAGGTGCTTGTAAGATTTGCAGAGGGATTATAAGAAAATCTATGGGAACCATAGGCTATATCGTTTCCTTGTGGTAAAAAGGATACAAAGAATTCCATGATATCGTTATGGGCGGTGAGAGGGTTCAGATCTTTTGGACCGTGAATATCGGGAAGTAAGGTAATGGTATTTGTCTCGGGATCGATTTCATAATGATGTGAAGCTAAGAAATGCATTCTTCCTGCTAAGTCATAGTAATACACGGATACGGCTTCATCATCGTTGTAAACCATCTCGGTCATATATTTTTCCAAAGAATCATTTAGGTAGGTAAAACTATAGGTCTGTTTCGCATAATTTACCTCAAACTTTTCTTCGGCGTAATCGCGTTCATTTAATCGATAGGAAAGATAAAGACTATAAGTATCGTTAATCGAGAGAGCGTAATCAAATGGCGCGATAATTGAGCCTCCCGATAACTTTCTGTAGCGTTCACGATAACTAATCTGTGAGTCGGAGGAGGGTTGCTCGATGATCGAATCCATCGGAGTCTCAAACATATTGGTCCATGGATAAACTGCCATTAGGAAGTGCTTTCTTTCCAATAATCCGGGTTGGAGTTTATATTTATATTCAAAACGTACTTTACTTCCGGGTTTGATATACCCCGATTCATTAGAAAGGCGATCGTTAAAATAGACGGTATTCTCTTCAATTTTCCAGATATAGTCTTCAAAGTCGGGACTATCGGAACGTGTAATAAATTGATCGTTAATATACATACTTAGATGATAGGTTTCGTGTCCTGCAGCAAGATAATCATAATTAAAAGGTGTATGAGATAACTGATATCTCGTTTGGGTGGTATTATAATGATATCTAATGTAAATGTGACTATCCTCTACAATCTCATGAGGAACATTCTGCCGAATTTCTTCGAAATCAATGATATAATGATAAGAGATATTTTCATGCTGAGTAATATATGTTGATGGAATATAGTTCGGTGTGATCCAATATCCTTTAGAGTCTTCATTTTCTCCGTCCCATATCGGTACATAAAGTTTTGTAAATACTTGATAATCAACTTTCCATTGGTTTTCCGGAACAAGATTTAACACGGAGATCGTATCATTTTGTGCTTGATCATTTTCATAATAGACGCTGATATTTGAGCGATATTTCGGTTGATAAACAAATGAATCTGTATTCTCCTTGATATACTTATTATCAAAATCTTCCCATTCTAGAGAGGAGTATTCTACATAAAAGTTAGTATCGGAGCTAAAGTCGGGATGGAGCTTGAAATTGTTCACATCGGTAAATTCATATTTCCAATCGATAACCGAAACAAAGGGATCTTGCGGGTCTTCGGTAATTTCAAAATCAAACCCTTCTCGGAAGGTGGTATATGCCCAGTAATCTACCATTAATCTATTTTGAGCGTCCGTATAATTTGCTTGGAATTCGGATAAGGAATTAAAGAAAAGCAAGTACTTACTGCCGTTTCCGAGATATTCAAGTTCATAATCGGTGCTCATATTAATCGCGCGTGGATGAGTACCCATTTTTGAATTGACATTTTCTGTGGGAACCGTACAATAGGATCTATCTTCTCCCATAGGGAATCCTTGGACAGATAAATAATAATCATACGGTATTCCGATAGATTTAATAACGGAGATCGTGAACTCAGAAGGTAATTCCAGTCCGAATTCAATATGAGTATCATAATCGCTAAATAATTCGTTGATTTGAGTCTCGGATATTATCTGTTCATCCAGATCATATAATTGGTGATATAATGTCGAGCCCCATACTTTAATCTCATCGGTGGTAAGGAATTGATCGGTAATGTTAAACATGGATTTCCAAGATGTTGCCTTGGTTCCCGAAATCTCGGAAGTATAATTGGCGAATTCTCCATTACTATAATCCATAGAGAATTGCTTTGTATAGTCTTTCTGACCGTTCATCTCTGTTCCTGAACCGTAATATAATGAGGCAAATCCGTCTTGATACAAGGTGGAGTCCAAATTATAGGCATCCGTATAGAGCCCTAAGTTCGGAATCGCATGATAATTACTTGCGGTTGCTCTGAAGGTTTCTTGACTTCCTAAATAATCGAATGAATAGTCTTCTCCTTCGGTGTTCAAGGATACTAAATCGGAATGGGGAAGGTTCTCTAAAGCAACGGTAAATAGGGCATTATCCATTACATTAAAGTGTTTGGTTAAATTCTTGGAAAAGAGTTGATAATAATGTGGTGTACTTACAATGGAATTATAATCCATATTTCCCTCTGTATCAAGCGGGATACGATCATACATCTCAACAAGATGATCATCGCATACATACTCCCATTGTTCCAAAATCACATACGGAATATAATTGGAGCTGTTTCCCATTTGGGAGATCGAAATATATATATCCAAATTAGAGGTGCCATAAGTATCATAAATCGATTGTAGATCTTTCGAATAGGTATATTCATAGCACCCGTTCTCATCGTAATAATTCGATAAATACGTATCATTTAGAGGAATTATTATGGAATCGGAATAATATGAATTATATCCGTCTTGAATTACATAATAAATATCAATTTTAAGATCATTTACTACACTTGTTCCGAACCGTCCAATTTGCTCGGTAATGATCTCATCAAATTTAAACGTATAATTAACCTCAGGTGCGTAAAGGAAAGGTAAATTATACAATTCTAAAAAGGTTTCCTCGCGAGAGGAGTCTAATCCAATATATAAGCTTGGATCGTTAAGAGTGAGCTCGTTTAGCGGGATATCAGCACCGTCAAGAATTGCAGGTGCCGTATCGTTATTAAATATTAATCGTATGGAGTCGCTATAGCTCTTATCTTCTTTTTGGAAGCCGAATCCTAAGAGGTAGGGTGAGCGTACTCCATAGGTGATGTTTAGCATCTCTCCTGGAATTGAATCGAAGGTAATTCTTGGCCGATTATTAACTATGGATTTAGTATAAGGGAAGTGTTGGGTGAGTTCTTCTTCATTATATATGACAAAATAATATTCATCCCATGCCTGTGAGCCGAGATTTTCAATTCCGTAGTTAAGATCTATAGTGGTGGTCGTAGTTGCATCAACTGATTCGAAATAGCGTACATACATAGGAGAGTTGCTCTGTTCAATCGGAGGATTATGGATTTGGGGTACTCTGACCGTTATATAGGAATCATTTAGTTGAGTGGAGTATCCCAAGCTTAAATTGGCAAAATAGCCATCCGTGAAATCAAATTCAAGTTGATAAATGATATCGAATTCACTCCGATCTTCGGGAGTTCCTCCGATAAATCTAATGATAGATACTTCCTGTAAATTGTCCGAGGTGTTATAGGGGATAATAAAGTCCGATCCCAATTGTAGTTCTGATTCAGAACCGTTCTCTTGCCATACCGCCGCAAGTGCGGTAATATTTTTAAGCATGTGTAATGAAAGAATCTCTGAGGTAGAATCTAATTGGTATTCTTGTGTATCATTTGTATAGTATTGTGAAACTGCCATTCCATAGGTTTTTCCATTTATCTCCCCTCCTAAGGTAAGCATCCCGTTATGAAGTCCGAGAGTATTTTCTTCAATTTCAATAAATTCCTCATCACTCGTAGATACTTCTATGTGGTTATTATTTTCAAATCCGTGTTCATACATACTCCAGAGTGTATTTGGAGTGGAACTGGAAGGATTCTCCTCGATCCGTAAGTCAAGTAAATAGATTTGTAGATCCCGTTTTTGTTGATAAATCTCATATTGGCTATAGTCAATATTAAAAGTTAATGTAAGATCCACTTCCGCATCAAGCAGCCATTGATCTTCGGGTCCTAATGCTGCATCAAAAAACATTATCCCTTCCCGATTACCGGGTCTCAGCATAATAGAGTCTCTTACTTTACGATCTTCGGTGCTACCATCTTGTTTATAGATTGAAGCGTCCAACCCGATCTCAATATAATCTTGGATGGATAATTCTTCTCCTTGTGCATCAAAATAGGGTTCCACCCATAGAGATCCTGTGATATGAGGATAATTGCTTTCAAAGGGCATGATTGTATCTCCATTATAAGCATTTCCCCAACTTGCGATAAATGGATCGATTAAGTCTATTTTGCTATTTTTCTCTCCGAATTTAATCCAATTTTCAGGTCGTATTTCTAATGGAATTCGTATGAGAGGAGATCGTTTGTAATATTCGGATTCTTCTATATAAATTTGAATGGTAGAGATTCCGGGACCTAACAAGGGAAGCAAGTAATCCATGGTGTAATTTGAGATGGAAATGGTTCCTCCTTCGGAAGTTTTAGTTAAAGGATATGATAATGAGTACCCGATGACATCTTCTCCGCTGGGACTGATAAATCTTACATTCGCATAATAAGTCCAATCGTCCTTCAAGATATTTATTGGAAGTGGTTCTAAGTCCGTATTGGAATGGTTCGCTAGTAATTGCTCTAAGGTGAAGCTCATTGAAGTCGGAATTAGATCAGCCTCCGTGGGGTAGATATGAACGGTAAGTTCCTCAGGCTCGTCAAGTGAGGCGGTAAGATGATCTCCAAAGCCGAGGGCAATATCGTTTTTATGAAGTCTGATTAATCCCTCAACATAGGTAGGATCTTTTTGGAGCAATCGAGTAAAATCAAAATTTTCCAAGATTTCGGTTCCGTTAAAGATAGTTCCTTTATTGGAGCAGAGATACATTTCGGGATTTTGGATCATCATCTCTTCCCATTCAAAATCGGCGGTAAATACTCTCATATAAAGCACAATATCTTCAATCGAATCAATTCCTTCCATTGAACCATAAATCCGTGCGAAATCCTCTAAATAATCATGGTCAAAGGACACTTCAAAGGTGACTTCTCCGAATTCATTGGTCAGTTCATAATCCCAAATATAAGGACCGTAGGCAGAAAGGTTGGTATTATAGTTATAGAGCGGATATGTAAGCGGTCGTCCGAACATTTTATTGGGTGCGTCTCCAGGTCCGATGCTGGTAAGTTCTTGGGTGCCGAGAGATTCATAATAGATCGGAGTGCCGTCCTGTAATACTGCACGATTATTGAGGAATTGAGATTCAGATTTAGGCATTAATCCGAGATGCATCCAAACAATACTATTCTTAATACCTACATCGTCTAGATCGGTTAATTTAAAGGTAAATTGATATTCTTCATTAACTAATGCATCTATACTAATTTTAGTATAATCTTCTCCTTTTTCCAATGCTTCTAATGGATTTGTATTCAGATAATATTCTCTACCTTCATCATAGGTTTGACTCATAACTAATGGTGATCTTACATCTTCTACCATCATTAGCTTCTGTTTCTCCCCTAAAGTCGTAATCTTTATAAATTGAGTCCATTCCTTATTCTCTTCGTAGGCATATATCTTCTCCTCGTTCACTTCATAGGTAATTTGTGCGTATTCTTCAGCAGATTTATTCCATATTTCAAGAGGGAGATATGAGATCTTAAGGTTATTCGTTTGTTTTCCCTCCAAATATAAGGATAATCCGTGCTCATCAAATACGGTTTCATATTCGAAAAAGCCTAAATTATCAATCGGTAAGGATTCTATGGGTATATAATTGCCATTTGTGTCCTGTAAGCAAAGGATCAAATTATTGGAAAGATCGATTTGTTTGGTTAATGGAGCGTGATATGTGATTTCAAATTTATCATACAAGGTAAACCTCTCATTTTCTAAAATTGTGTGAAAAATATTATATAAATATAATCTATATCCATCTTCTGAAATTGCATACTCATCTTGGCTAAACTCATAGTGCTGCGAGGAGTTTTCTCTGGAAATTACCTTTAAGGAATAAATTTCGGAGATATCGGCGGAAAGGGAATGAGTAAGAATGTTTGGATGGTAGGAATAATATCCGAGCCGTAATATATCTCCTGAACTATATTGAAG
>WJIN01000500.1 GCA_014730295.1 Promethearchaeota archaeon | reverse complement strand
TTCAGGAAGACTTAGATGCTATGGATGATATAGCCAATCTTTATATTTTGAAGCAAAATCAGGGTCAGGTAGGAACTATAAAATATTTATTTGATTCTTCAATTTTTACATTTACACCTTTGGTAGATGAGGGGGAGGAAGCTCAAATTTAAAGGCTTTGGGTAGTTCACCATAAAGGTTAAGATGATTTTAAAGGATGTTATTTAAATTATGTTTGATGTTGTATTTACTGAAGAGCAGGGTCCGATAAAGACTTTTACGCTATGGGAAGAAGCTTGTAATTATTACTATAGAGTAAATGTCTTTCTTAATCGAGACTCAATGCTAAAGCATGCTAATAAACTTTTGCAAAATTATCCTGAAATTAAGGGTTACTTTAAGGGAGGTGGGATTTCCCACTTAATTGATGTTGAAGGGTTGCCGATGCTTTTTATACCTACAATTGATAAAGAAGAGGATACTTTTATTGAGGGAGCCTTTCTTAAGAAAGGTGTATGTATGGGACAAGTTTTTTTGGATGTTAAGGAGTTTGACTTAGTTAATGCTAGTAGAATTTCTTTTCATTTAGCACATTCGTTTTTATTTTTTTTACAGAAAGAAGAATTTTTGGTTAAAGATTTTGTTAAAGGTGGTGATGTTTTTTTGGATATTCAAAGTTATTTTTTGAAAGACTTAGAAGATAGAATGTCGGAATTGGTAGAGGAATTCTTTGGCTATGATCCGGGGGATGATGAGTAAAGTAAAAAAAAGATACTTGAATTGTGAAATTTAGAAGGGGTTGTTAAAAATAGTTAAGGTTAATTTTTTCACATAGGGGTTGAATAATTATTTTTAATTTACGCCTATAATATTGTAAGGGGTTTTTTATGGAAGAAAAAGAAAAGGTGCTTCTTAATAATGAAGCTTTATCTAAAGAGGATTTTGAAAAAAAGAAAAAAGAATTAGAAGAACAAGTCGGGGTTAAGGTAGTTAAGATTTCTGAAGGTAAGTATAAGACTAGGCTTCAAGGTTAATTTATGGAGGATTTTATTTTAGAAAAAGCTAAAGAGCTTGGATTAGTTCAAGATGGTAGAAGTTTAACAATCGTGCAGGCTAGGATTAAAAAAACCTGTGATAGCTTAGGTAAATTTTTAATTACTAAGAATAAATTATACGGTAATTCGGCTATTCAGCCTTTGGAAATTTTTAGGAAGCATAAAGAAGATGGTGAGCCCGCTTTAAATGGTATTTTGGAAAGAATTGATGATAAATTATCTAGAATTGCTAATTCTGAAACTCTTAGAAAGAATGATATTGTGGATAATGTTGGGTATCAAATTTTGATTTGTGTAATTAAAGGCTGGGATGATTTTACGGAATTAATTGATTAAATGGCTGTTTTAAAAGAAAAGCTAGGTAAAGAAGTTGGGGCTATAGACTTTATAAATGATAACTATTTGTATGTTAACGAATTGGAGGAAAAATGTCTAAATTGGATAAATTGATGAAGCAGATTAATAAATCTTATGGGGAGGGTGTTTTAAGGAAGCTAGGTGAAACTAGTTTTATAGACGTGTCTTGGTGGGATTTAACTTCTTTACGGTTAATGGATATTTTAGGTAAGGGTGTACCTAAAGGGCGTATTATAGAGATTTATGGTGAAGAGTCCAGTGGAAAAACTAGTTTAGCTACATATATTCTAGCGCAATTGCAAGCTCAAGGTGAAACTGTGGCGTTTATTGACGCTGAGCATTCCTTTTCGGCGGATCACTCCGAAAATTTAGGATTGGATGTTGACTCTTTGTATTATGTGGACCCTGAGAGCGGAGAACAGGCTTTAGATTTAGCGGAGCAGTTAGTGATTACCGGGGAGGTCTCTGCTATTGTAATTGATTCTGTGGCCGCCTTAGTTCCGCAAGCCGAACTTGATGGTGATATGGGTAAGGCTCACATGGGTGTTCAAGCTAGACTTTTGGGCCAGGGTCTTAGAAAAATTATAGGGCATGCTAAAAAAAATAATACTACTTTAATTTTTATTAATCAGGTTAGGATGAAGATGGGTGTTATGTATGGTTCTCCGGAAACTACCCCAGGGGGAAAAGCTTTGCCGTTTTTTTCATCGATTAGGCTTAGAACTAGGAAAATTGAATTTATTAAACTCAAGGATTCAGAACCACCGCTTGGGGTTAAATTTGAGGTTAAATGTATAAAAAATAAAGTAGCTCCCCCTTGGAAGAAGGGTGAGTTTACTTTAATGTTTGATACAGGGCTAGATTTTGGAAGCGAATTGATTGAATACGCAGCTAAGTTTGATATTGTAGATAAGGGTGGTTCCTGGTTTACCTATAATGGGGAAAAATTTCATGGTGAGGAAAAATTAAGGGAATATCTTACAACACACAAAGAAGAGCAATTTAAGATTGAAGAATTAATCAAACAAATCCTTGCTAAAAGAAATGCTAAATCTATAGAGGATGATAAAGAAGATCCTCTTCCGGAAACTGTAGATTTAGCCGAGCATGGTATTGATATTGATTAGTCAAGGAAGTTTGGATGAAATTAAAAACCTTAGCTACTATGAAACTTTTTACTCATAAAGTTTTATTTTTTATTTGTTTAGCTTTGTCTATAAATCTTTTTATACAATTTACAGATTTTGTTCTTTTGAAAATTGTTTTTGCTTTACTTGCCGGGGGGTTTGAAATTGCAAAGTATTTTTTATTAATTGAGGGTAAATATGATTGGCGTTTGGGGCGTTATTGTACTGCTTCGGGTAAGTTTGTATTGGTTTTTGGATTGACTTTGGTTTCTGTGGTAGCTTCATTAGGTTTTGCCCTTGGTGAGATTGAAAAACAAAGTTTTGATGTGGCAAAAGGATCTTATGGAAAAGACAGGCTTGAAAAAACCATTGGGAGGTTAGAAAGAGAATGGGATTTACAGGAAAAAATAATTGAAGCTTCAATTAAACAAAAAACGGAAATAAATCTTGAAAGTAAGGCGGTTTATTGGGTAGGAAAGACAATTACGGATATTGATAAAACGATAGAAGAGGCTAAGTCGGAGCAAAATAAGATTTCTAAAGAAATTAAGTCTTATGAATTGATGCTAGATGAAGAAGTAAGTAAAGATACAGTTAAAATTACGGCTTCTAATATTTTTACTACTTTAGGGAAGGGGTTAAATCTTCCTGGCCTTGCAGTCATGTTTTGGTTGCTATTAATTTTAGTTATATTACTAGAAATTAGTTTAGTAGCTACAAGTGATTCTGTTGAAGACAAGATAACTTTAAAAAAAGAGGTTATTGACCTTAAAAAACCTGTAGTACCCGAAGTTAGAAAAGTTTCTATTCCTGTCAGTTCTCCTAAAAAAGCTCCTGTAGAGGCTAAACAACCCCCTATTAAATTTAAATTAAGTGATTATGTTGATAAATTGATAGATAATCAAAGGCACTTACTTCCGGATGAATTAATAGCTAAGAAAAATAACATTTCTTTAGAAACTTGTTTGGATTATAAAGAAAGGCTTAAGAGATTATCCTACAAGGGGTTACCCTTGCTTCAAGATATTAAAGGACAGGTTGTATCTAATTTTTCTAGAAAAGAGCTTTTGAAGTTGATTAAAAACTTAGAAGATAAGGGGATAGTTGACGTAGTTGTAAAAAGAGGTATTTAATCACTAAAAATACTATAATTTTAAAGGAAGGGGTGTTATGCCGTATTATGAGTATAAGAATAATTGTGGTGTTGTTATTGGGATTTTTAAAAACATGAATGAAGATATTCCTGCGAAGTTAGTTAAAGATAACGAAACTTATTACAGGGTTTGGGGGAATAATTCTACTTTGATTCCTGAGCATATGAAGGCTGGTGCGGTAAGTGATCCTATAAAATATGACAGGGGTGGCCGGGTAAAAGACGGTAGCAAAATCTATTATTAAAAAAAAGGATATATAAAAATGTTTATTATTAAAGAAAAGTTTAGACCTGAAATGGTCGGTAAAATGACAGAAAAAATGGTAAGTATTCTGCAAAAACGGCTTGGGACGTTTATGAATGTTTCTCCTTTTGCGCAGTCTAATACAAAAGGGGAGGATGTTTACTTAGGGACTATTCAAGATAAGTATTTATTTTCTTTTGAGTTTAATCAAGGTGCGCCGGTATCTGTAACAGTTTACAAGAGTTTAGACCCAAATCAATCTTATAGGACTTTAGTTTTTGCGGGGTATAATATTGTTCAGGTTATGGATGAAATTACGGAGTTTTTATCGGATTTTCTTTCTGGAAAAGCCATTGATTTAAGAAGTTTTGATGATATTTCGGAGGCCCGTGGAAGGAAAAGTACTAAGTTTCCTATTTTTATAGACTGGCTTTCTAGCGATAAGGATTATATAAAATTAATTCAAACGGAAGGTCTTACTACATTGTATTCTGTTTATTTTAAGCCGTGGGCTATAGAAAATGGGCAGATTATGTCTATAGCTACTTTTAGGCAGTCGATTCTTAAGTACTTACGGACTAATAAGCTTACTAGTAAAAGAATAGGGGTTACTTTGGTTATACACGGTAAGAGTTTTAAGGAAGTTCCTCCGCCGTCCGAGGAGCAAAAGACTTGGGATGAGATATACGCGGCTTCTTTTGATGGAAAGTTTGACTTTTTAGAAAAAAGTATTGATATGCTTGTCAAAGGTTTTACTAACGGTTTATTAGTTTTTGGTGGTAGCGGTATTGGAAAAACTTTTAATATTACTGAGTGGGTGTTAAATAAAGTTAAAAAAGTTAATAAGCGTGTTTTTATTTTGAAAGGATCATCAATAAAAGATATAGCTGATTTGTATGAGTTTTTGTTTGAAAATAAAGATAATACTATTATGGTTTTTGATGATAGTGAAGCTCTGTGGACTTCAAGGGATAGGCGTGGATTAATTTTACAAGCAACAGAAAGTCAAGGGAGCGGTGCTAGAGTAATCGATGTTGAAAGTAGAGTCCTAGATAAGCTCAATCGCCATAGGGTTAAGGGTATTGAGAAGATGCCTTTAACCTTTGAGTTTAATTCACAAATTTTAATTATTACTAATATGCCTAAGCATAAAATAGACCCTGCTATCAAAGATAGAATGTTAATGGTAGATATGACTTTGTCTTTAGAGCAAATTTTAACAGGACTCTCGGAGCGGGTTTCGGTACTTCAGCCAAATGTTCCCACGGAAATTAAGGAAGAAGTTTTAGAATTTATGATAGAAATAAGTCCTAGACTGAAGTCAATATCTTTTAGGGACTATAATAATGTAATGATGATTAGGTATATGTATCAAGAGTCTTCAATTTGGAAGAACCATGCTTTAAATCAGGTTTTAAAGGTTTAAAAAGGTTTTTTAATGGCGGCGGATTTTACATTACAAAGCTTACAGATCTCGGATTATTATGTCGGTTTGATATTAAGTGAGGTTGGATTTCCTTTAATTAATAGGGACGAATACGAATTTACGGAAGATGACTTTAGAAAATACGCCATCTCTCCTGCCGTAGTAACTTATTACAAATGGTTTCCTGTTAGATTATCTTCAGAATATTCGGTCAGTGGTAGTTTTGAAATTAATTTTCCAGATGATTGGGTCTTTGGGGTTTCTGGCAGTAGATTAAATACTTCTCTTGGCGGTAGTACTGTTACTGGAAATCCCTTCGCTGATATTAAATTAATTACTGGCGTTAATAGTTTTTATCAAAATTCTTATGGACAGCCTTATGACTATGGGATGCGTAATGCAAGACTAACGAAATATCATGCAAATAAAAGTTTAGTTGATTCATATAAGGCTTTTAAAGTAACTGTTGACTACCAAAATAGGAAGATTTCAGGCTTTACTAGCACCCAAGGTAATTTAATCATAGATTGGGCTTTAATGGATGATGATTTTGAAACCATACCTTTAATGATTAGGGATGATGTGATAAAATTAGCGCAAAGTAATGTTTTACGGATGTTAGGCCAGCTTAGAGGTCAACAAGCAGATAATTTGCCTGTATCTTTTGAGTATTCTAACTTTATTCAAAGGGCGGATGAATTGAAAGAAGAAGTTATGTTAAGATGGAAGGCAATGCCGAAAGTGGTAATTATGAAATCTTAGGGTAATGTATGTCTAAAAGGTTTCCAAGTGATTTTACTTTAAAGCAATTGGTACAAAATACGCATGCTCATTTTAAAAATAGGTTTGATTATAAACTTCGTGATTTTGTGGGCGTAGTTAAGGTAAAAAGTATAAAATTTTTTGAAGTTAAAACAGGGCAGTTTGGTAGGCGGTATGTTATAGAAACTAAGTCTTTTCCGCAGTATTCTCCATATTTCACGCCGGTAGATTCCCGTGGTAGAGAAAGAAAAAAACAGAAATCTTTAAAGCATAATTATGAGATATATATTGAATTGGAATCTTTAAGTATTAATTCAAGATTTAGGGCTAGGGAGGGGAGTTTAAAAAAACCTGTTTTTAGTGCAAGTCCTAAAGTTAAATATCGGGAAATGAAGAAGAAATTAAAAAACACTAAAACAGGTTTTTGGGAGTGGAAAAAAATAAAGGTTCCGGTGGGTGTTGAAGATGATATTAACGCTAAAAAGGGTGTTAATCTTGATTTTGTTTATCGTAGCATGTGGTTATGGTATGAGGAGGGTATTTTATACGGGAAGAACTACACTAATCGTCCGCCAAATAAAACTAATCCACACGGAATAAAGTTTGCCGGGAAGCATATGCTAGCAGTTATAGAATATTTGATGATGAAAAGAATATTAAAAAATTAAACTATCATTATATGAGGTTAGGTTATGGATTATATTAATGATGAGAGCCAGTTGAAATTAGAATTAGAGAATGTAGAATTGTTTGAAGTTATTGTAGATGATAACAAATCTATCGAGGTAACTAACAAGCCTGAAGGTAGGGAAGCGGTAATTATTATTCGATTAGAAGATGAGGATGATTTGATAATCCCTCTGTATTCTGAAATAGATAATCTAGCTTTTCCCGAAAATGGGTTTGAATACGGCGGGTTTATACTAACAAAAGATACTTTTGAACAGTATTTAAATTTAGATAAGATAGATTAAGAGAGGTTAATAGTATGCCATTAGAGATAATTAAAAAATACGCGGCTTTAACGGGAAAAAGTATAAAGAAAGTAGAGGATCTTTATGATCAAGCTAAAGAAATTACATCGGAAACTTTTGGGGTATCCGAAAGAAACTTTAGTGATCGTGAATATTCTTACACTCAGGGAGTTTTAAAAAATATGTTAGGAATTAAAGAAAGTTATTTAAGAGATTTTTTAGATTACAAGGGGGATGTATCCCAATTTTTAGAAATGGTAGTTTCTTCACAGTTTGCATCTGATGATGTAGTTATTTCTCCTAAAAAGAAAGATGAAGAGTATGATACAGGCGATGAAGACGCCGGGCATGTGTATAAAAGTGATGATGATGATGATTTTCAAAACCCTATGGCGGATCCTGGGGTAGTCTTAGATGAAGAAGAGGCTAAAGATGTTCCTCCGGATGAGGATGAGGAAGATGAAGAGATGCGGCAGACAACAGATCCGGGGTATACGGATTTCGATAATGCGTTAAGTGAAAAAGAAATTAATCAGCGGCTTGATTCTGTTTTAGATAGTTTGGAGGATTAATATGCGATCTCTTGTAAAGGTAAATGTTGCTTATTCTACCAATACTTATACTTTAAATACTTTGGATAAAGGGTCGTGGGTATATAGAGGAAGTCGGGGAGGATTTGCTAAGTTTTTACGAAAAATAAAAGCTTGTGATGATAAGCAAGATCCTAGAAGTTTTAGAAAATTAACATATACGTCTATCGCAGATGAAATCATTAGCGGGGAGGATCCTGTAATTTGGGTTTGGGACTATATGCTAAAGGCTTTGGGTAAAAGGCAATGGGGGGATGATGATTTTGATATGGAGGAAAGTGTTGTTTCGGCAGTAAGGGTTTCGGAAGCGGTTTCGGAAGCTTTTACTAATTGGCCGGGATTGTTAAGTTCTTTAATGGGCTATATGGGGAGGTCTGTAAAAGTAAATTGTTATGGCAACAGCTTTGTTTTAAATTTGGTAGGGCGTTTAACTGTAGGAAAAAATGATATATTGATTGTGGATAGCCGGGATATTTTTGTTAGGCTTCAAAGTTTTGGTTTTATGAAAGCTACTTTTGAGGATAGGTATCTAGTGATAGACTATAAAGACTACCAAGTATCTGTTGGTCTTGCATGAACATTCACGAAAAAGTTAAGAAGCAGGAAAAGGAAGTCCTGATAGATTTTTAGAAATAGTAACTTTTAAAGCGCCTTAAGCTGGGCGCTTTTTTTTCACGAGAAAATTAATTTAGAAATAGTCCATTTCACTATTATAGAAAGGAAGGGTTAGATGAAAGCTTATGACTGGGTAAGAAAAAAAGTAGAAGAGGGATTATCTAGACAAGAAATATATAGCTTGTATGATGATTTTTTAGATGAAAGTAACTCTGAAATGTCTGAGTCTGCTTTCAAAAGAACCGTCAGGCGTTTATCGGAAAAAGATGAGATTTCCCAGGAGTTTTATGAAGAAGAGGATGATTTAGAGGCGGGTGAAAAAAGGGTAATTTCTAGGTCCCACAATATAAAAACTTTAGATGATCTTTATTTATATAATGAATTAGATAAGAATATTTGGGTTCCTAAAAGTATAAAGACAAGCCATTGGGGAAATGATAAAAACCCGATGTATTCAATAAATGCTGTTTTTAAACAAAAGGAAGCGGAGGATATTTCTTTTGAAGAAAAAAAACAAGCTATTGCGGAAGCAGTACAATCTATAAAAATAAATGAGATAAGAAGTAAGGTAAAAAAAGTTAATAATAAAAAGTCAGGTAATTTACTTGAAATTAGTCTTTATGATCATCATTTCGGGCAATTGTCCTGGAAAAATGAATCAGGGCAGGATTATGATATTACCATAGCTTCCCAATTATATAACGAGGCATTAATTAATTTAACGGAGTCCGGAAGTTCTTACGCCCCTGAAAAGATTTTGTTTGTTATTGGTGGTGATTTTTTTAATGCAAATTCAAGTCAAAATGTTACTTTTGCGGGAACCCCTCAAGTTGAAGATACGCGGTGGCAAAAAACTTTTTCCGAAGGTGTTAGTTTAATTCTTGATGGTATTGAGTATTTAAGAAAGTTTGCAGGATGTGTAGAAGTTTTATTAATTCAAGGAAACCATGATTTTGAAAGGCTATTTTATTTAGGGGTTGTTTTAGAAAAGGTCTATGCTAAAGCTAAAGATGTAATTATTAACAACTCGCCAAAAACTAGAAAGTATTTTTCTTGGGGGAAAGTGCTTTTAGGGTTTAGCCATGGTGACGCGGAAGTAAAAGACGGGATTCCTTTGATAATGTCCCGTGAAGTAAAAGAATGTTGGAATGAAGCTAAGTATATTGAATTTCATAAAGGACATTTTCATAAAACAAAAAAAAGAATATTTACCACTGTTGATGAAGAGTTTGGGATAATTGAAAGGTATTTGCCATCTTTAACAGCTAGAGATGACTGGCATTTTAGAAAAGGGTACATTTCAACGCAAGAAAGCCAGTCTTTTGTATGGAATAAAGAGAAAGGGAACTTAGCAATTTTAAAATTTCATCCGTAAAGGTCTTGAAACTTTTAATTTTTTTCGGTATTCTCTATAAGAAAATTAATAAAGGATGAAGGGATGAAAATTGAAGAGTTTACTTACAATGAAAAGAGAAGAAAGCTTTTAGTAATAAAGGAGGATGAAAAATCCATTTACGGCTTAGATTTAAATCTTCTTACGGAAGAAGAAGCTAATACCGTATTTGAGGTTCAAAAAGAATATGAAATGAAATTAGAGGTTTATACTAAAAAGGCTTTTAGAAATTTTTTGAAAGAAAAGGTGGCGGTAATTAAGTGAGTTTAGCCACTTTTGTAGTAGGGCCTATGTTTTCAGGTAAATCTGGAAAGCTAACTGATTTACTAAACAGGGAATTTTACGCGGGGCGAACTGCTATTTGTATTCATCCAAAGAAAGATTTACGAAAATTTTATTATCATTCAGGGGAAAGAGAACGAAACTATGACTATTTACATTTGAAGGACGGTTTAGAGCTAACGGAAGTTTTGAAGGATAAGCTTTCTCATTACGATATTGTCGCGTTTGAGGAGGTGCAATTTTTTAATTTACCTAATTTATTATCTGTGGTTGATTTCCTTTTAATAAATAAGAAAAAATTTTTTTTTGCGGGACTTAATCTTGATTCAGAGGGCCAACCTTGGGACGTAACTGCTTATTTGCTTCCCCGATGTGATATTATTTTAAAATTAAATGCCGTTTGTGTTGATTGTGGTAGTGATGTAGCTAATTTTAGTTGGGCTTCTAGAGATAAATTTAATAAAATTGAAGTAGGCGGTAAAGATAAATATAAGGCTTTGTGCCGTGATTGTTTTTACGATAAAAGAGGGGTATTAAATGGCTAAATTGATTTTAACAGCTGATGTGCATTTTACGGAAGTAGAGCCTTTTTATTCGGCTAAGCTTAGATTTTTTGAATGGCTTTCAAAGCAAAGCTTTAATAATTCTGGAAATTATTTTGGAATATTGGGTGATTTCGGGGACAAATCAAAGCATACAGGTTTAGTTAATCGAAAGGCCATTTCAATTTTAAAATCTTTGAAATTTAAAAAGATTTTTATTCTAACAGGAAACCATGATAAATCTAAGCAATTTGGTAATTTTCTAGAACCTTTAAAAGATTTAGGTAATGTGGAAGTAATTGATACGCCTATTGTTAATAGTGTTGAAGGGAATAATTGTCTTTGGCTTCCACATTACTACCGGGCAAGTGAAGATGATAGACTCATGAAAGATATGTATGAAAATGATTTCAATGAAGATTCTTATGATTTTGTTTTTTATCATTTCCCGGATGAAACTGAACAGATGTTTGGTAAATTTATTGATATTAGTCAGATAAAAGGCAAGAAGTTAGGTGGGGATATTCATATTCAAAGTGAAAGGTATATAGGTCCTCCCACTAAAACTAGGTTTACAGAAAAAGGGCAAGAGAATAGGCTTTTAAGTGTAGACTTAGCTACAAAGAAATTAGATTCTATACCATTACCTAATTTTCTTGATTATATTTCAGTAAATTACCCTAATTTGCCGGTTATTGATTCTATTCAATTTCCTATTTTAGATATTGACGGAGCGCCTTCTAGAAAATATGAAAAAGAAATTAGGGAAAAATACAAAGGTTATTATATAAGAAAAATTACGTATAAAGAGGAAGACGGCTTTTTGCAGGGTGGCGGTTTGGATTTGAAGGAAGCGGTTAAAGATACTAAAAAATCTTTTTTGGAGTTTAGTGAAACTAATAAATTAGGTAATGGAATTAGAGAAAAGATTTTAACTGTTTTGAAATGAAAGCTAAATTTTTAATAAACCGTTTAATTTTTTCTAAAGATGTATTTATGTATTTTTATCTAAAAAAGCTTTGTTTAATTATCTTTAACTATATTTTTATGTCAGGGATTAGAAATAAACTTGAAAAGGCGTCATTAAAAATAAAAAGAAAGCTTTTTGATAATCAAATATTTGTAATGGGTAATCAAGTTCAGGTTACCCATATAAAAATAGAGAAGGATGAAAAATACGGGAATTGGCTTGCCCCTCCCGCTTTAATTAAAAATGATGTGATAGATTGCGTTATAGACTATCCTACTGAAATTCCTTTGTATCGTTATAGGTATGATGATAGTGGCATAAAACCGGATAATAATGAAACAGGCAGTAACACAAGCTACTATTTTTACGATATTCTTCCTATTGAGATATATACGAAATGGAATGATAATGTGGAAAAAGATGATGTTATTATACATAAAATTGAAGATGATGATGGTGGATTTTTTAAAATAGCTATGCAAGTTACTGATATGTTTGGTAGTTTTCATACGGCTTTAACTTGGAAAAAATCTTGGGCGGCTCCTTACATTTACGAGCTTCCCGCAGAAATAAAAAATATAATTGATCAATTTTAAATTGTCTCATCATTTGAAATTAATATAAAGGGGATAGGAATGTCTGTAGAAGAAGAAATTAAAAAATTAGAAAAAAATTTAAGTTTGACTAAGGGAAGTAAATGTGAAGTATACTCTAGAATTACCGGATATTATAGGGCAGTTGATAACTGGAATGTGGGTAAAAAATCGGAGTTCGCTCAGAGAAAATCCTATAATTTGAATGTATCTAAAGAAAATAAAAAAGAAAGGGTTTATGGGGAAATTCTTATTTTTACCCAGGAAAGATGCCCTAATTGTGTTCCTGTAGTTAATTTTCTGAAAGGTTTGCAGGCAGGAATTAAGCAAACTTATATTAACGCTGTTAAGGAAATGGAAAAAGCTGTTAAATATGGCGTGTCCTCCACACCTACGGTAATAATTCTAGATGAAGATAATAATGAGGCAGAGAGGGCTTATAATGTTGATAGCCTTAAAACGCTTTTCGCTTAAAAATTACTAGAATAGTATAAGTTAAAAAAAAGAGTTAAATATGGCAGAAAATATATATAAGAAATTACTAGATTGGCTTAATATAAGTATTAAAACGAAAAATAACAGTCCTTTAATCCAGCCTTTGCGGCAAAGTATAAGTACGGGTAAAAAAGAGTCGGTAGTTTTTGATGATAAACTTCAAAAGTATTGGGATTGGTGGTTAAATGAATGCCATGAGGACCGAAATTCTTTACAAGACCGTTTTGATCGTTATAAAGACCTGGATTATATGCAAAAAAATGATAGTGTTACTGCTATGGCTGTGGACCTTTATTCGGATGAGTTTGTACAGGCTGATACACAAAATCAAGTTATATCTTGTAAAGCTAAATCAAAAAAGAATGAAGCTTATATTATGGATTTGCTTGACTCCTGGGGGTTTACTGACGCGGACAGGCTTAGAACTATTGCCCGTGAATTAGTTTTATTTGGGGATAGTTTTTTTGTAACAACCTTAGATGATAATTTTGGATTTATTGACTGCATGCCTTTAAACGTCTTTACAGTTCTGGAAAGGATTGAGTTTAACTTAAACAAATGGATCAAAGAAAAGAAAGTAAATCAATTCGCGACTAATGTTATAGGCGGTTCCCGTGCCGAAACTTTTAAACAATTATTAGATAAAAAAGCTTTGTCTAAGGAAAAAAATCAAATTTCATATCTTTTTAGGCCGTATACTTTTGCTTTTGAAATTGAGGGAGGTATTTTATTACCTTCTTGGAATGTTTTACATTTTAGGCTAAACTCTGATGATTCTGAATTTTATCCTTATGGGAGGCCTTTATTACTAAACATGTTAGCCCCTTTTAGACAATTAGAAGCTAGTAAAACTTTGATGGAATTGGCTAGAATAGCGCAGTTTCCTGTAGAATTGGTTAAAGTTAAAAATGATGAAAATTTAACTGAAATGGATTTGTGGCAAAAAGTAGTAGAAGCACAAATAGAGTTTGAAAATTTATCAAATAAATCTACCCCAAAGGAAACCCCAGCCATAGGCCAAAGATATTATTTGCCTGAAAACTTAATTGACTTTGAAATTAAAGAAAATAGGATAAATTCCGATGCGATTAAAGACATTGAATTACTTAGAGATGATCATATCATGGGTTCTAGGATTCCCAAAGGTTATTTAATTGTAGATCGTTCTAGTTTTGGTACTTCCGGACAAGCCCTATTGCAACAGTACAAGCCTTTTGGTAGGGCGGTTTATGCCTTGCAGTCTACATTTTTGAAACAATTGACGGAAAAGGTTAAGCTGCATTTGCATATAACAGGGGATTTAGAGGGAAAAGATACAGAGTTTGAATTAATGATGAATTATCCAGTATTAGAGGATTCTTCTGACAGGCTTAGGGCTAAGCAAGACACTTTAAGACTAGCTAGTGATGTTATTAGTAATATTCAAAACGCTTTAGGGACTAGAGAGGGTTTACCTCCGGAAGTTATTATTGGCGTATTTTCGGAATTATCTTTTCTTAGTCCTGAAGATGTAGAGGCTTGGGTTAAGTCGTCTGTGGAAAGTCTATCTGAAAATGGAAGACCTTACGTATCCACTAAAACAAAATTATCTGAAAGTGCTAATAAACTTTTACATGAAAACGGGGATTTTATTATTAGGGATGCTTATTTTAAAGCTAGACGGAAAAAAGGTTTTTATGAAGGGGTAAATAATCAAAAACACTTTGTTTCTTCTAATATGAAGAATAGTGAAAATGATATTTTATATGAACTTTTTTCTGTAAAAAAAGATAAGATAGAAGGTTAAGGCTTACAATATACTATAATTTTAGAAAGTTAAAATAAAGGAAATTTGATGGAAAAAATTAAATTAGTTGAGTCTTTTAAGGTTTCTGCTAAAGCAATTAAGAAGTTACCCATTACCGAAAGCTATAAAAAAATTAGTTATAGAGAACAAGACTTTACTTGCTTAGGTGCTTATACATTTCCTATTTCTATACCGGATGAAGAAAATTTAAATGAAAGATTTTACTCTTCGGAATTGTGGGATAATGTGTTAAACAATCAAAAAGAAGTCTGGGAAGGGTCTTTTGGGCTTTGTGATCATCCTGAAGAAGAGGGAAGCGTAAAAGATATTTATTGTGTTTGGCATAATTTACGGTACGGTGTGGATGATTTAGGTAAAAAAATTGTTTTTGCAGATGCTTATCTTTTCGGTCAATGGGGGATGCATTGTAAAGAGGCGATTGAAGCTGGTGGCTTAATAGGGCTTTCTACAGTAGGTTGGGGTGATTTAGAAAAAGATAAAAAGACTGTTATTCCTGAAAGTTATGAAATTGAAAGACCTGCTGATTGGGTTTTAAATCCATCTTATCAAGTCTATGGGACCAAAGAGGATGAAATTAGATCTTCTTTGGATGTTAAGATAGAAGACATAAAAGAATCTAAAGAAAAGGAATCTAGAATGAAAATAAAAGAAGAAAAGCTTAAAAAGCTAGAAGAGAAGAACTTAGTGCGGATGCTAAAGAACTCTCTTGAGGAAATTAAGGAAAAAGAAGATTCCCGTGAAAAGCTTGCCGACTTAAAGGAAATGCTGACTTATTGGGAAGATATTGATTTTGCTTTAGACATGAAAGAAGAGATAGAAGAAGAGGTTTCTAACCTTACTAAGCACATTGAAGATACTTTTAAAAAAGGTAAAGATTTTGATAAACTTGCTGAAGATAAGCTTTCTTTTGAAGAAAGATACTATAGAATAAAAGAAGCTTATACGGGAACTGAAAAAAAGTATAATTGTGCTTTAAGTCTTTTGGATGATATTAAAAAACATTGCCGGAAAGTAGATACACTGTATGAAGAGGTACAAGCTACTAAAAATACTATGTTTACTGCGGATGAATACGGTCAATTGGAAGAACAGATTTCTAATCTTTTATCCGATATTGAAAAATTAGAAGAAAGCTTGACTTTAGAAAGAAAAACTAAAAGAATGCTTGAAAAACAGCTTGCGAGAATTGAGACTAGAATTCGTGAAAATAAAATTCGTAAAGAAAAAAGAAATCTTGCTTTGGAAGAAAGAAGGAAGAAAGCCATGCTAGAAGATAGAAGGCGAGCGGCTTTACAAGAGAAACGTAATTTAATCATTGAGAGAAAGCGGCGTAAACACGAGGAAGAAGTTTCTTTAGATTTTACAGAAAAAAATGAAATTAAACGTTATTATGAAGATCTTAAATATAATGATCCTGAAATAGCGAAAGAGATTAAAGAGGAGATTTTTTCTTGTAAAACTCTAAGTCAAGCACAATTAACTTATATGAAATTAAAAGATGAAATAGACAAAGAATGGAAAAAATTTAATGAAAGTAGTACTGGTAAGTCTTATGACTTTACAGCTACGCAACTTGATAAAACTGAAGAAATATTTTAAGGAGAACAAAAACAAATGAATAAAAAAATTCTTTTGGAAAAGAAGGTTTATCTTAGTACGGATAAAGCTGAGATTATGTTGGAAAAAGGTGATATAATCACTATTTTAGCAGGAATGACTTTAAAAGAAGCTAAAAATTCTAGGGCAGCCCATGTTCTTGAGAAAAGTGCTAGGATTAATGATAGCCTTGTTAAGCGTGGTGCTATTTTCACTATTTCTGAAGCGAAGAAAAAGAAAGAAGCTGATGAAGAAAAGGCCGATGAGAAAGACGATGAAGGGAAGGATAAAGAAGATGGTAAGAAAGAAGAGGCGATTATTGGCCGAATTGTAAGGGAATCTATTTCAGCTTATTTTGAAGCGAAGAAAAAGAAAGAAGTTGATAAAGAAAAGGCCGATGAGAAAGACGATGAAGAAAAGACAGATAAGAAAGACGATGAAGAAGAAGCTAAAACTGAAAAGAAAAAGAAAGAATCTTTTCTAAATCGAAGAGCTGTGCGAAGAAAGAGGGAAATGTTTAAAGGTTACGATGAAGAGGATGATGATTACATGATCGATGAAAGGTCCTGCATGAAAGCCCAAGATGATTATTCGTATGATGAAGAAGATATTTTATATGGTGATGAATACGAAGATGAAGAAGATGATATTTTTAGTAGTGATTATAGGGAAGATCCTTTTGGAGAATCTTCTTTAAAACGAAGACCTTCTAGACGAAAGAGAGAATCTTTTTCAAGGAAAAGTCGGCTTAAAGAAGGGCAAGATATTACTAAAAAAATCGGAGAAATCACTTTTACTTGGCCGAAAGGCAAGATCCCGCTGTGGCAGTGGTATGACGGACAAATTCAGCCCCAGGAGGCATATCTGGCAGTCGATCCGGAGGACTACACGGCTGACTGGGACACCGCTATTGGTAGTGGTACGCCCGCCGCTATGTTGAGGAGCGATGTGCTTGGGTTTCCAGTGCCGGGGGATATTGCCGGACATTCAATCGAGTTTTTGTCTAAGAAGCTCGCTCCAATGATCGCAGACGAGTGCGATTATTGGAACAAGCATGAAAAATGGCGTCGAGACGGAAATGGTCGCTATACTCATCAGGCTATATACGACGAAATACAGAAACACTATGAGAATGTACCAATCATCGAGCCGGAGGATTTTCTCCATGACAGCAACCCCGCGGACTACGCCGGGCTAACTCCTAGACAGGCCGAGGAAAAAATGCTCAAAGAAATTGAGCGGGAGGACTATGTCGTATATGGTGATCTTGAAGACGCTATTGAGAGAGAATGGGGTGACTTTCTCATTGACGGGAAGCTGGTCGGCAAAAGCATGCTCGGCTCAGATCGAGTATTTGGAGAATCTTCTTTAAAACGAAGACCTTCTAGACGAAAGAGAGAATCTTTTTCAAGGAAAAGTCGGCTTAAAGAAGGGCAAGATATTACTAAAAAAATCGGAAAAATCACTTTTACTTGGCCGAAAGGCAAAGCGCCGCTGTGGCATCATTACGACGGAAAAATTCGGCCTCAGGAGGCATATCTTGAGATCAACCCTAAAAACTACACGGCAGCTTGGGATTGGAGCGGATCCGTCGAAGGCGGACCACCGCCGCATGTGCGGTACGGGCGAGTAATCCAAATTACCGTTCCGAGTGACATTAGCGGCGATTCTATCGAACAGTTGTCTAACGACGAGTTGGCGGATATGATCACAGAGGAGTGCGATTATTATAACGAAAATGGAGAGTGGCGGATCGACAGGCGGGGCGATGAAACTTCCGAAGAAATCTATGACTATATCCAAACTAGTTACGATTTTGCGGACATAAGACGGCCCGGAGAGTTTCTCTATGACAGCAACCCTGCGGACTACGCCGGGCTAACTCCTAGACAGGCCGAGGAAAAAATGCTCAAAGAAATTGAGCGGGAGGACTATGTCGTATATGGTGAT
>WJIN01000345.1 GCA_014730295.1 Promethearchaeota archaeon | reverse complement strand
CCATATAAAAAACTTTCTCTTAGATTACGATAGTGTATGTGATTCTATACAAAATACAAACAAATGAAATTAAAACGGTGCTTTAACAAATCCGCCGTCGACTTGAATCACTGCTCCGTTGATATAGCTGGCCTTCTCCGACCCCAAGAATACGACAAGATTCGCCAATTCTTCGGGCTCTCCCAGCCGACCCATCGGAATCTCATCCGTCCACGATTTCTTAACCTCCTCTTCCGAGTTCCCTGTCCGCTCGACTGTATCGATAATTAACTCTTTCATCCTGTCGGTCAATGTGGGCCCAGGGCACACCACATTGACTAAAATATTATCCTTTCCATATTCATTTGCTAACGTCTTCGCGAACCCAACCACCCCCAAACGCGTGGTATTTGACAGCACCAAATTTTCCAGCGGTTGTTTGACCGAGACCGAGGTAATTGCGATAATTCTGCCCGAACCTTGCTCTTGCATTATCGGAAGGACTAAATAGGCAATCTTGATGAAGGACCGCAGATTCAAGTCTATTGAGTCATCCCATTGCTCCTTCGAAATGCTCTTAACAGGTCCAGAAGGCGGTCCACCCGCATTATGTACTAAAATATCGATTCTACCGAATTTATCCATAGTGTCTCCAACTACTTTTTCAATCTGCGTCTCGTCCATCAGATCTGCGACCACATAATAGATCTCATTTTCATCACTGATCGATTCGCTTTCATATATCTTATGCTTAGCATCCCGCAGGTCTTGCTCTGTACGGCTGCACGTCACCACATTAGCCCCTTCACGATAAAATCCTTTCGCACACGCATACCCAAGCCCCCTACTGGAGGCGAGCACGAGCGCGACCTTTCCTTTCAATTCTAAATCCAAATTATTTTCCCTCTTACAACTTGTTCGATTAACTATTTAAGATAGATATTTTTTAGTAGAATTCATACTCTCACACGATCCTACAATAATATGGGATGGAAGATAAATAAAAATTTCCAATCAGTATGTCTCTAAATTAGTAAAAAGTGAGAAAATTGGATTAAATGAAAATGAGGAAAAGCACACCAGTTAAGACTATAAAGGTAAAAATAGATGGAAAAAAGGTTTCAATTAATCTGGAGTTAACTCGTCAAGATCGCTCAAGTCTAACCCTGAATCTAAAGTATCAGGCACTTCTGAGAGGAATTCGTCCAAAATTTCTCGTAGTTCATCTCCCGAACGTTTCAGTATCAGTCGAATTAGCCCAATATTGATGTCGGGATCGGAGATAAGACACAGCACACCTTTCGGTCCACAGCTTGCCGCGAAAATCTTTCCGCCTGAGAACTCGCTGGTAACAATGTCCAATGCGCCAAGCTCAAGGTTCTTGCCTTGCTCTTCACTCGCACAGAAGACCGCGCTTGCAATAGCTCCAATACCATCCACGTCAGCGGGAAAATAGGAAAATTTCGATACACTTGCAATAGTCAATCCAGTTCTATCAACTAGGATAACCTTTTTGATTCCGCTCTCTGATTTAATAATCTTACTAAGAATATTGTCGAAACTTTTTGTATCGATACTCAATTTAGTTCCACCAATCTAGTTTTGACTTTGATTAATATAATTTTATTGTGATTACAATTATAATAATTATAATTATTTTGGTATATAAATTTGTTTTCTTTTAAATAAGATATTTCGTAAAAGCCATATGAAAAATAGGAATTAGTGGATTCATAAGACATATACCGCATTAGAAAAAATTTCAGTAATTTTTAAGCTTGGGAAAATAGTTTCTCTCCTATGAGTAATTTATGAAAAATACACATAATATAGTATTTTGAAGTCCTTTTTTGATAAGATCTTGTTGTTTTTTTTATTGGTGGTATATTAAATCTGAAAATAAGTGCCCAAGGGTCGAAAATATTTATGTTAACCTATAGTGATTACAATCTTCGATTTGAAAAACGAGATATTTGTTCTGATTGCGATAATAAGAGCCTATTTAGGTTTTTTAGATTAGATTTTTGAGCTTAAACTAAATCAATCTGATTTAATGAATTAATGAGAATATAATGCTAAAGTAAATCATTCTCTTTTACAATTTTCTTATAATGATCCCTTTCGCGCCTGAGTATTTTAATTTCTTTCTTTAAGTCTATTATTTCTTCTTGAACTTGTTCCTTCACGCTTCCTTTATTATTCAATTGATCTCTTAAACCTTTTAGTTCAATTTTAAGATTAGCGATCGTATCCAAATGCCGTTCATTATTCTTTTTGAGATTTCTCTGGGTTTCTTTTAGTTGGTTTATCTTTTCTGTTGAATTATTGAGCTCTTCATTAACACTTTGAATTTTATCAGTGAGTTCTGTTAATTCAGAATCTTTGTGTTCCAATTTCGTTTTAATCTCTTCGATATTTTGAGTTCTCTCCTCAAGCTCATCCTCCAAAGTGCTTATCTTATCTTGAAGTGTTTCTATTTGAGCTTTTTTCTCGTTAAGATTTTTGTCTAATTGTTGATTCAAATTTTTTATTTTTATCTCTTTTGTTTCCAATTCCTCATTCAGTTTTTTAATCTTATTTTGTAATTGGCTTTTCTCAGTCTCAAAATCAGACTCGTGAGATTGGAACTGTTCTATTCTTTTGGTTTTTTGTTCAATTTCATTTCGAGCAGCACTGAGTTCTTCTTTCAGATTCGAAATCTGAGTCTTCATGTCCTCTATTTCGGATTCATCTGCTCGGGGATTATCTTCAGTTTGGTCGATGGGGCGGTCTTCAGTATCATCTAAGTTTTCCGGTGAGACTTTTGCTTTACTCTGCTCATGCTCGCTCATTTTAATAAATCTCCAAATATTAATGCTTTCTTTAGGTATAATTCTTCTCAAGAATAATAGTATTAATTCGATATTATATATTTTCTATTTATCCAATAGTTTTCTTTATAAGTTCTCGGAATTCTTGTACCTTGATTGGTTTTGCTACGTACTTGTCCACCCCAGCTTCTAATATACGTTCTTTATCTCCCTTCATCGCAAATGAAGTGACTGCGATAATTGGAATATTTTTAAATTTCTCGATTTTTCTCAGTTCTCTGGTAATATCAAGGCCACTTATTTCAGGCAATTGGATATCTAATATGATTAAGTCTGGATCACCCGCTTTTATGAGTTCTAACCCTTTATCTCCCCGAGTTTCGGTGAAATATTCCACATCGGGAATGAGTTTTAAGATGGCTTTAAATAATTTCATATTCTTTTCATTATCCTCAACTACATATACCTTTTTCGTCATTAAATATCAACCTCCTAATATGAGTGATTTTCTAATTGCTAATAAAAAAAGTGATGTGAAAAATAAACTGCGATTTCACGTCTAATCAGTCTAATTAATATATCTAATCAATTACTTTTATATACTAATTCTGTTATTATTATTTATATTTTTGTCTTAAAATAATTAGATTTGCGATTATATGATTAAAGGGCTCGCAATTTTTAGTTGGGATCAGAAAATAGGTTCAGTGTTAGAGGCGAAATATCCGGACTCGCTTGAAATTACCTCTAATTTGACGAACAAAATCTATATGACCCATGCTTATGATGAGGATTTTAAGAATGAAGAATTAATTGAAGTCAATTATAACGATAAGACAATCTTAAGTTATTGCGATAAAGCAAGAGTATCGAAATTCGGCTATGAAATTCTTATTTTAATATTAGAAGAAACGGAGAAAGACAATCTCTATAATCTAAAAAACCAATTGATTTCATTTGGAAGTAAAGTGTTCTCAAAGCCGCCAGATGAGCGAACCCAATATTTTTTGGAAAATGTCTCTAAATTCTTTAAGAAATCCTCTGCAAGGAAAGTTCTTCTATTAGGTAGACCTGGAACTGGGAAAACAAGCATCAAAAAAATTATCTTTGAAGGTGTTGACCCGCGTTCATTGTTATATGATCCACTAGAACCAACGAGAGGAGTCAAACCGTCAGTATATTCTTGGTTGGATTTGAAATTAGGATTATTTGATACCTCAGGTCAAGAACTTCTAGAATTATTAAATCAAGAAGATTCTCACGATCAAATGTTAGCATTCGATAATGCCGATGTAATTATTTATCTCTTTGATTTTCCCTTCTGGGTTTCAAGAAAAGAAGATGTTGTTGCGGACATTGCGAGAATTAAATCCCTAATCGAAACCTATAACAGTCGTTCGGAATTATATTTATTCCTACATAAAATTGATTTAATAGAAGAAAACGACCGAGAGACAACTATTAAAGAAGTAAAAGGTCAATTAGGTTATGAATATACTGAGCCCATCTTTTTTACAAGCATATATCCCAAATTAATCTATTCGCTTTATAACGCATTCTATACTATACTAAGTACTTTCTCAGCAGATACAAAGATGTTAAAATTATTTTTGGATGAGTTCCTTAAAGACACATCAAAAACTCTAGCATACATTACCAATAAAAATGATTCAATAATCGTTCAAACGATGAATAAAGACTTTAATACAAATCTTATTAACCATACTCACAAAATGATCGCCCAATTAAACCAATCTTTCCAGAATATGGTCAAAAATGATAATATCGAACATATAATTATTTCTGGAAGGGAATCTCTGAATATTATTATGAATTATTTGAATCTCATGAAGTTTAATATAAACAACTTAATATTAATCTCAGAAACCCTCACTCCAAATAGGTTAATTTCACTCGTAGGAAAAATCCGTTCAAAGTTAATAAATTATTATTTCTATCAAAGAAAATAAGTTTAGTCATGAGCAAAAAGCTGGTATTTGTTGGCCCCTCTGGAGCTGGCAAGACAACAATACGGAAAATATTTTTTGAGGGAGAAAACGCTTCAAAATTACTAGAATATGCGATTGAACCTACATACGGCGAGGAGTCATTAATATTTAGATTATTTGAAGAAGAAATCGGGGTTTTTGACCTTGCAGGGCAAGAGAACAGACGATGGTTTGAATCTAAAGATAGGACCGTGTTTCTTGACGCAGGAATAATAATTATCGTTATTGAAGCAGCTACTAAAATTCAAGAAATTGTCAATTTTATTGAAAATGTCTTAAAAGTAAAAGAAGAATTAACTCTTAAGTCTAATATTTATCTATTTATCCACAAAATTGATCTCCTTGGGGAAATAGAGATGCAAGTTTTAAAAAGAGATGTAAAGACTCATCTGAGAGATATTAATCTCACAAAAATTTATTTTACGAGTATCAAAAGTGAATATTTTATTCAGACATTTTCCTATCTCATAGAAATTATTCGGTCTAATATAGATAAAGATATATCGAAAAATATATTATCATCCGATTTTTTAAACGAAATTATCAGGACACTCTATTATTTTAATAAAGAGGTAATATTAACAGAAAAAGAAATGCACTTGAAATTAAAATTGTCCGACCAACTTCTGGAAAAAATAATAAACCATCTGCTAGATAAAGGACATATTGATTATACTAAAGCAGATAAAAAAAGAATTTATAATTTAACTGAGAATGGAAAGTCTCAATTCGAATATATTACAAAAAAATTTAATTTGGACAATCTTTATAGATTGGAAAATGATATTGTTATTCCAGAATTTCCCACTAAGAAAGAAATCCCGGCGTTTATCGGATTTTTTATATCTGACGAAAATGGCAAAACCTTTTCTAAAGCCGAACTATATGATGGTGCCCTCAAAGAATTCTTAGCCAACAAAGATCTAAGAGATCTAGATGATGGTGAGTTTGATGCCGAATTAATACCTATGTTTATAAGTGCTCTGGAGAAATTTTCCCGAGAAATAAACATTAAAAATCTTTCTGGCTTTAATTTGGAGGGTATAAATCTAAAGATGTATATTTTTAATTATGATAGTTTTACCATTACTCTTTTTGTCCATCCAGACATTAATCTAGAGGTAATTGAATATAAAATTAAGCGTTTTTTTTCTGAGTTATTTGAAAAATATGAGAGGGAGTTTGAAACCTTCCTACAGACGGGAAAATCATCTAAAGGAACCGAAATTAAAAAGAAATCTCGAAGATGGCTGGAAAAACTAAATGAACGTTATGAACAAATGATAAATGGGCTGAAATCATATGATATTAAACACGCAGAGGAATTATATAGAAATCTGGATGATTTACAAGAAGAACTCTTTAAGAAAACCTCAGAATTAAAAGAAAAGATTAAAAAGCTTAAGGTTAAACTTACAAAAGCAATACTAGAAAAAGATTTTGAACTTATAAAGAATATTGCAAAGAAATCCCAAAAGATTAAAACCCGTTATATTGATTGACCCTTTTATCCTATATTTCTGGTTCATTAAGATCCTTAGGAATCGAAAAGGTAAAGGTAGTTCCAACACCCAATACGCTTGAAAAGGAAATATCTCCATCATGTAAATCAACTAATCTCTTAGTCAAGGATAATCCCAATCCCGTTCCTTCTGTAGACCTGACGTATGAAGAATCCACCCTCTTAAATTCTTTGAAAACCACATCGAAATCTTTTCGTGCTATACCAATACCCGTATCCCTTATTTTAAAAATCCATTTGTCAAATTGTTCTTGTATAATTAGGGTAATTTTCCCTCGCTCAGTAAATTTTATAGCATTTGTAAGCAAATTTAGTAAGACCTCTTTAAATCTAATTGGATCGGCATAGATTTCTGCATCATCTTCCAAACCTTCAATTATAAAGTCTAGATTCTTGTCACTATACATGGGTTTAATTGTAGATTTGATTTGCTCGATTATAGTAGGTAAGGAAAAGTAATCTTTATCTAATTTAATCTGTCCGGATTCAATTTTCGTTATATCCAAAATTTTACTAATCATTTCATATTGATGCTCTGCAGACGTTTTAATATCTGTTAAATATTCTCCTTGTTCCTCATTCAATTCTCCATATGCTCCTTCCAATAATAAATCAGTAAATCCAATGATTGCGTTTAAAGGTGTCCGAAGCTCATGAGACATTGTAGCGAGAAATTCTGATTTAAATTGCGAAGCTTTCAAAATTTCTCTTTGATATTTTTTTTGTTTTTTCAATGCCTCGTTTAATTCTTTGGTTCTTTTTTTTACTTTTTCTTCTAATCGTTCATGGAACTCCTCTCTCAATTTTTCCGATCTTTTTTTCTCAGTGATATCACGTGCTAATCCGTAAAATCCGATTTTTTCTCCATTTGAATCATATCTCAAATAAGCTGACGATTCAAATATTATTGTTTCTCCATTTTTTTTAATCGCTATATACTCACTCATTAAATTCGGTTTTCCGGTTCTAAAGATTTTGTTATATATCTGAGAGATTCTGTTTTTGGTTTCCTCCTTAAATAAATCACGGTAATTCATTCCTAGAAGCTCACTTTTGGAATATCCTAAATATTGATTGAATGATTTGTTAAAGTAGGTAAAATTCCCGTCCAAATCAACTTCAAAATACGCTTCTTTAAGATTTTCTATTATTTTTTTATAGTGTCTTTCTGATCTCTGTGATTTTTCTTCACTATAATGGATTCCTTGTTTGGTAACTTTCGATTTAGTAGTTTTTTCAATTTCTATACAAAATACTGGCATATTATTGTATATAATCCTCTTTATTTCTACTTGAAAATTTTCGATTGGTTTTCCTGATATCTCTGAAAAAATTTGAAAAGTTTCTTTTAGTTCTTTTTTTCCACCTTTTATTTTTTTAGCGATGTTTTTAATTTTGGACCGATAAATTTTGGGAAAGTACTCAATCAATTTATCAATATGAAGATGTATTAATGTATCTTTTTTTAGATTTAGTAATTTTGAAAATGCGGAGTTAATAAATTTTGTTTCGTCATTAAGAATAAAGCAAATACCCTTGGATAATTGATCTAAATACTCACGGTAGTACTTATCTTCCAAATTATCCCTCTCCCCCTTTCTTGGATCAATCTCTCTCGACCTCAATTCTTTTTTTCCCTCTTTTTCTTTTCACTTATTTTTGGAATGGTGAAGAAAAATGTAGTTCCTTCTCCTTTTTTGCTTTTAAACCAAATCTCACCTCCATGTAAATTTATCAATCTTTTTGATAAGGGGAGGCCGAGTCCTGTCCCTCTTTTTGAATTGATAAGAGGAGAGTTCCCTCTTTTGAATTCTTTAAATATTATATCGTAATCTTCCTTATCAATCCCTATACCGGTATCGGTGATTTTAAATCGCCAATTCTTACCAGAATCTTCAACAATTAACTCAATTTTCCCTTCTAAAGTATATTTTATTGCATTACTCAATAGATTTGTTAGTATTTCTTTAAATTTAATCGGATCTGCTCTAAAGCTGGTGATTTTATCTAATCCCTTTGTTATGAACCGAAGTTTTTTTTCATTGAGAGATGCCCGTAATAGAGAATCAATTTGATTGACCATATTAGTAAGAGAAAAGCTTTTTATATTAAGGTTAAGCTGACCCGCTTCAATTTTTGATATATCTAATACTTGATTAATCATATTAAGCAAATCCTGAGAAGAGCTCTTCACATCACTTAGAAAATCTTTTTGTTTATCATTCAGCTTTCCAAAGGATTCCTCTAAGAGTAAATCAGTGAATCCAACAATTGCATTCAGTGGTGTTCTCAATTCATGAGACATAGACGCGAGAAATTCTGATTTAAATTGTGAAGCTTTTAAGATATGGTCTAAATATTGTTTTTGTTTTTTAAGAGCCTGATTCAATTTTTTCGTACGTTCATCTACTTTCTGTTCTAATTCTTTTTGAAATTTTTTCTGGATTAGCTCCGCCCTCTTGCGTTCTGTAATATCACGAGATAAACCAAAATATCCAACCATTTTATCATCTGAATTATATAAAGGATAGGCAGAAGTCTCAAGATATATTTCCTCCTCATTATTTTTTTTTAGTCTGAATTGAATATTCTTTTTCCCCTTTTTAGATTTCGAGATGTCATTAAATTCTTTGGATAAATGTTCCTCTGTCTTTTGGTTTATATATTCAGTTAAGTTATTTCCTCTTATTTCCTTTTCTTGTAATCCAAGAATTTTGGTTAATGCATCATTAAAAAAAGTGAAATTTCCCCTTAAGTCTGTTTCAAAATATCCCTCCTTTATATTCTCCAAGACACTACGATATTTTTGTTCTGATTCTCTTAATTTTTCTTGAATTTTCTTTTTTCTCTTTTCTTGCTGTTTTCTTTTTAATCGTAAATCCAAGATCGGGGCAATTTTGTTTGAGATGGTTTTTAATAGGTCAATATCGTTTCCATCATATCCACCCTTTTTATTTCCCAAAGTCATTTGACCAATTATTTCGTTTTGAAATATAATGGGAATACATACTACATTTTTTAGTTTGATATGTCCTTGAGGTAAATTAAATGGTCCCTCTGAAGTTAAAATTCTACTTTCTTTTAATGATCGACCCCATAATCCCCCCCACGAATCCTTAGGGAATATAAAATCTT
Organism: Promethearchaeota archaeon; assembly: GCA_014730295.1. The sequence continues at coordinate 69,224 of WJIN01000345.1, read as the reverse complement.
TATCCGCTACACTGCATCTTTCCCACATACCTCCTTTCATAGTGGGACTTACTAAATCTCCTTCACTATTAATGTAACTAAAATATCCAATCTCTGATTCAAATATCTCAAACAGATAATCTAAAATTTTATTGTATAGAGTCTCATCTTGATATCTCAGAAAAAGATTTGATATTTTGTTTCGAACTTTTAGTTCTTTCTGAGACTTAATGAGTTCTTTTTCGATTAATTTTTTCTCTGTTAAATCGATGGAAAACCCTATAATTCCTTTAATTATTCCTTCTTCGTCCTTGAGTGGGATTTTACTGGTACTAGTCCAGCGTAACCCCTCTGGTGTTTGCCATTTTTCTTCAATAAAAAGCTTGGGTTTACCGGATTTAATGACATCTAAATCGTCTTCCCAATATGCTTGAGCTTGTTCTTCTGGAAATATCTTAAAACAACTTTTTCCGGACATTTCCTCCTTGGTCATCCCATGTGCTTCTGCTAAATTTTTATTAACTCTTAAAAAATTATTTTTTGTGTCTTTATGGTATACTAAACCCGGGATGTGATCTAGAATTAATTCCATCTCTCTATGAAGTTGTTTATATTGTTGTAAGGTCTTTTGGTATTTTTTCTCTTTCTTCTTCCTCAAGGAAATATCTCTGGCAATACTAAGAATAGCCTCCTCTCTCTCGTAGGAAACCAAAGTGGTACTAATTTCTACTGGGATAACTTTTCCTCCTTTAGTTATATGTTCTGACTCAAATATTAGATTTCCTCTCTTTTTTAGTTCTCCAATTCGATCTTTAATAAACTTTCTAAAATTTGGGCTATCTATCGAAATAAGATTCTTTTTTATCAATTCTTCGTATGAATAATTTAATCTTTGACATGCAGTATCATTAACCTCGATTATATTTCCTTTTAGATCGTGAAAAATTACCGAATCATTTAAATTATTGAAAAGATTTCTAAATTTTTCTTGAGAGAATTCTAATTTTCTAGTCTGTTTTTTTAAATTAGAAGATTGTATGCAATTTAGAATTGCTTTACTTAAACTATTAATTGATATATCTTGTTGCAAATAATTATCGACCCCTAATCTAAAAAGTGTGTTTAAATTTTCAATAGGTTGGGGCTCTCCTATAAAGATAACAGATTTCTTCTTTAAATTTCTAATGTTTTCAAAATATTTATGAAGTTGAGATAATTCAAGCTGAAAGTCGCTATAGATACAAAAATCAAAATTATTGAGATTAATTCTTTCAGCTGAGTCTACTTTTGCTTCATATAAGATAAAATTATAGTTAAAAGCTTCTAACTTTTTCAAACTTTTTTTTAAGATTTCTAAATTCTCATACCGATTATATATAAATAGAAGATTAAATTTCTGATTTTGTTTTGATATTTGCATTATTTCTACCCTCCTTACTTTTTGGTAATGTGAAGAAAAATATGGTTCCTTTATCTTTCTCGCTTTCAAACCATATTTCCCCTCCATGTAGTTTGACAAGGCGTTTTGTTAAGGATAGACCTATTCCCGAACCTGAGACTTCTTTTTTCACATCATTTTTTATTCTTCCAAATTCTCGAAATACAACTTCATAATCTTTCTTTTCAATTCCAATCCCGGTATCTTCAATTTGGAACTCCCAATGATCCAAATGTTCAAAAGTTCTTAAAATAATTCCCCCCTCTTCAGTATATTTTATAGCATTGTCAATGAGATTATACAATATTTGTTTAAACCTAACGGGATCAGCATAGATGTATTTCGCTTTATTTAGATTTTTAATTTGAAAAAATAACTCTTTTTTTTTATAAAGGGGTTTAAATAAAGAATGGATTTGTTTTACTAACGGATATAAATTGAATTCTTTCTTTTTTAAATCAAATCCTCCAATTTCAATTTTTGAAATGTCGAGCATCGCATTTATCAAATCACTTAATTGTTCAGCAGCACTGTAAATATCATGTAAATAATCCTCTTGATTTTCATTTAACTTACCATAAGACTCATCTAATAATAAGGTCGAGAATCCTATAATTGCATTGAGAGGGGTTCTTAAATCATGGGACATTGCCGCTAAAAACTTGGATTTGAACTCTAAGGATTGGATTAGCTGATCTAACAATAATTCTCTATTTTTCTCATAGTTTTTTCGAGAGCTTATATCTGAGATAAAAGATTGGATTATCACATTGCCAGCAATCTTTAAGGTGGTTGATGTAATTTCAACATCTTTGACCCTTCCGTCTTTCCTTATTATTCGGGCTTCTATTTGGTTTTCCAAATCAGAATGGAATACATCCTTATGATAATGACTTTTTATTAGCTTTTGGTATTCTTGATCAAACAAATCATATACCGTGAAATTTAACAAACTTTCTTCTTTGTATTGAAATAAATCTAAAGCTGCTTTATTGGCTCTTAAAATTTTTCCATTCTTGTATATTAAAAAAATAGCCATAGGAGCATGTTCAATAAGTAAATTCATCTCGTGGAGAGTCTTTTCTAACTTTCGCATTTCTCTCTCAGATTCCTTAATCGGAGTAATATTCCTGATTAAGAGATGGATTAAAGGGATATTATTTAAGTATATGAATGAGAAATTAAGATCCAACCATAATTTTTTATCTTCGCCAACCTTAATTTCCAGCTCATAGGAATCAGGAAGGTTATTCTCGTCTAATCCTTCTAAATTCTCAGAAAAAAGATTTATCTCATTCAATGGTTTAAGAAACTCGTTCTTATAATTTCCCGCTATAAATTGTTCTTTATCAATTTCAAATAATTCTAATACATTAGAATTGCAATCTACGATATTTCCCCTAGAATCTAAGATTAAAATGGGATAAGGCGAATTTTCAAATAAATTGCGATATTTCCTTTCAGATTTTTTTAAAAGTTGCTCATATTGTTTATTTTTAGTAATATCCCTGAGAGTGAGGAGTTTAGCGTCTTTTCCTTCCCATTCTATGTCCACTTGCTTTACTTCAGCATATTTAGTAGTAGAATTTTCAATGCAAATTTCTTTTCCTCCATTTTCACAAATGTCATATCCAAATTCTTTCCCTTTAAATGAATTACTTGAGCATTCAAATAACTCTTCGGCAGCAGGGTTAAGAAATTGAACTTTTCCCTCGTTTGATGTAATTATTATCGCATCAGCATTTGCATTGATAATTTTTCTCAGCTTACGTTCTTCTTTTTGCAAGTCATTCGCAAGGTCCTCAATAGTCTTTATCATTTTTTGTCGTTCAATAGAATGATAGATCGACTGTACTAAATGATTTCCATCAACTTTACCTTTAATCAAAAAATCTTGAGCACCCAGCTTGACTGCTTTTCTCCCTCCCTTTATATCATCCAAACCTGTTAAGACTATAATTGGAATTTCGGTTATCTCTTCATAAACAGTTGAAATCGTTTTAAAACCACTACTATCTGGTAGAGATAAATCTAAAAGAATAACATCAAATAAGTGCTGTTCCAATAATTTAAATCCTTCTTTAAGAGTATTTGCTATATATAATTTATATTGAAAGTCTAAATTTACATTTTCTGATAACAAAATCTCCAGTAATTTAACATCCGCTGGATTATCTTCAATTAACAAGATATCTATAATATCTCTTTTTTTATCATTCATCACTATATCTACCTTAATTGGAGGAAAGACCTGTTTAATCTCCATTTGGTAATTTAACGATGCTAAACCAGAAATCTCCAATAGCTTTTACAACCTTGCTAAATTGATTAAGATCTACTGGTTTGGTTACATAACAATTAGCATGTAATTCATAGGTTTTAATAATATCTTCATCTGCTTCTGAACTTGTTAAAATAACCACAGGGATATGTCTTAATTCTTTTCTTTCTTTTATTTCTGCAAGAACCTCACGACCATCTTTTTTTGGTAAATTTAGATCGAGAAGTATTATGTCTGGTGTTGGTTTTTCGCTATAATTACCTTCTTTAAGTAAATATTTCATAGCTTCGTCTCCGTCCATCGCAATATTGAGATTATTTAAAATTTTACTCTGCTTTAATGCTTCCTTTGTTAATCTTATATCTCCTGGATTATCTTCTACGAGAAGAATCTCTATTGGTTTGCCAATTATCTTTTTTTTCATATTTAATCACTCATTTATTGTTTTTTTTATTTTCCTTTTAGGAATAGAAAAGTGAAAGGTCGAGCCTCCTCCACTTTTAGAGTCAACCCAAATTTCCCCTCCGTGCCTATTTATAATCTTTTTACAAAGAGCTAATCCGATACCTGTCCCTTCATATTCCCCTCTTTTATTTAATCTCTGAAAAATAACAAATATTTTATTAAAAAATTGGGGATCAATACCAATACCATTATCCTTCACTGAAAAAACCCATTCAGATTCCTCCTCTATGGAGGATATTTGGATTTTTGGTGGTTCTTTTCCATGGAATTTTATCGCATTTGAAATTAGATTTTGGAAAACTTGTTGTATCTGAGAACGATCTGCCTTAATAATCGGTAACTCCTCATAGATTATGTCAGTTTCGGTTTCATTTATTACGAATTTGAGATTATGAAGGGTATCTGAGAGAACCTCGTTCATATCTACGGGTTTGAAAGGTGTACCTCTGGTCCCAACCCTTGAGAAAGTGAGTAGATCGTTTATAAGGTTCTGCATTCTTTTCGCTCCATCTACCGTATATTCAATGAATTCATTTGCCTCTTCATCTAATTTATCATAATAACGCTTTTGAAGTAATTGCGTAAAACTGGAAACCATTCTTAATGGTTCTTGTAAATCATGAGAAGCTACATACGCAAACTGTTCTAATTCCTTATTAGACCTTTTGAGTTCTTTCATACTTTCTTCTAATTTGTGTTTCGCTCTAACAGTTTCCGTGATATCGATAAAAGAAGCGGTTATACCCGTTTTCTCATCTTTTTCATTGAGAATTATCTTACCTTGTACATTTGCAATGAAATTTGTTCCATCTTTTCTTTTCGCTTCCATCTGTCCAGATGCATTTCCTTCACTGAGAATTTTTGTAATCATCATTTGAGCCTTTTCTTTCTCTGCCCAGAATTCCAGCGCAGATCTGCCGAGAACACTTTTTTTGTCTTCATATCCCCACATCTTAAGAAATGCGGGATTAACGTATTCAACAATTCCTTTCATATTCGAGATTGAGATAGCGCTTTTTGAGGAAATTATTGCGTGGTTTTTTTTTAAAAGCTCTTTTTTAGTCTCTTCTCGTTCTAAATATCTCTCTATTATCTCTTTTATGGCTTCTATTAATTTCAATTCATCCTCCAAAAAGGGACCAAATGATTCCTGCGGTCTCTTTTCTTTATAAAATACTTCGATCTCCCCAGTATTTTCTTTATATTGAATGGGAACTGACATACTCCAGTCAGAATTTTTAAAATTTTCCGACAAAATTTCTATTTGGTTATATTTAATTCTTGAACAAGTAATTTCGGAATACTGCATTGATTTTGGTATCCTCTGAACGATTCTCTTGAACGTTTCTTCCAAGCTTAATTCTTCATTTTCAACAATTTTAGAAATATCATAGAGACATGTGATTTCTTTAACCCTTTCCTTTAGATGAAGTGTTCTTTCTTTTACTTTCTGCTCAAGTTTTTCGTTTATCTCCTTTAATCGGGAATGCGCGCTCTTCTTCTCAGTTATATCTAATAAAACTCCATACCAAATATAATCTCGTCCATCTATGAATTTTAAAGTTGATCTCCCGTCTAACCATTTAATTTCTCTGGTTTTTTTAGTAAAAATTCTAAATTCCATATTCCAAGGTTCCAAATTCTCAATCGAATTTTCAAGGGACTTTATAAATGAATTCAGATCTTTTTCATAGACGATATCTGTTAAATGTGAAATTGATCCTTCAAATTCATCCCTTGTTAGTCCAGTTAAATCGTAGATCCCTTCACTTATATATTGAATGGATATTTCATTATTATCCGCTAAACCAAACTGAAAAACTGCTCCTGGTATATTGCCAACCAATTCTTGATATTGCATATTTAAGGCTTCGAGTTGCTCATTATACCCCATTTTTGTGGATAAATTTTCCGTCTGAGTTATATTACTGTCGCTTAAATTTTTGGCTTTTTCTATATTTTGTTCTCTATTTTCCATACTAATCACCAATCCATCTAAATTATAATTTGTCAACGGGGATGTTATTTAGTTCTCCTAACGTATAGAACAACTTAGTTTCCTTATTCCTACTTATTTCTTCGATTTTATGTATCTCTCTCAAGAAACCTCGTTTAAAAAATTGACATCTCTCTGTGAAGCAAACAACTTCTTTATCATTAAGAAACGTAAGAAACCCCAATTTCTCCAATCTCTTTAAATGGGTATTTAATACGTTTTTATTTAATCTAATCTTCTCTGAAAGTGTCTCTATGGTATATTTTACACTTGGATCGATTTTTAAAATAAGATTGAGTTCAGTTTTTAGAAATTCGAATTGTCTCTTGCTAATTGGAATGAGTTCCTTTTGAAAGAGGAGATTCAGAATCTCTAAAATGATATTAAATGTATTATAAAAGTAGCGTCTTGTAATAGATGTTAAATAAAAATCAAATTCTAAATCCGGATAACGACTCTCAAAAAATTTTGAAACTGCTCTATGTTTTTGCGAAATATAAGACCGGTTAGCAAGATCGATCTTATGAAGAAAGGTGATGATTTTGCACTTTGAGAGTGTGTGGGAGTCCTGTTTAATTTTTAGGATTTTTGTTATAAAAGAGACAATTGATTTCAAGGAATTATTAATATCGAACACGCACATTATAATATCACTATGCTCAAATATATCCTTATCCTTCGTAAACCAATCTTTATTTTCTTGTCCAGCCAAGTCAAATATACCCAAATTAGAACTAAATAGTGAAAATTGTTCAGAATTGATCCCTCTTGTTGGCTCAAGAGAATTCTTTAAAAGTTTTAGCGGATTTGCCTTTTTAAAAAATACGTTTACTATCGTAGTTTTTCCGCTGTTAGGAGGACCACAAATAATGATCTTTTTGTCTTTATCCATTCTAAATTTATCACATCCTCTTTTTATTTATCCATGAAAAGAACCTTGAAGGTTTTCTTCTAAAGCCTTGATAATTTCATCACAAGAATCAAGCATTAAATTGACATAGTCTATAATCATCTCATCCGACAACATTTTCCTCTTGGTTTTTTCTTCCAAAATTAATTCACAAAAACCCTGTATGGTGTTCACTCCACTTCTTACCTTGAGATTACATGATTCCAACGGAAGTAATTCATCCTTATTAAAATAGGTCTCTCTAATCTGCCGGGCAAATTCATCAAAAACATTTATATTATCTTTTAAAATTTCCGCTTCTCCCACTTTACGGAAAAGCATTTCTATTTTCTTAAAATGCACCGTAGGGATCAAAGGCTTTTCAATATGTCTGAGCAAAATAATTGCATATAGTTGATTCCTCCCTCGCGCATCTTCATCATTAATTCTTACCTTACATGTCTGAGAATAAAATTTATCGTGATTTAGAATTACAAACTTATTTTTTGTATTAAGAGCATCTCGAAGTAAATTTTTGATGAAATTTTCATCCTCATATTCTACAGGTGTATATAAACAGCTTGGACCTAAAATATGATCATACTTTCCTATTATCGTGATAAATGGAAATTTTTCTAAATATACTGATAACCCATCTTCCTCAGAATTAATTTTATATTCCCCAGTCATGCTGACCTGGTTTTCCATATTCTTCATTATATATTACAATATTTTTTCGACAATTTTATAAAAAAATAATTGTCATATTATTTTTCGGTAAAAAAACGTAAAAACCATGTTTTATTTACACAATTATTAACTTATATTAATAATAAAAACATACACTTTTAATTTCGAGTATTAAATCTTATAAATATATCACATAATTTATAAAAAAGTCAATAAATTTTACCACAAATGATGAAAACCATAAAAAAATTTTATGGAAAAATTTCTAATAATCCCTTTTCAGCATCTTCAATAGTATTAGCTAAGTAATAGTTCTTCATTAATGATGAGAAGAAGTTTCTATCGTCGGGATTGAAGAACTTATAGCCAAACTTTTTCCATCTTGAATAAGAAGCCAATGGGGAGAGTAAAGAGAGGTGATTTTCGATCATCTCAACCAGATAGAGTGGGACCTCCTCTTTAGTGGATTTTTTTATCGCAGCTATCAAAACATTATTACTTAAAGAATTCCAATCATTCTCAAATTCGAAGAAGAACCTCTTAATATCAATCTTATTATCGGCAATCAATTTCGCGAGTGCTGATATCGCCATTTCATAACTACTCTTTTGATCAGTAGGATATTGGGGGTTTGAGATAATTGTTGTAGCATAGGAATTTTTATAGGTCAATTCTTGTTTCATGCTATATTCCGGTAAAATGCGGATTTGATTTAATCCTAAAATATTCTTAGTATCGCGTAGAGTACCGCCGTTCTCAAAGAAATCTTTATTAAAAAGATTGATTAGTAACTTCTCGGCGTGAATTTCGCCAAAATAGGGATAATCAGTAGCAAATAAGAGATATTCTGACCATGACCTATTATCTATATTTTCTTTATGGTTATTTTCAAACCATTGTCTAAAATCTTTGAAAAAGTTTTTTGCCCCTTCTCCGTGAAGCATTGAAAGGTCTCCATATGTATTTGGTTGGACCACTGTATTATAAACCTCATAATCACCTACATTTCCTTGAGCAAAATGTGCAATTATTGCTTTAAAATGCGGTAATAAATCAGGATATTTATTTTTGAGCATATTGCGGGTGTTGCGAATTAACTCTCCTAAATCCATGATGGTCTTTTTTCCACGCGTATCAAATATGATTGGCATGGAATGTTTAATGGCTTCCAACATGATCGGGATTGGTTCCCCCGTCCTAACCGCGTCAACCCATCCTTCACTTCTCGGATGTAATTTAAGACCTCGCAATCCTAATGTTTCTCGAGCATATTTGACCTCATTAATCGCTTTATGCCCTTCTTGGGGGTCTACACGACAATATCCCATAATCTTTAATGAAAAAGGTAATTGGTTTGTAAATCGTGAGATATTTACATTACTGGCGCGATATAATGCTTCAGGTTGTTTATCTCGGAATATATCTTGAAAAGGAAATACCACAGCCATATCGATAAATGTATTGAACTTTAGTTTTTCCCTAATATCTGAATACTTCTTCCCAAGCTTTTGTAAATAGGTGAAAAGTTTATCAGCAAATGGATATGGTTCAAATGAGAATGAAATGTTCACATTATTTCCATCCATTCTCGTGTGAAATGATTGTTCACCAGATTCTTCCCAATCTTCGATTATTCTTCCCTGAATTTTGCTCCAGAAATCAAAACTGCCGCTTCCAGGGGCGAGAGGGTTCATCATCGTGGCTCCATCCTCATCCTTCCCTAGATGGCTGTGAGAGTCGATTACAAAGATCTCTTCTCTTCTCTTTTTCCCATCCTCTTCTATAGTGGCGACTAGCATTTTTATGTGAAATATAGTGAATATTAATGTAATTATAAAAATCTACACTTCAAATTTAGAAATTATTTTATACCAAATATCGATTTATTTAGATTATGATATAATTAAAATGTTTTGAATATATAAGATTAGTCTAACTGAGTTTGTTCAAAATTAATAAAAATCTCCTCGAAACAAATTCAGAGATAAAGCATTCAGATTTCTAACTATTTTAAGAAGGATTAATAATAATTATTAGTACAAGTGATAAAATTAGCATATAGAAGTAAATTAAAATTTTCCTTTAAATGAATTATAGTATGGTTTTTTCTAATTAGAAACCATTATTTTGCACTAATTTCGAAATCCCCTCGCCAAAGTCTACTTTTTCTAACAAATTTTTATAAAAATCTATGCTTTTTTATACAAATCCTTTAATAACATAATTTTCATACTGCATTAGTAGAGACATACTACTTTTTTGAGTGACTAAACAAAATGAATCAAAATTCGACTGAAGATATACGAATTGTTACAAAATTCTTAGAGACAGATATTCTCAAAGATCAAAATGCTGATACAGTTTCTAAAATCTTAGAATTAGCCCCTAGTTCCTTTAAATTTATTAACGAAGATTTGGCAAGGGAAATGAGGGAGCTGCTTAAGATTGAATCAATAAAAGATTTAACAAATCTTGATCCCAACGCTCCCGTTGAAAGTCTTGAAAGTCGTGATGATATAGATGCAACACCCATCTCAGCAATCTCTGAGAAATTTCCCGATTTTGGGGAAAAACTAAAGAAAGCAGTCACGCTCAGCTTATTATTTATAAAGGCTCAAGAAAAAAAGGAACCAATCAAGAAGAAAGAACAAAAGACGGTTGTATTAGGTTTATCGAATGCTGGAAAGACTTCCCTCTTATCTAGATTTGGAGGCCAACTGGGAATTCAGGACCTAGCCTCATTAGAGCCAACCAGGGGGGTTGAGAGAAGCGAAATCGAAACGGATGAGATGGTCTTTTATATTTGGGATTTCGGAGGGCAAGAAGATCATCGCGAAGAATATTTGAAGGATCCCGAAAAATACTTCTTGGGGATTGATTTGATTATCTATGTAATAGATATTCAAGCTTCAGAACAGTACGAGGAAAGTATATTATATTTCAAGCGTATTGTCGAGGTTTTAAACCAACTGGAGGAGTCCCCATATTTCATGATATTTATCCATAAGTATGATCCCGCCATTGAGAATGATATCGAAACATTATTGAATATAGAGTATGTAAAATATCTAATAAAACCGATTCTCAAGGATAATGATTATGATTACGATATTTATATGACCTCCATTTACTCTAGCTTTTCTAATGAGCCTAAATTTGTCAAGCTTATTAAAGATATAGTGGAAGATAAAGGAATTAAAGAGGATAATTTAGAAAGGAAGATGGAAAGAGTCGGAAGAATTATGGAAAAGACCTTAGATGCGGTGGTGGAGTTAAGTACGAATCTTATGAATTTACAAAAACGCGTCGCACAATTGGAAGGTAAAGATGTAGGAGAATTAGAGACGACTGATATTGAATCAGATCAGACGGAAACGGAGGTAGCTTCAATGGAAAAGAATAAAATGAAGACAAAAACAGAAAAAGAATTGGATGATGTGATTATAAAAAAAGATGAATCCAGTTCCGGGGAAAAAATCGAAAAAACTCAGTTAAAACCCCCGCCATAACTAATATCCCAATTAATGTACACAATTATATAAGTATCTTTTTAAATGATTTCTGAATAACCTTAATCATACATTTCTTTTGGGAGGGTGAGCACGCCTGTGAGCGGATTGTTAAGCGGATCTTGACAATATTGTACTGTGAAATAAATCAAATCGTATAGGATATTAGGGTCCTCCCCATTCTTTACCTTATAATCATAGAGCGATAATTGATATTCTGCTTCTGTTATAGGTGGTTCAGCATAACTCACATTCCCGAATACACTCTGTAAGAGCGGTTTGAGAAAGGGTGAATAGAGAAATCCTAACTCTTTGAGCTCATCTTTTAGATAGAAAAACATTCTCTGACATGCTTGCATCATATATCGTATGGGTTGGTCTTCGGGTCCCAAATATTGTTTTGCAAACTCTGGATCATACTGAGAAAGAAATTCGCGTGTTAAATTTTCTGCGGGTCTGAATAATGCGATTAATCCTCTCTCGACGGCTCTTTTCCTGTTAGATGCGATAGTTTCGCTTCCCGCATCTGGTACCCATGTTCCTTGCGCCAGAAGTTTTCGAGCTTTATAACATAGTGTTTCAATTAACAAACCGATGCCTATCCTTCGACAAATAGAAAGTTGTGCATCGCAAACTCTTACCTCAATTGTATTCCAATCGGTAAAAGGAAAGACATCTTGAAACCTTCCATCTTCTAAGCTAGCCTTAGCGATAACGTTAAGGAAATGAGTTTGAGCATTCTGATCTGTTGAGGTGAGATAAGGGATGAAATGTTTTGGATCATTATTGCTCAACATAGATGCATTGAATTTAAGGCGTAAAGAACGCACACAATTGGGTGCGGTTATTCGGTTCTTTATGATTTTCACTACATCTGTCGGTTTATTATTTATAATCGGCGAGTTGGGAGAAAGAGCGATTAAGTGCGGGAGAAAATTCCTAATCATGCAATAGGCTTGTATTTTCTCCAGTTCTGACTTAAAACTACCTAGATGATGGTGGTCACCCTGCGTTAATCCTCTCTGGTACTCTTTTGTGGCTGGATTCACCGCAGAAGCGATAATATGAAGATCACTTGGTAATGTGGTTTTTGCCAAGAGGAATAATGTACTCGACCAATATGCTAATTCTTCCACATATTCACACGGAGGTGTGACGAGTTCTAATATATATGTGATAGCCGTAACATTTCCATCTCGTCCAAACGTATCAATATCTACCGAAGAATCACCGACTTGATATCGAATATCCATTACATACCCTTTTTCAATATCTTCTTGCCCCCATGGTCGAGCTAAGACTTTATTCCGTATAAACTCAGGGACCGGAAGGAAATCACTGCGTCCTTCATATAGGATTTGATCCATAATTTTTATAGCATCCTTCACAATTTCTTTCATCCGATATACCATTTCGTCTCCAGGAGGATAATTTCCATCATCATCGGCGATAATTAGTTCCATTTCCATCCCATGGGTATATGGTAATGGTGTCCAATGTTCTAAATCGTTTAATATTTCCGACCAACCCCGCGAATCGGTAAATATTTCTCTGTAATCCGATCCCAGAAATAGTTTATCCCCAGATCTGTCCACAGATTCTCCAAATCGGTCTCCTTTTTTACCCGGGCGAAAATCAGGGATCTTCCGCTCGGTGGAACTACCCGTGGGGTTGCTGGATCCTTTAATTAATTGAGAAAATGTCCCGAAAGGGCTGGCAGCTTCTTCATTATTTTCATCATCTTTTTTCTTTTTCTTTCTCAAGCCCATTGTATTCTAATCCCTATAAAATTGCTCGATTATATAATTAAAAATAATATGTACAATTGGTGAAAATATTGAATTGTGTTATATTAAAGTTATAAATACAGATTAATTAATGTTTTTTATTTATCCTTGGAATTTTAACAAAAATATCAATCATTAAAAAAATTTGTAATCTAAGTGAACGAGTCGAATCTGATTTATAAAGAAAAAAATATACTAATGAAAAGAAAGGTTTAAATTAATATAATAAATATCACTTATTTTCTATTCCTTTAAACTAAGAGATTGATACAATTTAGAAATTCTTCATATTGATTAATAAACTCATATGAAAAAACCAAATTGATTGGCCGAGTTATCTGTTGGTTAAATATTTTCATGAGATACCCTATTATCTTCCCACCCTCGAATAAATCTGTATTCAAATTAATATTAACGCTGCTTAATGAACGTTCTAGCTTCTCTTTTAGTGGGAGTCCTCGAGATTCTTCAGCTCCTATGATTAATGTTGGTTTCCCGAGGTAGGGGATGAAATCGATATTATAGATTTTCATCTGTATGGCTTGTGTTTTACTTGCGATCAGTCTTTTTAACACTTCTGAAAGAATTGGAAGTTCCTCTTGATTAAGACTTTCTTTAGAGGGAAAAATCACATACCCGATTTGTTTTTCATCTTGTTGGGCGATATCAGAATATAATCGATCTAAAGTGGGAAAAAGACTGAAATTTTGACTAATTAAAGAAACTACAAGAATATCAAAATCAAATTGTCCAGCAAGGATATTATCGCTTACGTTTCCGCCCATAGCAGCAAATTTTGTAAAATTCTCTCCCTGTTGTGTTGATATATTTACACGATAACGATAGGACGCAATTGATCGATGCTCGATTTTTTCCCGAACTTCATCTACCATTCTATAAATATCATCAAATAGATCTTTTGCAAGTTTTTCTTTCAATTGCTGATCTTCTATGGAGAGTATTACTTTTTCGGCTTTTTGTGGAGTAAATTTTTCTGCGATACTATATACGACATCCTTCATTAAATCATAATTGATGTTTTCTCCATTTTTAGCCAAATAAAAAAGCTTCATTAATAATGATTCCGCTTGCTCATTCTGACTGTTATTTAAAAAATTCAGGATGATTTGGAATATACCTCGGACATAAAAGTCTCTCTCTTCCCGTAATTTTTCTAACACTTGAAGAGCATTCGATGGATTCTTCTTTATTAAATCCAGCGATACAGTTTTCATCAATGCGGATTTATCGTTAACATCATCAATTAAATCAATTGCACTTATCATACTTTCAAAATCTATGAAAAAGTAAGCACGGATAGCATTTCTCAATAGATATTCTTTATTTTGCTCATTGGAGTGTTCTCGAATAATGGATAATGCATTATCAAATTCTTGATTGTGGATATACGCTTTTATTAATGATTGGAGACATTCGCTTAATTCGTTTTTTAAATCTGCTATTTTTATAGCCTCCTCAGGGGGGGTATCTTCCAGTTCGTCTTCCAGCTTGCAAATGCCTTTATTAAGCTTTTTTATTTCTCCTTTTGATAAATCCAATAAAAATTCATTGGGATCAAAACCTTCTGGTTCTAAACTCGGTGGAGGAGTATACTTCTGCCAAATCTCATTAGTTTTCTCAGTAGGTACATTCTCTCGTACTTTTTGTACTTTTACCGTAAATTGAACTACCTTAAACCATTCTACTTCAATTGAAATGATGCCAAACCCGTCAGCCTTCGGGAGAATCTCCAGATCAAGAACTTTATTGTCATTTTGAGGGATTGAGATGGTATCAGAATCACTATTTTTAATAGTGATATCTACCCGTTCTCCAGAAATATTTAGCCTTACATTCTCTTGCTTATCGGAATTATTGATAATCCTCAATTTAAGAATATTTTGAACAGAGGGGAGTAATAAATGCTGCGGAAATTGTATAGTCTCTACGTTTATAACGTTATTATTATAAGATTCTGACATAGCCATTTTTGAAAGTGAATTTTAGATTTATAGTGTAAAATATAATTTAAGTGTATAAATTTTTATCTTCTTTTTAAATAGGATAATATCTTTAGTAAAAATAAATAAAGCGAGATATCGTAAAATCTAACGAATAGATTTTTATTCCATATATTGAAACTTATGCAATTATCTGACTTACTCTTGAAAAATGAGAGTGTGGAATGGTCCTATGAGGAAGAGGTAAATATATTTGAAAAATTGATTATTCGTAAGATTTGTTACCCTCTTTTAATAGGAATGCCGATATTAATAATTATATTGTTTTTGAGCATTTCTTTTAATTGGGAAATATTATTTGGTTTCGTAATCACATTTGCTCTCTTTACTACACTTTTCTTTATTGTCCCTGAGATATTTAATTATGTGCGGATAAAAAAAAGGTTACAACTCTCAAAGATGGATTTGAGAAATTATAAAAGGGCACTTTATTTAACGAATGAGCGATGGATTCAAAAATCTTATAAAGTGTTAAATATTGATTTGAAGAACTTTCCAAATCATCAACTAGCGAGAGATTTCTTTATCCTAAATCACAGAGATATCAAGAGCATAATAATCTCATCCTACAAAAATGAGCATACAATATGGATTTCAGGGAAAGATTCGGAAAAAACTATTCAATCGGAAAATTATATCACATTTGAATTACCAAGTGAACAATTTGATGAATTATTTGCTGTTTTAAAGAAAAATATAAATCTAAGGCCTATAGACAATTCTGTGGAAAACGTCACTTTTTATAAATGTTTAAAAATATAAAAAAACCGAAA
The DNA here is from genome assembly GCA_014730295.1 of Promethearchaeota archaeon. Next base: position 53,396 of record WJIN01000345.1, on the reverse strand, counting down.
TTGCAACTAATCTCGCTATACTTGAATTCCTTCTGTTTCTTATTGAACCCCATTAGACATCTGCATAACAGTTTATAATCATGTTTATTATCAGTATTATATATTGGGTGAGAGAGGTTGATATGAAATAATATTTTACAAGTGATAATGAGAAAATTGATAAATTCAGAATCCAATTTAGCAGACTCGAATCATATATCCTCAAGCAAAAGTCTTTCAGTCCTAAATTTTTTAAACCTTCTTGTTATTAATATATCTTAAAGGAACACTGAGATTCACAAAGGTTTATAAATTAAAAAAACCTTAATATCCAAATAATTTGTTAGTTGAAATCTAATAAAAATAAAGGTCATGAGAAGAAGTTTATATGAAAAAGAATAAGTTGATTTTAATAATAATTGGTATTGGATTAATCTTAACTCCTATCCTTTTTTATCTCGGATCAAATCCGTCCAGTGAATTATTAGGTGAAAAAAAGGACTATGATCAAGAAATTCGGTCAGCTGATGATGGTTTTGAAAATAATGATAATTTTCTCAACGCAAAGAATATCTCGGGTCTTACTAGTCCCCTATATAATTTAAATCAAAGCGACGACGATTATTATATGATAGATATAGCTCCCGGAAATGAAGAATTTACTATTTTGATATATTTTGATCACGATTCAGGTAATATGGATTTGACGTTATATGGACCAGACCAAAATTGGTTAGCAGATAGTGATGATAGTAGTGCCGGTGGTGGCCCGGGATATGAATCGGAACAGATTAATATTGTTTTACCTACTAGTGGAATTCATTATATTCTTGTTGATGGTGTTAATGCTGGAAATTTATATAATATGCAATGGGCTACTGATGCTCCACCACTCGATCCTCCTTCATTGATTTCTCCCGCCAACAACCTATTTACGCAAACTACCATACAAAATTTACATTGGACTCCTGTTTCTGGAGCAACCGTTTATCATATCCAAAGAGATATAACTCCAGGTTTTGATACAATACCTAACAATTTTACTACCGAGACGAATTTTACTACTGAATCCTTATCAGATAATACATATTATTGGCGAGTAAGAGCATATAATGCTCCCCTAGGTGAATACAGTACCTATAGTCCTACATGGAGATTTACTGTGGATACTCAAGCCCCCGAAGCACCATTACCACAAACGCCATCTCACGATTCTACTACTAACAATAATACTACTGAAATGATTTGGACAGTACCCTCCGGAAACCCAAATCTTTACCATCTCCAAATATCTACCGAATCAGACTTTTCACCGCTGACAGTCAATATTACAACACCAAGTAATACTTATATTACGGATCCATTGCCAGATGGGCAATACTATTGGCAGATACGAGCAAGGGATGCGGCAGGGAATTGGGGGCCATGGAGCATAACTGATCGCTGGTTTACGGTAGATACAGTAGGACCGGATGCTCCAGTACGTCTTTCCCCAATTGATGGAGAATACATAAACAAAGACTACGCCTATTTAGACTGGGAGGCAAGCTCGGGTGCGGTTTCATATCAAGTGATAGTTAGTGGAATTTATAACAATACTCTTTCGAATACATACTTGAATTTATCGGGCTTGGCTCAAATAACTTATGAATGGAGAATAAGGGCACAGGATTCTCTAGGAAATTGGGGATCGTGGAGCTCAACTTGGAATTTCACCATCGATTTTACTCCACCAACTTATGCCCCAATGATGTATACCTTGATGAACGGGACAATTACTAATAATAATACGCCCACCTTTACTTGGGAAACGCTGACTGAAATTGATAAATATCAAATCCAATTTGACGATAACGAAGACTTTCTCTCCCCTGTGAGGGATGTGAATGTCTCAGAGTCTTCTTATACTCTGGCTTCAGCTCTCCCAGATGGGACATTCTACTGGAGACTCCGGGCACACGATTTAGCAGGGAATCCGAGTAATTGGGGTGCAAATTGGTCATTTACCATTGACACGGAAATCCCAAATACTCCTGTATTTGTTTGGTTCAAACTTAATCAAGAGCTCAATTTGTCTAATTTGATTTTCTTCGAATGGATAGGCGACGTTGATACAGGGGAGTTTCAATTACAAATGGATGATTCGGATGATTTTATCTCTCCCCTATTAGATATTATGGTGTTGGGGGGAAATTATACATCAAATGCGTTCACTGATAATACATATTATGCACGCATCCGTTGTATTGACAATGCGGGAAATATCGGGAATTGGAGTGATACGGTTACCTTTACCATGGATTTTGAGACCGAACCACCTGGGGGAACTGAAGTTAATATTCCTGGATATGAACTCCTATTCATAATAGTATCGATTTTTGGAGTACTATTTTATAAAGGAAAGAATTTTAGCAAGAAAAATAAAGTTTAAGTGAATTAACCTAATTCTAAAATATTTTTTTTATTTTAATCTTACTTTTTCTTAGAAGTAATTTCTATAATTTTCAATAGAAGATAGTTTATAATTTGAAACCTATAGATTCCTATGAAACAGATTTCTAAATAAATATTTCTATTATTTACCCCGACGACGATTCCTTTCAATAAACTCTTCTAAATCAGAAACGAGCAATTCTGCGGAATACTGAGGCCAATATTCATTTCTAAATTTAAATTCCGCGTAAGATGCATCCCATAAACAAAATCCAGAAATGCGAGCACCGTCTTCCATCCCTGTTCTGACGATAAAATCTACTTCAGGAAATGAATTGGTATAAAGATAATTTTTGAGGGTATCTCTATTAATCTCATCGGGATTGACATTATTCTTAATCATTGTTTTTACCGCATCTACGATTTCTGCTTGTCCATCATACATAATCAAAATATTTACAAAATTTTCATTGAAATCTTTTGTAAACTCATGGAGCTCTTCCACCTTCTTTCGCACCTTCTCGGGTAACAGATATAATCTTCCGAGTATACGGAATTTTACTTTCTCCTTGACTACGATATCTTCGCTCATTATCGTCTCTATAGCTTTTATGATGATTTTATAAATATATTTAAGTTCCTCTTTGCTGCGTTTTCGGGCATTTTCTAAAGAAAGCGCATACACCGTGAGGTATTTAATTCCCGCATGAAAAAATGAATATAAGATATCTTTAAGGGTTTTGTACCCATTTAGATGCCCCATTTTAATATCTAAACCTTGGCTTCGTGCCCATCTACGGTTTCCATCGGGTATGATTCCTACATGCTTAGGTAACTTGTCCCCGACATCATTCTTCAATTTCTTCAGTAATTCAGTACTTTCCATCGCTGTAAAACTTAATATGCTTTTATTAAAAATTTATAATATTATTAATAATAGTAATTAAATGAACTTTTGGTTTGATAAAATGGTTGTTTGAATAAAAACTTAGTTCAACAAATTGTGCATATTTAATATTTGTTTGTCTTTGCAAATGCTGATTAGAGGTTATAAAGTCTTCTTTTTTCAGGTTTGATATTCTTCATCTTCTAATTCATAGGAATAAGAAATCACCTACAATTAAGAATATCAACAGTTAATAATATGTAGATTATCTCTTGATCTCCGTTCTCCTTTACTAATTATGACAATATGTTTAGTTAGGAAAACCACCTCAGCAAAAGAGTTAAATATGAAGCTGTGTTTATTAGATTAAGTTTTTATTAGAAAATTAATTAATCAATTAAAAATTACATTTAATAATTGATTGACAAATAGATTTATTCGAAATCATTAGAACAAAAAGAGAATTGAGATTACTATGATTGGAAATGACTATCTTTTTACGGATATTGGAATAGATTCTTTTTCCTTCCATGCTCCTCGGTATTATATCAATTTAGAAGAGCTAGCGAGAGCTCGAGGGGTTGATCCTGACAAATACAGTAAAGGATTAATGCTGAAAGAAATGCGCTTTCCCGAAGCTGACGAAGATATTATCTCGATAGGTTTAAAAGCAGCACATAGTGCATTAATGCGAGGAAATATCAATCCGAAAGAAATTGACGCGATCTTTGTGGGTACTGAAACCATTACATACGCGGTAAAATCTGTGTCCAATATTTTTGCTGAACTGCTTAATGTGAATCAAAATTGTTTGACTCAAGACATTTATAATGCCTGTGCTGGCGGCACATTGGCGATTCTGAATGCAATTGCCCTAATCGAGAAAGATGTGATTAATAAAGCCTTAGTGATTAGTGCAGATATTTCAAAATATCCATTAGGAAGTCCCAGTGAACCTACTCAAGGCTCTGGGGCAATCGCCTTAATTATCTCGCGAAATCCCAGAATTGCAAGCTTTAGTAAAAAATTTGGGAAAGTTTCAGGAAATGTGAATGATTTCTGGAGACCCCCCGGCACAGACACTGCGGAAGTGTTCGGTCACTATTCTGTAGATAGCTATTTAAAATTTCAACTGGAAGCATATGACGACTTGATAGACAAGATTGGAGAGTTTTACGCGGATTATTACGCATTTCATGCCCCATTCTCAAAGCTTCCGCTAAAATGCATGCGGCAAATAATAGAAAAAAGATGGGTTCACAATCTCAATAATTTACTAAAAGTGAATCGAACGCAATTAAAAGATTCACTCTTTCAGAAATTAGATTCATTTTTGCAAGATATCAGTGTTTTGCCCGAATATGTATATCTAAATCTAAAAGAGCGGGGCTTATCTTCAAAAAAGTTAGAAAAATTGTCAAATTGGGTCGTCTCGAACGTGAAAGGAAAGATTTTACCCCATCTTTCAGTACCAATGCATTTTGGAAATATGTACAATGCAGCGGTTTGGGCACAAATAATGTATATTCTTGAAAATTATGCAAAAGAAAATAATACCATTTATTTCGGTTCATACGGTTCTGGTGCTACCTGTATTACAGGGATATTGAAAACTAAATATGGATTTAAAAAAGTGGTTGACCGTGGACCAAAAATTGAGGATTTCCTACAAAATAATAAGGAACAGAAAACTATAGAGGAGTACGAAAAACTGAAATCGGGAGAAATTCAACCAGAATTTATAGTAGGAAAAGTCGTTGAGCATGAATTAAATGATAATCGAGGGTTTTATCTGAGATTTTGCGATGAGGGATGTATAATTCCCAATATTGAAGGATTAAATTATTGTCCTCAAGGTCATTCTGGGTTTCATGAACGATTTTTCCCATTGTACGCGAAATTAGACTCAGATCCCATTAAAACGGATACTTATGATTTAAGTTATCTTAATAAAGGATATGTACGAATTGAGAGTAATGTCGATAAAGAAAATACCTTAGAATATGAAATACGACGAGTTAAACTGAAAGATGAGGAATTAAGCGCGAAAGGCTTGCTCAACTGGAGTCCCAAATACATAAAAGCTGGTCGGATTGTGCATTAAATTATTTTGTCATATTAAAATTTATTTTTAGCTATCTTTTTTAAATTAGTAAGTGACCATCTTGAAATCTGTGAAATCAATATCTCCCGGAAAGAGCATTTTATTTGGAGAACACGCGGTTGTGTACGGTTATCCTGCAATCGCGATGGCAGTATCTATTACATCGAGCGCTATTATTCGGAAATTAAATGAACCTAATCTCATCCTTGATTTGAAAGATAATGATCTAATATTAGAAGCTTCAAACTTAAAGGAATTAAATTCGAGTATTCCTTCAAAATACAGTCAATATGGGGAATGTTTACATATCTTCCAAAAAAAGTTTGATTTACAAATTGAGAATATCGAGATTATATTGCAGAGTGAGCTCTTTCCAGGGGCAGGATTAGGTTCCTCGGCATCTCTTTCGGTTGCTCTTGTCTCTGGATTAAACTCCTACTATGAAACGGGGTTAAATAAAAATGGTATTAATGAAATCGCCTATGAACTGGAAAAAATAATTCATGGTACTCCTTCGGGAATCGATAATACCATCACCACTTTTGGAAATGCGATTTATTATCAAAAAGGTGAATTTAATTTCATAGATCTTAAAAGAGGAATCCCTCTCCTCATCACATATTCTAATATTGAGCATAATACAAAGGAAGCAATCGATCGCATTCGGAAATTGAAGGAAAAGAATCCCCAAAAAGTTCAAAAGATTTTGGAAAATATAGGTAAAATCACAGAAGAGGGTAAAAAAGAATTAAAAAGAGGGAATTATCAAGAAATCGGAGAGCTCATGAACTTGAATCAAAAATATCTGGCAGAATTAAAGGTCTCAAATAAAAATATTTCTCAAATCGTCGATATATCCACCCACAATGGAGCATATGGCTCAAAATTGACTGGAGCGGGGTTGGGCGGATGTGTGATAAGCATCGGGGAGAAGGATATCTTGAAAAAGATCGCTGATATTTTAAAAGATAAAGGATTTCGCAGCTTTTTAGCTGAAAACGATAAAAAAGGGGTACGAATTGAATAATAATGCGATAGATCCAGTAATGATAGTAAAATTAGGGGGCAGCCTAATCACTAATAAGAGTAAACCGTTTTCCCTACGGAAGAAAGTCATTAAAAATGCAATTTCTGAAATCATAGAAAGTAAAAAAAAAGTCATGATTGTACATGGAGGCGGATCTTTCGGACATCCTATAGCGAAAAAATATAATATTAATTTTGGGAGAGACCCTTCAGTACCAAACCAAATTTTTGGTCTGGCTAAGACCCATAGTGTAATGACTGAATTGAATAAATTTATTGTAGATGAATTCATAAAAAGACAAATTTCGGCAATATCAATCCAACCTTCCTCAATTTTTATCAATCATCCTGAAAAAGGAATTATTTTCAACTTCGAATCTGTTAAATTAAGTCTTGAATTAGGTATGATTCCGGTATTATATGGAGATATAATGTTTAGCAGTGAGAGCAATTTCTCGATTCTTTCTGGCGATACAATTATCCTAAAAATATGCGAAAAGACTGAGCAACTTAATATCTCTAAAGTAGTTTTTACAATGGAAACTGATGGGCTCTATATAGAGGACCAAGACACTGGTGAGATCGAATTAGCCTCTGAAGTCAATTATCACCAAATAGATACCATTCAGCTTGCCAATTTAGGGGGAAAAATTGATATTACTGGAGGGATTAGAATTAAATTAAATAATATAAAGGAAATAATGAAATTGGGAATCCCAATCCAGCTTATCAATGGTCTTATAGAAAATAATATAGAACGTGCCTTAAATAATAAATCGGTAAAAGGAACCTATTTTTTTCCCCCAAACCATAAATCAAATTCATTCTAAAGCGATTATAATATATTCAAATTAGTAAAACAGATTCCTAGTTTAATAGATAATTTTCTAATCCTACGATTATATTTTTAAAGATCCTCAACTAATTATCCATAGTTAAAAATATAATTTTACAAATCCAATATCAAAAGTGATCCAAATTTGAGTTTCATAGATTGGGAAAGCTGTGAAGAGAAACCAACCAAATCCCAAAAAGTTGAAGGTAGATTCTTATTAGATCTTCGCTCCAAAATTAATGATCTAGAGAGACAATTAAGGGAGAAGAGTCTGAAGAGTGAAGAAATACATAAGGAATTTGAGAAGGTTGCAGCAGAAATAAAAGAGTTAGAGAGCAAAATTGAGCGAAAGGATGAGAAAATATCTTCACTTCTGAATCAACTCGAAGCTAATGATTTGACTATTCAAGATCTTAAACAAGAGCTGTCAAATAATCGTATTCAAATTAAAACTCTTGAGAAGGATTTAAGTTCCAAAATAGATGAGAATATGGATCTAAAACAGAAGATTTCTTCTTTTGAGAAAAAAGTCAATCTCCCCGAAAAGATGGAATATTTAATCAATAGACTGAATAAGATAATGGAGCATAAAGGATTTGTTTCCGAAAAAGAGTTAGAAGATATCGTAAATGGAAAGAAGATCTATGATTTTAGCTGATATTTTCTTTTTTTAGCCCATATACTATAATTTGATATATCCCTCAGTTGCATTTACATAGATTACTTTATTATTTGGTATTTTATCTATATCAACTCCTTGGACCATTGGAATATCTGAAATAATTGCTCCCACTACGATGATTGCTTCAGCTTCGGCATTTATTAGAGCAACGGGTGCTTTCTGATTTTTTTTCAATTGATATATAACATAAGATCCCACTGTAGATCCTTTTCCAAGAGGAAATACGAATACTTTTCCTGCTATCGATTTTCCATAGAGAGCATTTTGTTTATCTACTATAATACCCTTCTCTGGATCAACATCTCCGAGAAAGGAAATAGGGGTGGTACTAACTAAACTTCGTGCTTTGACTTTACCTGGAACAATTGTCTTACCCTTTAATATCATTTAAAAGCTCCTCTTTTGGTTTTAATATCGTTTTTATTTGGGATAGTGTTTGGGAATAATGTGCGGATTTAGTGGAATCAGTAGCAAGACATTCGATACCTAATTGCTCCACAGGCGCCACAACCATACATGTATCTGAAAATATCTTTATATTCGGGGGTACAGCTTTAATCTTTTCTTTAGCTTGTTTTGTCGTACATATCCAAATCTCTTTATTGGTTTTATTTTTTTGTATTATTTCTTTAATCTCTTCTAACGAGCAATGTGGGCACCCAAAACTTATAATATTTGGCGAATCACAATTTGTTAAATCCTCTTGAATAGATGTCAACTCTTTATAGTCCACTTGAATCCTTTCGGGCTCTTCGATTATTCGAAATTCAGGTGTGATATTTTCTATCATGAATAAAGGAATCCCTCCTGATGCAGCAGCTCCAGCCCCCAATGATTTAAGTTGGATCTGGTTTGCTTTCTTAATTCCGGAGATGATGGGGATTTTGTTTTGTGCGTATTTGCCAATATAATATCCCAACAATGAGAAATCAAAATCTGTAAGATCAAAATCTATTTCAAAGAGGATTTCTCCAACTCTATTCCTCTCCAAATGCATACCATAATTTGGTGTTTTTCCGATTAATGCCGCTGAGAGGGCACTTGGACCCCCCTCTCTATTCGTCATTGCACCCAATATTGAATTTGCAAATACTACCGCAGATGACTCTGACCAAGCAATATGACTGCCTTTTGTTGGAATCAAACCCGCATGATATGGAGTGCATGTACAACTTTTTTGAACGCCCATTGAAGTGAGCGCATCGATTATTCGGAGTTGCTTATTGGCAAAATCTTTTGAAATTCCCATCTGTTTCCAATCAATAAGATCCATTCCCGCAGGATTCATCCTAGTTTCTACTACTACTTTTGCGTGGGACCAATCTTCTAAGAAGCTCAATCCAGCATCTCCAATCGTCTTGTAAGAAACTCCCGAAACTTGCACTGAATCAATTGGTATTAACTTATCAGCGTCAAAAATATCTCCTAAGGTAGCTAAGATACGCATCGCTTTGGCCTTTATGGGCCCTAATTCACCATCCAAAATCTTTTCTTCTTGTTTTGTTAGAAACATTAAAAACCAGCTTTGTTGAATTCTTCATTGTTGGTTATTGGTTTAGTCGCATCCATTCCATATTTACATGTAATAGAATCTTTTGAGGAGGGATCTAAAGATGATCCTTTTGATTTTGGAACTAGTATTAGATCTGTATCTGCTTGAAAACGAGTTGCCACTGCCCATTCCACCTCATTAGGGTCAGTTAGATCAATATCCTCATCGACAATAATCACACGCTTTAAGCTAGGATGGGCTGCTAGAGAAGCTAATATAGCATTTTTAGGATCTCCTTCAGTTCTTTTTTCTATCTGGACGACTGCGTGTAACCAAGAACATCCTCCTTGAGTAAGGACCACATTTTTTACCGTGGGAATGGTATTAGAAACAGCTTTGAATATCCGTGGTTCCTGTGGGATCCCCATTAACATTTTATGTTCCTTTCCGCCCGGTAGAATTGTTCTGAAGATCGGGTCATCTCTAAAATAGAGCGTATCTGCAACAAGTATAGGTTGTTTTCTAACCCGGTCTGCAGTTCCGGTTAAATCGATGAAAGGACCTTCATTCGCTAAATCAGAAGTTATCCTTGCTTCAATAACAAACTCTGATTCAGAAGGTACCAATATTCCATTAGGTAATCTAAATACATCGAGACCATTTAAAAAAGACGATGCTAATTCTAACTCATCTAGCTCAGGTGCTGAAAATGCAGAAGCAATTTCGATTGCAGGATGGATTCCGAAAACAACGGCAACGTTGAGATCTTTACCACTTTTCACGGCGTGTTGATATGCGTTATCTAAATGTCTCTGAGCAACAATTCGAATTGAAAATTTGTTTTGACTAATATGCATCATCCGATGGAAGGATGCGTTTTGACGGTTTTCATCGGGATAATCGATAATAACCACACTCGAGGTAGTATATTTTTTCCCAGCATAGAAATCAATTACGGGTAAATGGCGATCGATGGTATTTTCTGAATCTAATTGAATTTGATTCTTTAAAAAAGGTGCTGAATCCTTTATATCGTATGGTTTAAGATAATCTAATTTTTTTATTATATTTGGAATAATATTCTCTTTAGTTGTGTCTAAACCTAACGACACACTCTCTCGATCAGTTATTATTCCCGCAAGAATTTTGGCTTGGTATTCTTTAACCTTGTATAAAGTCGGAGCTTCATCCCGGTCTTTAATTATTTTAGCAAGATGGTCAATTTCAATAATTTCTTCAAATTCGCTTACTTCAATTTTTCCTAAAAAGCTTCTCAATTGAATCTACCTTTAAAATTTGAGTTATATTAAAAATATATTATTAATCTAAAAGATTTGACTAATTATCCCCCCATCGTTTAATGTTGGTAGGTATTCCTATTATATCTAAGAGTCGACCCACTATCTGTTCATTAACCTCTTCAACGGAATGTGGTTTAATATAATATGATGGGATGGGAGGTGCGATTATAACCCCTAATTTGGCTAACTTCAGCATATTTTCTAAATGTATTGCATTAAATGGGCTTTCTCTTACCACTAAAATAAGTTGCCTTTTTTCTTTTAAGGTGACATCAGCTGCCCTTGTTATCAAAGTATCAGCGAATCCATGAGCGATGGCGGATAGAGTTTTCATAGAACATGGTATTACAATCATCCATTTAAATTTATAGGATCCACTCGAGGGTGGTGCGGATAAGTCGTTCTCAGAAAAATACCTCGTAGCAAGACTTCTGATTTCCTCCACTTGATATTCCGTTTCTAGTTCAATAACATCTTTCGCATTTTCTGATATGATCAAATCCGTTTCAATCTTGTGGCTCTTCAAGGTTTCGAGAAGCTTTACGGCGATGCTAACTCCAGATGCACCAGTTATAGCAATTATCATTTTTAATTGGTTCCATTGATAAAGAGACCTATATTTAATAGATCTAATTGAAGCTCTTTTATTTTATTTTGTGTTATTAGGAAAAAATCTTGAAGTTAATAAGAATTAGTGCTTTAACTATCAGAAAAGAAAAGTATTAATTATTTTAATATAAGATATTATAATAGAAAAAGGATGCTTCTATAATTATATATACACTTAGGATGATGAAAAATGAGTATAGATTGGATAAAAGCTGAAGAGAATCCTGAGAAATCCCAAAAGGTATCTGGAAGATATTTATTAGATCTAAGAGCAAAGACTTCAGATTTAGAAAAGCAATTAAGCAGATTGAAAACTGAATTAGAAGAGAAAACTGAAAAATTAGCGGATTCGAAAGAAAAGCTCATAAATTCTGAAAAATATTTAGAAGAACTCACACTCAAATTGAAAGATACCAATCAAAAAATAAAAGAATTCGAAAAAAATCGAGAACAATTAAATGATGAAATTTCCCGTTTAGAAGAGAATTTAGAGCAAAAAGATAACACAATAGAGCATTTAGAAGATAAACTACAAAAATCTTCCGAGAAGATTGAAAAACTAAATATCATAATCAATGATAAAGACGCTGTTATAAAAGATAAAGATAATATTATAGAAGAAAAACAGAATGTTATAATTGAAAAAGAGAAACTTATTGGGGACCGCAATTCAAAAATCGCTGATCTTCAAACAACCATAGAGAATCTCAAGTCTGAATCGCAATCTAAAGAGGAACAAATTAGAAAGCTCCATCAAGATATCGAAAATATGAAAGAAGAAGGAGAAAGAATAAAAAGAAGCTACGAAGAAAAGATCTCATTGAAACAAGAACAAATCGAGGATTTGAAAATGGATATTAAAACAATAAATGATACTATTGAAGAAGCTCAAGAAATTCAGACCCTTATGAATAAAATATCTGAAGTTATGGAACTAAAAGGTTTTATCAACGAAAAAGAATTAGAAGAAATAAAAGCGGGCAAGGAAATTTAAATCTGTAAATAATTTTTCTTTACTACTTATTTTAGGTCCTTTTCATTTTTTCTTTAGTTTTAAATATGGGTTTACTTCAAATAAAATTATTATAGTATCGATAATTAAAAATTCTATATCTAGAATTACCACTAAGCCTTCAATCACATTATTTGGCAATTTGGGTTTTTATATTGAATACTCTACGAAATGTATTTAGGAATTTAGGCGAGAAGCAACGAGTAATAGGATGTTTTCCTTTATATCCGCCCATGGAACTATTGGATTCAATGGGTTTCACCCCTCTCATTATGTGGGGGTTTAAACACCAATTTACCAATACCCATCAAAGCGACAAACATGTTCAAGATTATGTATGCTCCATTGCCAGATATCTCACAGAATTTACCTTATCTGATTATGCGAACATCTTGAAGGGTATCTTATTTTATAATGCTTGCGACAGTTTGCGGAATTTACCTGAAATACTAACCTACAACCTTAACAAAAAGAATGGAATTGTCCCCTATTTTCATTTCCATCTTCCGATGAATTCTATGGAAAAATCATATATGCATGAGTATCTTATAGATGAAATTAAAGTCCTAATTCGAGATCTTGAATATAAATTTCCACTTAAATTTAATTTCGAAAATTTTCAGCAAAGTGTAAGAGAATATAGAAAATTTCGGAAATTATCTAAGAAATTAGAACGTAAAATTGTAGAATATGGTCTTTCTTACAAAGAATATGTGAAAGCAATGCATGACTCAAATTATCTTACTTTGGAAGAGAAAGTAGAGCTATTTGATTCAACCATCAAAAGAATTACCGAAAAATCAGCCCTAAAGAAAAAACCAAATGGAAACAAGGTAATATTATCAGGAATATTTCCTCCTCCGTTAAAAATTATAGATCTTATAGAAAAGTCTGGATTTCACATAGTTGGTAATGATATTGCTTCGCTTAGGCGAAGTATTTATTATACGCCTCCCGAAAATTCATATCAGAATGTAGGAGAGTATTATGTTGAGTTTTATCAAAATCATTTTCCTTGTCCGACTTTACTTTATACCTCAGATAGACGAATACCAAAAATACTCGAATTGATTGATATTACCGACGCAGATGGGGTGATTTTTATTGGAGAAAAGTTTTGCGAATATGAATATTTCGAATTTCCAACACTCTCAAACACTTTAGATGAAAATGGAAAAAAAACATTGGAATTAGAATTTTCAGCAGAAGAAACCTATAATATAGAGGCCTATAAAACCAGAATCGAAGCCTTTTATGAATTAATTTCAAATATTTAATCCAACTGGAGATGAAAAAATGTCAAAATCAAGAAGATTAGAAAAATCTGCGAAAAACCTCACAAAGATGATGGGGATGTATTACACGTACAATAAAATCCAAGCAAAAAAAGGTAAGTTTGTAATTTGGATCGCGATTGTAGTTCCTGTTGAATTATTAAAAGGTTTTGATGATCTCATCATTGCTGTCCCCGAAAATCATTCCGCGATGTGTGCGGCTAAAAAATTAGGTCCCACCCTCGCAGAAACCGCCGAAAGTAAAGGATTTTCAATGGATTTATGTTCCTATGCACGGATAGATATGGGTTCTATGTTCGGTAATGGAAACAATTCTCCTATTGGGGGATTACCAAAACCAGATCTACTTATTTCAAATACTAATAACTGCTCATTATTAGTAAAATGGTTTGATGTATACCATCGAAAATATGATGTTCCTCATTTTATTCTCGATGTGCCTTTCTGTTATAAAAAGCAAAAGGAAAAAGATTTGGAATATATTGTTCAACAATATAAGGATTTAATCACTTTAATTGAGGAATTGACCGGTCAAGATTTCAATAATGAAAAAGTGAAGAAAGCAATTTCATACTCCAATGAAGCGATGAAACATTGGAAAAGATTTCTGGGTTATGCGGCTCATCACCCTTCAGGAATTTCTGCGTTTGATTCATTTGTCCATATGGCTCCATACTTAAGTTCTCATCGAGGTACTCCTTTGATTGTAGAACATTTTAAAATGCTTGCTGATGAAACAAAAGCATTAATGGAGGAAGGAGAATATCCGGTCAGGAGTGAGAAGTATCGTTTATTATGGGATAATATTGCTCCGTGGCATCAACTTAGACCTATGTCCTCTAAACTTGCAGGGATCGATGCAAATATTATTTACGCAACTTATACTTCTTGCATGGGAACTGTAGAAGGCGAGGTTAAACGGTATCCATTAGACCCCGACCAACCCTTAAGATCATTAGCACGAATTCAAAACTCAACAGTCTGTCCTTATGGACTTCAATTACGATATAATGCTATGACAGAGATGATAGAACGGTTTGATATCGATGGAGTGGTATTTACGAGTAATTTTAGTTGTAAACCATATTCGGTTATGCAATTAGATCTTATGAAAAAAATCCGAGAAACCCATCCAGATGTTCCATGTATAATGATAAATGTAGATCATGCAGATGGAAGAAAATATAACGAGGGAAAAGTCTTTCTTAAAATCGAAACCCTTCTTGAAGAAATCGAATCGTTAAGAAAAAAAGGTAATCGGAGCTGACATTATTCAATCCTATAGATATAAGAAAAAATGATATTGAATACGCTATAAATTCGTAAATTTTATTGTAATTGATCAATCTATCCTTAATTATATTCTATTATCATTTTAACCTTTTTTGTTAAATTGGACATTTAAGTCCATTATTATCTACCTATTTGAGTAGGATAGAAATGAAAAGTATAGCTTTAAATAGAAGTATGACAAAACTATCTAATCATATATACAAAATAATATCTCAAAAAAGATTGATTATGAAATTAAATGTTATAAATACAAAAAATCCAGATGTGATAGTTCTCATCTGGTTATTAGGCGGAGCGATAGGAGCACTTTCTGGTTCTCTAATTTTGACCACTTTTGGTGATAGTTCTACTTACCTAAGATATCTTAGCGATAAAGTAATTACACTACAAATACTTGGGATTATGATATTTCTAATAGCATTGATTCTACTAATTTTTAATATGGTCTCATTTCGAAAAGCAGCCGATAGAACCAATAGCAGTATGAATGTTCAAATATTCATTTTTGTCAGTGTTTTACTTGCTGTTATGGTAATGATAACTAGTATTATTATAGGTAATGACTATTTAGCAAATCTAAATGTTGTTGACTAATATATTAAGGTGATAATTTATGAATATAAAAAACTTAAAAATACAACCCCACAGATTGGATGCCGCACTCGGATTATTCTTTTTAGGGTTTTCCTTTATGATGTCTCTTACAAGTATTTTAACAAGAGCTATTAACAGAGATTTTATGATTGAAAAGATGGACCCATTGGTTTATACTAATTTGGGAATATTCATTTTAGGTCTCTTATTGATTCTAGTGAATATTGTTTTGGTGTGGAAAGGAAAATACTCTAAAACAGAAAATGGAAAAGGAAACAATATAGTCTACAGTTTAATTTTATTCTCTATATTTCTCTTCATAACAAATATAATTTTGTTTATGACTCCAAATCCATTCATTATTTCACCACAATAGTAACCGATTTAGGAGACATACTTTTTTTTATTTTTTTTAACTCTCCCTTTCAGTTCTTTTTATAATTACAATCATAAACTTAAAAAGTAAAATTTTGTACCAAAAGACTGATATAATCGGCAAAGATTAATAGTAAATATATTATTCAAAATAAAGGTATAATAATGAAAGCTATAGTCTCTGTTATTGGGATGGATAAACCTGGTATAGTGGCAACGGTTTCTCAGATTTTAGCAGATCACAAGGTCAATATCACCGATATCTCCCAATCATATGCCCAAGAGTTTTTTACGATGATAATGGTCGTTGATTTTGAGCGGACTGATTCGACGATAAAACAAGTAAATGAGGATTTAAAAAAAGCCGGCGAAGAGATTGGCGTGTTTATATCAATTCAGCATGAAGATATATTTCGAGCTATGCATAGAATATAACTACTAAATTAAGTAATCATCAAAAAGGGAAGAAAATGTCATTTACTCCAGAAGAAGTATTAGAAACCAAAAGAATGATTCAAGAGCAAGGTCTAGATGTTAGGACAATTACAATGGGTATAAATTTATTAGACTGTGTCGATCCAAACCTGGACAATATGTTGGAAAGAATTGAACGTAAAATTCTTTCCATGGCTAATAATCTTTCAGAAGTCGCTACTTCTATTGAGGAAGATTATGGGATTCCAATAATTAATCGCAGATTAACAGTAACTCCTATTTCATTACTCTTGGGTTGTTTAAGAACAATTCAAGAGTTGCCTTTAGAGGATATCCAAGCATTCAACGATCCCTTATATCATAAATATAAGGTTGCAAATCCGAAAATCTCTACTGAGGCAATCGAATCTTGTATAAATATAGCGGATACCCTTGACCAGGCGGCAAAAAAGGTTGAGGTCGATTTTCTAGGAGGCTTTTCCGCTCTAGTTCATAAAGGCTTTACCCGTGCTGATTTATGTTTAATTCAGAGTCTTCCAGATGTTCTTTCATCTACGGAAAGAGTATGTAGTTCAATAAATGTCGCCTCAACGCGGTCCGGAATGAATATGAATGCTGTGAAGATGATGGGAGAAATAATCCATCAAATTGCGATGAATACAAGAAAACATAATTCTATAGGATGCGCTAAACTTGTCGTATTTGCTAATGCTGTAGAAGATAATCCTTTTATGGCCGGTGGGTTTCACGGTGTAGGAGAATCTGAATGTTGTATAAACGTTGGGATTTCCGGTCCTGGGGTTATAAGAAATATTGTAACACATCAAAGAAACTCAGATTTCGAAACTTTAGCAGAATCAATTAAAAAAACTGCCTTTAAAATTACTCGTATAGGTCAACTTGTCGCCCAAGAAGCATCTAAACGATTAAATATCCCATTTGGTATAGTTGATCTTTCGTTAGCTCCTACAACAAGACCTTTTGACAGCGTTGCTGGTATTTTAGAGGATATGGGTTTAGAAACTACGGGGGGTCCGGGTTCTACAGCTGCCTTAGCACTTCTTACTGATGCAGTTAAAAAAGGTGGCTTAATGGCCTCTTCATATGTTGGGGGTTTATCCGGTGCCTTTATTCCTGTGAGCGAAGATAAATTCATGACAGAAGCAGCTCGTAAAAATATACTAACAATCGAGAAACTTGAAGCAATGACCTCTGTTTGTTCCACAGGATTAGATATGATCTGTATTCCGGGATCCACACCTCCAACTACCATTGCTGGAATTATCGCAGATGAAGCAGCGATAGGGATGATGAACCAAAAAACTGTGGGAATAAGATTGATACCAGTTATTGGCAAGGATATAGGCGATGAAGTCGCTTTTGGTGGTTTATTAGGAAATTCAATTGTTATGCCAGTTAAACGAAGCTCATGTGAGATGTTCATAAATAGACAAGGAAGGATTCCCGCCCCAGTGCATTCTCAACGAAATTAATATAGATGATTCAAGTATTTTATTATGGACCAATTTATTGGATGCGATTCATGTTCGGCAGGATGGATTTGCTTTGTTATAGATTCCGATAAGAATTGGAGATTAGAATTATTTCAATCTATCCAAGAGTTATGGTCTTCATATTCCCACCCTACTTTAGTTTTAATTGATATTCCAATCGGATTAAGAGATGAGAGTGGTAAGCCAAGATTATGCGATAGGGAGGCGCGAAAATATTTAACTCGAAAACGCTCTTCTTCGATTTTTCCAACACCCTGTCGAGAAATATTAAAAATAAAGAATTATCAAAAAGCAAATAAAACAAGTAAGGAAAGATGCGGAAAAGGGATATCAAAACAAACTTGGAACATTATTCCTGAAATAATTGAAGTGGATGAATTCCTCCGGAAAAACGAGAAAATGCAGAAGTGTTTTATTGAGTGTCATCCAGAAGTGTGCTTCACCGCTCTTAATAAGGATACTCCATTAGATTATTATAAAAAAACCGAAAAAGGAATTAAACATAGATTTGACTTATTAACATCTTATTTGAACTGGGAAAAGAATCCATTAGAAAGAGGGCTAAAAAAATATAGAAGAAAATATGTTGCTGTTGATGATATACTTGATGCATGGGTCTTAGGGCTCTCTGCTTCACTTGGGAGAAAAGACTTATCATTTTTACCGGAAGACTACGAATATGACTCAAAAAACCTTCCAATGAGGATTGCCAAACCCCAATTCTTTGAAAGCTGAAGTAAGATATTGATGTCTAATATTCCCTCTCAGCCACAAAATTTAGAAGGGTTTCGAAAAATTCGAATTCTTCTTCATGGATCACACCTTTTAATCGATCCAAGGCTTCGACGGCTTCTTTGTAATAAGATTTCGCCAAATCTCTACAGGATACATCTACTTTAGATTCTTTGAAGAGTTCTTTTACCTTTTCGACTTCCTCATCAGTAATGTCTTGTTTCTCTATGATTGATATTAATTTATTTCTACTTTCATCAGGTAATGTGTTTAAGGCTTCGATCAGTAAGCATGTTTTTTTTCCCTCTTTGATATCAGAATCGGTTGGCTTGCCAGTTTTTTTCTCATTACCGAAGGTTCCAAGGATATCATCGATTATTTGAAAAATAATCCCTAAATTCATCCCGTATGTACTCAGAAACTTCAGATACTTTTCCTCTACGTGAGCATAGACCGCACCTATTAGGATTGATTTTTCAATCAAAGCACCTGTTTTCAGTGAAATCATCTGAATGTAATCATCCATGGTTAAATCAGTCTTATTTACAATATCAGTTTCAATTAATACTCCGTTCGCAATCTCTATAAATGCTTGTTTATATAAATCCACGGCCTCAATATTATAATTGCTATTAAATTTGTTATCAATGTATGCTTCTAACCCGAGGAAAAATGCCGAATCACCGCCAATAATACCGATGGATGTTCCGAAATCTTCAGCTTTCATCCTTTTTAAGTTATAATTTTGGTGATATTGGCGATATCTATAATGAAAGGAAGGTTCTCCCCTTCTAATTTCGTCATTATCAATAATGTCATCATGTATTAATGATGCATTATGTAGGAATTCTGTACCAACGCAAGGTGTTAAGATATTATCATCCTTAGTATCTGAAAATGCCTTATAGGTTGCAACACATAAAAGTGGACGAATTCGCTTACCCCCCGCTAAAAAGTAGCTCTGGAGTTCTGTGTAGTATTCTTTAAGAAATTTATTTTCGACAGACTCAATTTTTTTCTTGTATATTGACCCTATGACTTGGTTTATTTTTGGCTTATATTGCTTACTATATTCTACAAAATTCATGATATTTGAATATTCCTTCATTTCTTGAATTATTTTGAAAAATTTCCATTATCTAAAAACAGATTCAAATTAAAAATAATATTAAGAATCTCAAATCTACTTTATTTATCAATAATATTGGGAATCGTATTTTTATTGTGATTCTAAAGATTCTAGATATCCCCTACTTTTTATTTATTCCGATTTTGAGAAATAAAAACTGGTCTAAGGATTTTTTATAAGATGAGTAAAATATAGTTTATTTAGTATAATAATTAAGAAATTAATATCGATGAGTTGATGTGAAATGCTTGATAAAATAAAATCTAATGTAAATTATGAAGAAGAAGATAAGATAATTTATAGGAATTATGAAATGATAAGAGAAGCAATTAAAGCGATTATCGATATTTTTGAGATTAAATTGCCCGATGATGATTTCTTTTATCAAGCGAGTGTTGAAAATTTAAGAGCTCTGCATGAGTCTGTTATCGATATTTTGAAACTTTACAATTCACCATTCAAAATTCAAAAAATGATTGAAGAAATACGGTATAAAGAAAATCAACTAACCAATAAGGAAGGATTATAATTACTATTTAAATAATAAAAAAAAGTAATCCATATTAGCAATTATTCAAGAACTCTTTCAAACTCTATTTTTATCGTTGTTATGACATGAGGATCTAAAGTTATTCTAATACTCTGATTATTTATATCCTCTATTGTTGCCTTGATTACATTTTTTGGTTCTTCTTCTAGTAAGTTTACAATGGACGCATCTCGGATTTTAATAACATCGGGAAAATTTATTATTCCATTTTCCATTCCATCTGACAAATTATAGGTTCTGAGTATGAGATTATTCCCTTTTTCGCTTTTTTTTATGGCAGATATGAGGATGGCATCATTATCCAGCTTAATAAAACTCATCTCATCCGATAAATATCCATCTCTCATATCTTTATCTCCTCCTAAATATAAGGAGAGCGTTCCACGGGGTTTTAAAACGACTTTATCTAAAAGTCTGATATTAGAATCCGTCATTGTTGGAAAAATAGGTAAGAGATTATTGTTGAATTCTTTTCCATACTTTTGAATATTTGCTTGAAGCCAATCTGCTTTATCATTTTCAACGACTAACGAGAATTCAAAAATGTGGCTTCCTAAACACTGTGCGCCAGGGGTATTCATTTCTGGACCTGCGTGAGAACTTCTCGTTTTAAAATCATCTCGAGATAACCACTCAACACATCTAAGTAAGGTAATTGCTAAGGTTATCGTTCCATCATTATTTTTTATAGGTTCATATTCCGGCAAACCTTTATTGAGCACTGCGAATATTCGATTATTAGCACATAAAGCAACAAAATCTTTTTGATGATTAGTTGGCAGTGGTTTTTGAACCCAATCTTCTGCGTCTGGTAAATCTATATCCCTTTCTAACACATGAAAATGTCCGTCCGCATACACCTTATCCGCCTTCATAGAAGAGGGGAATAAAACCCGAAATCTATGATCCCTGCTGTTATTGAACATTTCAATTCGAAAATCAATTCTCTTAATACCTTCATAGAGGGAAATATATAATCTTAATGGATTATCTGTAAGAAAACTCTCTCGCTCGTATCGTTCGTTAGTAAGTGAAACGGGGAGTTTAAAATTCATTTCCATTTTCACAGTTTTTTGTGTAGGCCCATCAACTATATATTGCATCTCTATTAGTTGTGCATCTTCTGTGGTATATTTCATATCAAATTGATTTTCTTTTGGACCTGAAAAGTCGTATTCATCCCCCCAATCGCCCACATCTTCAAAAGTACAGATATCATTATACCAGACCCCGCTCTCTTTATCTAATACGTTAATTTTTCCTTTTGGATTAATATTAATCTGATAAAATTCATTTTGAAAAGTCTCTCCAATGACTCTATAGGACTCTTCTTTTTTAATAATCGTGGAGGGCTCTTCATCGGGATTAAGGTAATAGGTCTTATAACCACACGCGGGAAGTTCTGCTAAAAAACTAAAATGTTTCGAAATATTCGTTTCTTGGGTATAGCGGGGCTCTTCTTTTATTAAGTAACCTTGATATTCAATCTCCTTTCCTGTATTGTCTATTAATTTGAAATGCGAAGGAAATCCTTCCCCTCCCTTTTTGGGGGTAATACCGTTGAACTCAACAACATCCTTCCTTCTATAAGGAAGAGGATTGTACACGATTAAAGGAATCCAATTATTCGTGTCATAATTATACTCAATTGATTTACTAAGATGAATAAAAGAATTTTTAATTATTTCTTCTCCAATTTGTTCTGCCCAATCAAATCTGGTTCTCATTTCTTCATGAACTTGGTCAATAGAGCATCCACAGATAGAATCGTGAGGATGGTTTTTAATCAGCCATTTTAAACCGGTTAAAATGTAATCTTTGGGATATTTGTCTTTTTGATTTTTAGCTAATACCCAAGTTAACGTTGCAAGAGGCTCGGTATATTTTTCATATAGATATTCTATTGCAGTATTTCTCTGTTTAATCCACATCCGTGCGGAAAAGACTCCTGAAAGTAGATGGGCATATTTTCCACCTCTAAGTTCTCCTTGAAAATCCTTTAATTCCGGATTTGATTCCAATACTTTTTCTATATAGTATTCAAAGTCAGTTTGTATGATTTCCTTCTCTGGATTCGCCTCATTCCATTGTGAAATGATTTCTGGGATCTCTGGTTGTGCCTCATCGTGATCTGAACCATTATTCAGCAAAACATATGGTGTTGTAGTATAATTCTCCATTTGTTCAATTACACGATTGATTTTTCTTAATGCTACCTTATATTGCCCATTTCGTTTTTTAGTATTTATGTTCGCTATAGAGCCATAGCTTAGAAGTAAATGAATTCCGAGTATGGAAGTTGCTTCTCCTGGAGCTTTCCAGCGAAATTCTATATTTAAATTATTTTCCTCAAATTGATTTCCAAATCCCCTCCAGAAGATGACAGATGGGATTTCAAAACCTTTCAAAATTTGGGGAAGTTGACTAATATGACCAAAAGGATCGGGGATATAACCAGCTTTCATTACTCTACCCAATTTACTGGCAAACTGGTGCCCAATCATTAAATTTCGTATAAGAGATTCCCCACTAATAAGAAATTCATCGGGTAATACATACATCGGTCCAATGGATAAACGTCGTTCCTTCACATATTTCTCTATTATCTCCTTATTTTCAGGGCGAACTTCGAGATAATCTTCTATTGGTATTGTCTGCCCATCAAATGTGAAATTATTATAATCCGGATTAGTTTCCAGTATTTCTAAAAGCTTATCGAACATAAGAACTAATTCTGCTCGAAACTCTTGAAATGGGAGGTACCACTCACGATCCCAATGTGTCTCGGGGACCAGAATTATTTTTTCTGCTTCTACCATTCAATTTCAAACCTTTAAAGTAATTATTTAATGTAAAATGAATAAGATTTTAAATGTATTCTTTCAAAATAATTTAGATAAAATCTGGAGTCTTTATAAAATAGAGTGGATTGGATATATTCATTATTTAAATTAATTCTTAATTAAGAAAATAAGACTTGGAGAGCTCATTCGAAATCATCATCATCCAAATCAAGAACTACTCGTTTTTTCTTCTTGCCTTCACTTATCGTGGCCCCTCCTTTTCCTAATTTGTCCACATCCTGGAACTCAACATTAGGGTTTAACATATCCATAAATTTCTTTTCCTCATCAGTTGGTTGATATGGCTCTTCCATCATTTTATAAAATTCCTCGATCAATTCTTCATTTTGAGTATAACGCTTAGCTGTTTGTTTGAAAAACCATCCAACGATTTTTTGCCATAGTTTCTTCAACCGCCCAAATATTCCAGAAGATTTTTGTTTTTCAGTCTTTCGTTCCATGCTTCTCCGATAAGTCAGTTCTTGCTGGATGTATTGAGCCCATTCTTCTCTAGGTATATTCATTCTTTTAAGTTCTCGTTTCATATCCCGTATCATTTCTCTTTCTTTCTCAGAAAGAGACGATTTGTGCTTATTTTTCGTCATTTCTTCTCTGATTTAATAATTAATAAAATCTAAAATAATTTGCCCATTAAATTCATTTACCACATCGAAGAACGGTTAAATAAAGAAAAAATGTTGAAATAAGAATTTAATTAAAATTTAATGGTCTTTCTAAAGGACCTTCTATTCCCAAACGCTTTGCAAAATTTCGCATAAATTCCCTTCGCGGTTTTAAGTACACTTCTAATAAGATCATAACGGGGATTATAAGTATTGTAATGAGAATTGGCATTATTGGCAACATAATAGCAGCAATAATAAACCCCGGATTTGTAGGATCATTATATCTGCTTAAGACATCCATTAGGAAGAAGATGTAGGAAAAAACTACTCCGATACCAGCATATCCTTTTAAGAGATAATGATACCAACTCCCCATAGATCTCACCTCAATAGGTTCAATGGTATCCTTAACTTTTTGCTTGTTTGTAAATACTATTCCCGCATCTAATAAGAACCAGACTGGCGAAAAGATACCCATAGAAATAGCTGTCATATAAGGGATTAACGACGCAAATCCTACAATTGGCCATAAATTTTCTCCTTCACCACCCCCTAAATAACTCGGAGATACCACAAAATTATATGCAAAATCGCTTATACCTAGTAAAAGAGCAAAATTAACTGCTAATAATGCAGGAAATATTCCCTTCCAAATATTTTTAAACTTTTCTGGTTTTTCTCTATGCTGTATACCGAATTCCATTCTGAACCCAATTGTTTTTTTATAAAATAACAGCATCAGTGGTGCGAAAAGGTAGCCCGGTAAAAAGCCTCCTATAATCCCTCCGAGGGGGACTAGTAGAACAATAGCCATAATCTGCAATATTAAAGTATTGAAGGGAAGTATTGGAGTCATTCGGTCTGCTCCTCCATCTGCCAGATAATTGAGTGGTATAAAAGGTATAGTAAAGAGAAGATATATTATCAAAAATATAATAATTGCATTGCGATATCGTTTAAGGCTCATTTTAAAGTATAATTCTCTTTTTATAACAAATATATAAATTAGCCATATTTAAATATCATTTAAGAAGTTCCAATCGTAAATTTTTAAAAATTGAGAAAAATTTTAATTTTTGCTAAATTGGGTATGCATTGATCAATCTAACAAATTCTTACCCACAACACTTTCATGAGGGTCCATTCCAAGTAAACATAACAAACTAGGAATCATATCAGTCGTTTTACAATATTCGAGCTGTAGATTTGGGAGATCTGCACTCCCTCCTATAATAAAAGGAACATTCATAGATTTTCGCAGAGCAATATCATGGGAATAGAGATGATCGTTCATAGTTTTACCATGCTCATAATTAAATGCATATTCGCCCAATGTCGAGACTAATATATCAGAAGAGCGTGGATTTGTAAAAAACCGAGGGATTTGATCAATTATCATGGGAAAATCGATATCATATGTTTTTGCAAGCCACTGGTCTATAGAGTAATACTTTCCGTCTAAGAGAGAATTTACTTGTTCATTATTTTGATACCCGAAAATATCCACCTCATCAATATTATATCTCGTTTTCATGCTTTTTCCCATACCTTTATATTCTATAGAAGCTGTGGAGATTTGACCCGTTCTGCTGTTTTTTCTTTTGATATGGATTATTCCTTTATCAGGCGTATTTTCATCATCTCTAAAATACATAAGTTTTATTCCGGGAATGTCCCACAATATATCAAACAGATTTGTAGACTTTTCGCTTCCTTTAGGTGTAAACTTTTCCATTTGTTCTATATTTGGATGATGGTGCCAAGTATCTCCAGGAAAATTAAATGAACCAATACATCCAAAATTAGCATCAAAATCTCCCTTCCCTCTTTTTGGATCATATGGTTGCAATCCCTTTGATTTGAAAAACGGTTCCAAATCATATGTTTTTTCCGCCTTATAATTCCCATGGTCAGAAATTACGCCAATTGCCGTAGAATCGTAATGGCCTTCAGATTTTAAAAACGTGATAAGATTTCCCAGATAATCATCGCATTTAAGGATTTCTCCAATATATTCGGGATGATCAAAGCCTCTCTCGTGTAGGAGCTCGTCTGTTTTCGGAATGTATCCGATGGTAATTTTCGGTACCTCCTTGTCTGAAAAGAATTTTGTGGGATTTTCATAGGCATTTTGGATATTTTTAAATACATTTTCGGTATTAAACTTCTGAGGTGGGGAAAAATAGGATCCTCTGAACACGATATTAAGAGAGCTGAAAAAATTGCCTTCTCCTGCTTGTTCGAAAACAGTTTTTACATTTTTCCCCAAGTCTCTGCTGATTTTCCAGATATGGCTTCCGATTGAATAATTCCGGATAAATGGAGGTTTCTTACCCTTAGATGGGGGGTCGCTCCGGGAGATCCAATGATATGCAGGGATGCCACTCCCTTCTTCTGGAAAATATCCAGAGTACGATCCAGTAATAATATTAGGATAACAAGGGAAAGTAACGCTGGGAAACGATGTTATACAATTCTGACTGGAAATACCATTTTTTGCTAGATTTGCAAAATTAGGTAATTTTCCTCTTTCCATCAACTCAAAAAATTGAGATGATCTCACATCATCTAAGATCAATAAAATTACTTGGTTAATTTTCGCTTGTTTTACCATGGTAAATCAAGATAAATTCGGTTATAATACTAATATAGTAAATCCTTAGATCTATAAAAAGATAAATCTTTTACATCCAGAGAGAATCCATAAACTTATTTTTGCTATATCTGTCGCCCTATAGATATATATTATTTGGCAGCGCGAAAATTATGAGACATAAAAGAAAGCAGAAGTGAATAAATCCTACAATAACATATAATAAAATTTCTCTAAGCTCATAATTGTCATTTAGGTTTAAATTTAACTCCATCATCGTCGAGGGAAGAATTTTTCCAAAATTTTGAAGTATAATATTAACCGAATAAGAGGAACCGAACTATGGTAAAAAATATTGTTTATAGAAAATAGATATAAATATATTGAGTATATATTTCTCTCAAAGGGAGAGAATTGGTATCTAAGATTCTCAGTCTATTACAAAATTAATTAATAAGTTAAAATTTTGTAAATTGATATGAAAAAATTATACATTCCTAATTTTGGAGAGATCTTGATTAGAAATATATTATTCGATGTGAATGGGACAGTTCAATTTTTTGGGAATATTTCAGAAGATTTAAACGAAAGATTTCAGAAATTAAAAGAAATCTATAATATTTTTTTAGTATCTGCCGATACTAGAGGAAATTTAGAAGAAATTGCTAATAGACTTCAAGTGAAATTTATTAAAATAACACCTAAAGACATTTCAGAGTCGCAAGCGAAAAATTATCAATTAGATAAATTAGGAAAAAATGAGACTATTGCGATAGGAAACGGCAATAACGATTCCCTAATGCTCAAAAACTCGATTATTGGGATATTAATTATCGGAAGCGAAGGAGCAACTATAGAAAGTCTCTTAAATTCTGATCTTGTTTTTACCAATCCAATTGATGTTTTAGATTTTTTAATGGACGACGATGCGATAATTGGAACTTTAAGAAGATAATTATATTGAATTTGATCTTAGAGAAATGTGATTAAACCGTATAAAAGCTAATCAAATATTAGGTTGAAGTTAATTAATTTGAATTTATTTTAGTTATATAGAATATATTTGATGTTTGCAAAAATGATTTTTTTATTATTTGCAGAAACCTATAAAGCTACATCTTAATCAAAAATTCATTAATGTCAAATTTGAAGAGCAATAGCTCAGAAAAGGTAATCAATAACCTTGAAGCTCGGAATAAGGAGTTATATTATGAAAATATTTTATTAAAAATTCAAGTTAGGATTAACCGATTGATAATGCTTGAGGAGGATTCAAGTGAGTTAATCAAAAATTCATGCGCGCTTCTTGAATCAAGTTCTATATTCAGACTCTCTTTTGGATTGCTAAAAGATGGAAAAAATAATTTTGAAGTTATCCATTTCGATAATCAAGAGAGTGAATTTTTTAGTGCATTAGAAGAGATTTTTGAGAGAGGCGGAGTTCCGAAGTGTCTTTCCGAAACACTTAGTAATGGAAAAGGTTTTATCATCCCAAAGGATTCAAAATTTTGCACAGACTGTCCCTTAACTGAATATAATGAAAACTACCAAATAAACCTCTCTTACCTGAAATACCAACGAAATTTGTATGGGGTACTCTATACCTTTATTAAGAAAAATACTCACAATCTCAATAAAGTGAGTGAAAAATTAGACGAGATATCAAAAGAGTTAGCTTATGGCATTTATAGCATTAATTTGGAGAAAGAAAAGAAAAAATCTAATAAAGACTTACAGAAATCGGAAAAAAAATATCGCTTATTGAGTAATAATGCGAGAGATTTAATTTATGCACATGATTTAGAAGGTAATTTTATTTATCTCAATAAAGCTATGGAAAATTTTCTCACTCTGAAGAAAGAAGAGATAATAGGGAAAAATGTATTAAAATTCGTGCCTAAAACTGATAGATCGCCCCTATTAAGAAGATCAGAACTTCGAGATAAAGGAGATATGAGCCATTTAATCTATGAAATCGAGGCCAAGCTTCCCGATGGGAAGAAAATACCTCTAGAAGTTAATTCAGTACCAATTATCGAAGATGGGGAGATTATAGGAATCCATTGCGTTGCTCGGAACATTACTGAACGGAAAAAGACAGAAAAAGCTCTACGAAAATCAAAAAAAAAATATCAGAAAGCATTCAATCGAGCCGAATTTTACAAGGATTTGTTCGCCCACGATATTAGAAATATTTTACAAGGAATCCTCACTGGACTTCAATTAATTGAATTTCATTTAAAGCGGAATACTGACCAAAGTGAAACCATTGAAAACTTAGGAATTGTTAAAGATCAAATTGATAGAGGACAAAGATTAGTATTAAATATTAAAAAACTCTCCAAAATTACTCACGAAGAGATGGGCCTAAAAACAATGGAAGTTCTCCCGATATTGGAGCAATGTGTTGAGAATATCACAAAAGTCTTCACCAAACGACCTCTATCAATTGAAATAAATTGTAAAAAGAAAGGTTTGAAAATTAAGGCTAATGAACTGTTAGAGGATTTATTTGAGAATCTTATGATAAACTCAATTAAGCATAATAATAATCAAAAAATTCAGATAACGATTAATGTATTCGAAATTGAGCAAGACGGAAACAAATTTGTCAGGTTGGAATTTATCGATAATGGTATGGGTATTCAAGATCCGCGAAAAGAA
Organism: Promethearchaeota archaeon; assembly: GCA_014730295.1. The sequence continues at coordinate 24,394 of WJIN01000345.1, read as the reverse complement.
CAACTTTTTATTCGAGCATATTATAATAGAAAAAAATTGGAAGGATTAGGCTTAGGTTTATCATTAGTGAAGAGAATTATCGATCTATATAAAGGAGAGATTTGGGTAGAAAACCGAGTTAAAGAAGATTATTCAAAAGGGAGTAAATTTATCTTTGAAATTCCTAAAGTTTAAAATAATTAGAAAAATAGAATCGGAAATTTAACCTGGGCAAGGCATTCATCAAATAACTCTTTGAAAATTTTCTTATTTGAATCATCATTTTAATTATTTTCCGCAATTCTTAGACCTTTGTTCATTGATTTTTATAAAGGCTTCTTCTTGTTGATTTCTGAGTTTAGATTTAACATTTCTATTGACTTGACTAAGGAATTTATAAGCGCTCCTTTTGCCATGGTTTATATTATCAAAAAGCTCCTCCTTGCCAACCCCTCCTGAAATGGTTAATGCGGTTTGAAATGTTTGCTGTGGTTCAAGCGTTTTAAACTCGATCTGTAGCGCTGATAATATTTCCGCAGGTTTATCGTGTAAAGTGCTGGAAAGATCTAATTTATCTTGATCTATGTGGAAATCATTCGTCAACACAGTTTCGTAATTGGTTGAGCGGGATATTGGAGAAAATCCTGCATAGAGTCCAGTGTTGTCGTATTGATAAATAATATCGTGTTCCTTATCATAACCCGATAAATCATTGTCAAATCCTTGAAGCCCGTTGATATCAAAATCGAATATGAAATATATATTAAAATCAATTAGATCGTAATCAGAGATATTCTTAAACGTGAAAAAGGTGTTTATATAAGGTACCATCGGTTTTGAAAAGATATCCACATATAATCGAATATAAGGGTTTTCTTTTTTGAAATTTAGCGGTTCCAAGTCGCCTTGGGCGATCAATTTTTTCAAATATTCTTGAATATCAAAATCTAAGGTGATTCTGTCAATATGTTTCCCCTTTCGACTATTTACTAATTTGTAAATTGGGGTGGGCTCAATATTTTTTAATATCACGGGGACGGTTCCGACTTTTTTTCCGTGCATTTTAAAGCTGAACCAAGGACCTGCATATTCTTGTTCCGTTAGATATAGTAGATATTTTCCTTTATATGTAAGTTCTTTTAGCGAGAAGCCCATAAGGTATCCCGATGTATTTCAAGTGGCGAGGACATCATTGAATGAGACTTTTAGGACTATTTTATCTCAACCTCCGTAGTATTAATTCATAGTTTGTAATGGAATTTATTATATTAAATTAACAGTCTGTTCTAAAAATTTCTTTTATTAATAGAAAATATATAAGAATGACTTCACTCAGATCTAAAATAAAAGGCTAATTATATGTAAAGATTTGATAATTGATTATATTCTCTCTAAGAATTTATAAGCGATGTAAGAAAAGGCATCATTCACGTTCTCTCCTGTCTTTGCAGAAGTGATAATATAATTATATCCATGTTCATTAGCCGCGTTTCGTACATCCTCCTCACTTATAACGATTTCATTGATTAAATCACTTTTATTCGCAACAATAATTATGGGGATACGACTTTTTACTGATTCTTTAATATCTTCCACCCATTTTTCGATATTTTCTAAAGTTTCTTTTCGTGTCCGATCCACAACTATCATTGCACAATTCGCCCCTTCATAAAATCTTTTACGATATGGCGCAAGATTTTGTCCTCCCACGTCCCAGATTATGAAATTAATCTTAGTCTCTTCAGTTAAATCAACCACATGCTTCGTAATATCGACTCCAATCGTAGAAATATATTCATCCTTAAATTTGTTTTCGACAAATCGTCGAATTAAGGAAGTTTTGCCAACTTTCCAATCTCCTGTTAAAATGAGCTTTGTTGAATATTCTCCCTCCGGGAGTTTCCCGCCTCTTGTCTGAGATAAAACCTTAATTATTTGAGGGATTTCTGTAGATACATTTTCCTTTCCTCCAATTAATAGCTCAGCTTTCCCTGCGACATGCTCGGAAAGCACTTTTAATTCAATATCTCCGGTATCTGGAGTTGCAAGCGTTGTGAGTATCGTTTTTTCTCCTTGGGAACAAAACGAAAATTTCTTATCACCCGTAGTAGTGATATTGAAAAATGAGCTCTCTGTTTCAAATTCTCTTTTTATTCGTTCAATATATTCATCAAGGATGGCAGATAATACTCCAATAACGGTATCAGAGTTCTCTTGTGCTTCTTCTTTGGTCTCAGAAGCAATAATTAGCCCATCCTTATCGACTAAAGCGACAGCGATGACTCCCTTCAAGCTGTTCATATAATTATTTAATAAGGCGTTGAGTTGACGTTCCATTCTTATCACAGATTTCTATTAACTCTTGTTATAACTTTATTATTGAAATGATATTTAATAAAAATATCTATTTAATGTTGTTAAGTGCCTATCAAATTAATGAATTTTTTTATGATTGTGGCAATATTATGATAATACAACCTTTATTAATATCCTATACCTAACTAGAATGTATGATAGGTTCACCACCTTCAAAATATGAAGATAATATCGCAGATTTATTAGACCGTTCTATTATACTATTCAGAAGAGTTGGGAATGATGAGCTTGCCGATAAATGGGACCGCATCTTGAAAAATTATCATATGAGTTTAAGAGAAAAAAAACAAGATTAGGAAAATTAGCAACTATTATTGCATTATATCTGCGTTGAGAGTTTCCCGCTTTTTCAAATTCATTACATATTTGATCTTTTCCTTTCAATTTAGGAGAATGACTGTTTAAATCTCTTCCCACAATTAAGATTTGAGTCTAAGCTTAAAAGTTAGTGTTTACCCGCCAATAGAAGTGCTGAATTTGTTTGGATTAAATTCTAAAAGAATCCAATAGAAATTTTACTTTATGGAGTTTCGAATTATATTTCGAAGGAAAAGTGACTCTTTCTAAAGCCGCTCACGTAGTAAATATGAAGAGAGATGATTTTTAATTGAATTCTAAATGGGATATCTAACATATAATGGTGGTCCTGAAAAAGTGCACGTAGTTTAAAGACTTGTAATATCTTCAGAAATTATGTTGACAACTAAATAAACCACTGTAATCTCTGTGAGACTTGACTAAATGGGGGCATTATCGATTAGATTTCATGGATAATTCATACGCCATTTTTGTTATTGTTTCATATATTTTTTCTATTACAATCGCAAATGGTTTCGGATGTTCCAAATTAGGCGGGAGACCCAGATTTTCTAATGTTTCTATTATTTTTCCTGGTTTTCGGAATTGGAAATCAATTTCCTCCAATTTACCTTTTAATTGAGCCTCGTCTCTAAATTCATCTATATTAATCTTCGGAATATCAAAAGAAAACACTTTATCTTTTTTCCATTTTTCTTTTTTTACTTCCGCCTCCTTCCTCTCAATATGTCCAACCTCCTTACCCAATTTTAGTTCGGATAAAAGTTCGTTTTTTGTTTTCCCTCTCAATTTTAGTAAAATTAAGGGTTTATAATCCACGACACGTGAGATATAGAGTATTGTTGCGGCGATATGTTTACAAGGAATCGCTTTATCAGGACAAGAACATGAAGCATTTAACCCTTCGGACACGTCGGGATAAAGCGAATAATTATACTTCTCAAAAATATCTATAATACTTTCGGATAATTTACCCTCTAATAAATTGATTAAATTTAGAATAGAATTAGAGAGTTCTTCAATGATGGTTTTCCATCCCCCTTCGGGAATTTGCTTAAATTTAATTCTCACACGATAAGGGGTTGGTGCGGTCCCTTGGACCATTGCGAAAATCTCTCCTTTGTTGATTCTTAAATTGCTCAACCGCTCTTCATCCTCAGCGTACTGAATACCTCTCCTCATACGATAGGGACGTCCAATTTTGAGCATCGAATGGATCCATTGTTTCCCCCACGATGTTTTTGCATAATTAACTATATCTCGCTTGATTTGCATAACTTCTTGGTGCTTCTTTTCCTTATCCATAGTGTAATGCTTTTCTTTATCCGAACGTCTAAAATTTCTTCTTTCATTCATTTTTGATAATTCCCTAAATTTTATTTACTTATTGAGAGTAAATCTTTAATCTTCTCATCACTTAATTCTGATATCCACGATTCCCCACTGGCAATTACCGCGTCAGCTAATTCCTTTTTCTCTTGAATTAATTTGTCAATTTTCTCTTCAATCGTATCAATTGTTATGAATTTATAAACATTAACGGGTTCAGTTTGTCCGATACGATATGCACGATCCGTGGCTTGCCTTTCCACTGCAGGATTCCACCATCTGTCATAATGGAACACAGTATTCGCTCCTGTGAGATTTAAACCCGTCCCACCTGCTTTTAGTGATAGAATTAGGATTGGCGGGCTTCCTATAGCGTCCGACTGAAAGCTCTCAACCATAGTCTTTCGTTTTTCTGCCGGAACGCTTCCATGGAAATAGAGAATTTGAAAGTCGTACTTATACTGTAGAATGGTTTCTATAATGTCGCCCATTTGAGTAAATTGCGTAAATATTATAGCCTTTTCATTTTTGTCTATGACCTCATCCAGCATATCAAGTAATCGTTCCAGTTTAGGAGATTGAGATATAAAAGTATCGTAATCTTCATTCAAAATATCATGAGTAAGCTCCTTGTGTAAATATTGAAATGGGTGATTACAAATTTGTTTAAGTTTGGTGAGCATACTTAATATCAAGATGCTTTTTGCTTGTTCTTTAGTCTCTCCGCTTTCAAATTTATTAAAAATATCGTTTACAAGCTCCTTATATAGTTTTAGCTGCGTCTCACTCAGTTCTACATAAATTTTCATCTCATTCTTTTCAGGTAGATCCGTTATTACAGATTTATCGGTCTTCACCCGCCGAAGAATGAAAGGAGAAATGATGCTCTTGAGCTTCTCAATTGCCTCCTTATTATGGAAGCGTTCAATTGGGATGACAAACTCCTCTTGAAATTCTTTCCTATTCCCCAATAAACCTGGATTTAAAAAGTTAAATAACGTCCAAAGTTCCATTAATCGATTTTCAATTGGAGTACCGCTCAAGCAGATGCGATATTGACTCTGCAATTGATAAATTGCTTGAGTTTGCTGAGCCTCATAATTCTTCATATTTTGCGATTCATCAACTATAACACCGCTAAAAGGGAAGGTCTCTAATAAGGACACATCATTCCGAATCGTTCCATAGGAAGTTAATATTATTTTAAAATCCTTGAGATATGTGCCAATGTTTTTTGGATCTTTAACCCGATTTGGACCATGATGCATTTCAACCGCTAAATCTGGACCAAACTTGTTAATCTCTCGCTTCCAATTGTATAATACTGAAGTAGGACAAATTACCAGAACACTATTTAGTTCCTCACCGTAGTGTTGTTTAAGATATTGGAGGAGCGCAATTACTTGAATAGTTTTCCCCAATCCCATATCATCCGCAAGACACACACCGAAATTAAGCGCACACATGTTTGCCATCCATGTTAATCCGGTTTTTTGATATGGTCGTAGTTCTCCCTCAAAATTTTCGGGCTGTGAAACCTCCTTAAAATTTTCCATTGATTTAATTCTTGAGACTATTTCCTCGAAATGTCCTTCAATAAGGACTTCATATATTGGACCAGTTTCATCCATACTAACTTTTCCAGCTAAACCTAACTGTACTGCTTCCATATAATTTATCTGACCTTCGGATTGGGACAGTTTTCTTTTCACATCTGAATCTTCAAAAATCTGCTTTAAGTTAGCAACATCACGATTATCCAAAAGGATCCAATCTCCACGCCAATTAATCAAAGGTTGTTCGCTTTCTAATAATTCATTTAATTCTTTTTTAGATAATTTTTCATCTCCGAGTTCGACCTCCCATTTGTACTTAATCATTTCATTAATTTGGAACATAGGGATAGTAGGTGATGATATTCCTTTGCGCTGCTTTTCCTCCTTAGAAGTAATTACCATTTTAGTGGACAGTCTCTGCCTTCCCCCTTTCTTGAAAACTTCGGGTAAAATAACATTAAATCCACTTTGTATCAATAAATCTTTCGGATACCCCAAAAAATTCATAACATCTGAGGAGGAAAGGGAAATAGGTTTGGGATATGATCCTTTTAAAGCTTGTGTACTTGGAGGGTAAATTTTAGAAATAGTTCCTAAACTTCTAAGAAGAATTTCTATAAATTCCTCTTGTGAGTCAAAAGATTTTAAGAATTCTAATTCTTCATTTTTTTCTGACTCCCATAGCTCGGATAGAGCGTATGATTTTCCGCTTTTTTGAGAGTGCAGAATGGGTTGAAGTTGCCATTTTTCTTGATCCGCTTCGGGATAATCTAGCTTCAAGCCTATTGTTATCCCATGCTTCAGGGTGGAAGTTTGAGCAATATTTACCCAATTTTTTATTAATTTCGGAACGATTGTTTCATGAAACTGCACTATGGCAAAATTATTTTCATCTTTAAATAGACTTTTTAGAAACTTATAATCCCAGCTTAAACCATATTCTCTACGCTTTTCTTTCATTTTATCTATATTATAAAACTGAGAAAGTTCTCTGAATTTCGCTTTTTTTAACATGGATCGGATTAATAAATCTCCAACCGTGTCAATATAATCCGAAAAAAGATAGGTTGGATGCCATAAATTTTCTGTATAAATATCTTTCGGTTCAGAGGTGGAATTTTTAATAAAATTACCTGGAATATTATATGCAAAATATGGTGCGTATTGTAAAATCTTTTGATAGCGCTCGTGATCATAGTTATCTTTGAGAATTAACCTCCAATGACCTTTAAAACTTTTTTCTGTTTTCTTTTCTAAAATCGGAACAAAATTTCCTCTATTTAGCAGTTCAAAGATCAATTTGGTTATTAATGCCCAACTTCTAATCGAATCGGAATAATAAAATTCTAATTTTGAATCATCTTTCTCGAAGATCTGCAACTGATGTAATAGTTTTGAAGCGGGTAGTAATGGAAGTATTTTTGCATCTACTTTTCTTATCAGAAAGTGGTGTTCATTTTGGTTTTTTCCTGGAATAAAAGCTAGATTAATTTGACAGTTAAGCAGTTTGTCTAATGGGATCTCAGAGAAACATTGACCTATACTTTTTTCTAACTCGTTTACAGAATTGCCATTTGATTGCCATAATATAAAAAAACTTGCTTCAGATGGAATGGTTTTACTTCCATCAGTTAAAATAAATTCGCTCCTTTCGTCATTCCAATACTCTGATGGGATATAAGTCAATTGAAGTTCGTCGATATTATTCATAGATTTGACTCCGATGGGTAAATATATCATTATTAATATAATATTCGGATTGTCATAATAAAAGTTGATTTAAAGCGATCCTTTGGTTGATGGAATCTCATCTGAAACTATTTTTTTTGCTTCTTTTATGGCTCTTGCCAACGATTTAAAAGCGGCTTCCACTTTATGGTGTTGATCCATCCCATAGAGGACATGAAGATGTAAATTCATCTTTGCGTTTTCTGCGAAAGAATTGAAAAAATGATACACATCTTCTACTGCTACATCTTCGATATCACATTCATTTAATTGGAGATCCAAATCTAAAGCTTTACGCCCACTGAAATCGATTACACATCTTGCTAAAGATTCGTCCATTGGAACATATGCCGTACCATATCGATTTATTCCCTTTTTGTCTCCTAATGCTTTAAGAATACCTTGTCCAAGACTAATTCCAATGTCCTCTATAATATGATGAGTTAAATCTCCATTTGCTTTGACTTTTAAATCTATCTGAGAATGCTTTGCTAAAAGTGTGAGCATATGATCCATAAATTTATAAGTTGTATCAATCTCACTCTCTCCCGAACCATCAAGGGTGATCTCTATGACAATTTGGGTCTCTTTTGTTTCCCTATTAATTTGAGCAGTTCGATCCATTTTTTTCGCGTCCATAAAGATAATAATTATACTAACTATAATTCTTTATGATTTTTATCGGTTTTTTATTTTAATAGATAATTAACTCAAATCTAATGAACTTATATTATCATCTATCTAATTTTATTTAACAAAAAACTCCAATATCCAATATTATTAAATCTAATACTCATTCTCAAAACAAATATTCTTCAATAAAGGTGTCCGGATTCTCTGGTATAATCTTGTATTACTTTTGAAATCATTTCAAGTTTTTTGATATTTCCGTTTGGCGGAAATTCATCAGAAACTCCTAATATTAAGTGAGGTGAGAAGAGATCGAGAACTTTTTTGGTATAATCTAAGATCTGTTTATCGGAATATTCATTCAAAAACAAGATTGAAGGGACGCCATCAAGCAAAATTTTCGATCCAATAGAGTCCTTCAGTTCTTCCAAAGTCACGTCTCCTTGAGGCTTAGCAGTTAAGGCTTCCAATCCATCAAACGGAAGATCTTCCAGAAACGGTAGCAAGTCTTTTAAAGAACCGTCCATATGAATATGGCTCATTATTCCCGCTTTATGAAGCTCTTTTACTCTTTTGTTATAATATGGAACTAAATATTTTTTGAAATACGGAGGCGGAGAAAGATTCGCATCAATATTTTCCCCAAAATTTATTATCTTCAACGGGCTCTTATTCACCGCATCAAAAACCTGATCATTCCAAGAGTCAATAAAATTCATAAATTCTTCAATTTCAGTTGGATGCTTCCTTAAAAGTAAAATTGTCTTGACAAATCCCATATAGTCAACGACTAAACGCATATAGGGGGACCGGGGGATATATTCGCTTACAACTCCGGTGTCTCCCATTATTTCCTTTGCTTTTTCGTAGTTTTTATGATTAAACTGAAATGTGGAATTATCCAGAACCATTTTCATAATATCAATGTCATCCATGGATTTAACGGGATACTCTTGGATGTGGAAATGTCTAATTTTACTGGTAAGCTCTCCTTTAGGAGTTTTGAATATTTTAATAATTTCATTTTTATCTTTCCCTCGTCTGTTTTGAATTTCAACACCTGAGTCTGAATCTATAATTGTGTCGAAAAGTGAAATGAAATAGGTTTCAAAGACATATCTTGGACTTGCATTAAGCATATTATAGATTTCTTGCTGAGATTTTCCATCATACTTCTCTGGGACATGTTTTTTTTGCCCGACCTTTTTACTCTTAAAAAACACCTTGTTCTCATTATACCAGTAGTAAATACGCGGGCTAAATACGATTTGATCTACTTTTTTACCGGACAATGTATCTAAAATTCGTTCTTTCGGAGTATTAACCATAAGTAATACAAATCCTTTGAATAATAGCTATAATTAAGGGTTTTTAATGCTAAATAATAAAAGATATTTTCTTTTTTCGGTGTTTCTATTTTATTGCTTTATCAATATATCTTGAGTGATGATCTTCCAATCCATAAAGAGAATAGACAAAATGATTAATTTTATGTTGAATTAAAGATAAATTCTTCAAATCTGTTTGAGTGTCACCAAGAAGATTTTGGACATTTTTAATTATATTTTGAGCTATTGCTCTTTCTTCTTGATTTTCGGGTATCTTGATAGGTAAGGTCCGAATTTTTTCAATTAAGATGCGTGGAAATAATTGTTTATAGGAGCCAAATGATTTTAAAAAATAATAAGATAAGAGAAAAGAATTGATCAATCCGAGCAGATAAAAATTATTAAATTCAGATAACGCGGACTTGATAATCTTTAAATTATAGAAGCTTTGAGAACATAAGGAGATATTAGGATCATATGCGCCACAAATAAGTCCATCCTGACTGATTTGACGTATAATGATCCTCCCCTTGTAATCCTCGAGATTCTTATACTGAATTCCCTTTTTTTTTATATTAATATATTTATATTGAGTAATTTTATATCGTTTCATAGAGTATATGTAGGGCAAATAGTCTTTTTTATCTGCTGATTCTGGAATTTCATCAAGAATAATATCTTCTATTGAATTTTTATTAAATTGAGTTCCACAAAAATTGCAAATGCGCTTCCCATTTGGAATGGGATAATATTTGTCGCAACTCTGACAATAAAAAATTTGTCCCTCTTTTGTAAGTTCAACCCCTCTATTTAATAATATCTGATAGTCCTTTTTTGAAGTGATTAATCCTAAGGAATAAAATTTATTATTAAGGTAGTCAATAATATCGATATCCTTTTGGTTTAAGTTAATTAGAAACCGATAATTCCACTTCTGTATCTGTTTTTGAACTATATTATTAGTTTTTTTTGAAGCAGAATTATGAAATGCTACTTGAACAAAATTGTTTTGTCGAGATTGCTCATTTTTTTCCCTTATAAGAATCAGTATTATATTCGAAACTATACTATTTTCAAATTGGGGACCGACAACGTGGATCTTTTCTATTTTCGAGGTTTCATATATTAATTTCCGTATTATACGCCTATTCGAAAGTGCTAATAATGAATCAGGAATGATATATCCCAATTTTCCGCCATCTCGTAAAAATTTAATCCCCAGCTCTAAAAAAATTTGAAAGTAATCATATTGTCCTGTATTAGTCATGAATTTATTAGACTGAATGATGTTCTTATGATTTTTCGGAATATTTCTAATAAATAGGTAAGGAGGATTTCCAACTACATAGTCAAATTCCCTTGGAAGATCAAAAAAATTATCAGTTATTACTCTGAGACTATTCAAATTGTAAATATTATATTGTGGTGGTTTGAAATCATTCGAATCTATTAATATCTGTTTATATAACTTAAATAATTGTATATGGAAATTTATTTGGGCTATGATACACGCGGTTGGGTTAATGTCAATTCCATAAATATTATCTTTTATATCGTGAATAATCTGTTGTGCTTCAGATAACCTTAATTCTGAAATTGCTTTTTTGTTGAAGCGTTTCAGATAAAAAGTGATTTTTCTTTGTATCGCAGTTATTAGAAAACTTCCCGAACCACAACTGAGATCTATCAGGTTTTGATTTTCTATATTTTTATTCGGCTGGAATCCACACTCATCTAAAATAAATTCAACAACTTTTTGAGGAGTATAGATCTCCCCCAGCTTTTTTCTTTTAGAATACGAGACTTCTTTCTTATAGATTAACCCAATATCAAAAGGTTTATCATTTATAACTAATCCTGTTTCAGAGGAATATAGATTGTGTATAATTCTTTCAATGAGCGGAATGTTTACTTCACAATCCTTTATATTAGAGGATTTTTGATAATATCTAATGATTTTAGGAATATTCTCTTCCTCACATAAGTAATTGATCGCTTCGCGTATATTCATCATCAGGAGCGGTTATTTATTGTAATTATGATTGATATAGTAGTTAGTTTTTTATGATTAACAGTTTTTTCATAATATTTAATTTAGAGAGATCGAGTTAATTCTGAAATAAACAATTAATCTATTAATTTTTCTCTCATTTTACATAATAAAGAATAAATAGTTCTTTAACTAATATTTGATCTAGCGACTCATCCAATCGAGGAATAGAATATTTTTAATATATATAGGAACATATTATCTTTGTCTAAGAATATTTTTTTCCAAAAATACAATTTGGTGAGGTAAAAAGTTCAATGATATTAAGTATTGTTTTAATCTCCGTAGCTTGCGTCTTTTCGATCATTGGGTTAGTTTATCTCATACAAAATAGAGAAAAATATGTAATTGACACTACTGGAAAAATATTTATTTCGTTATATTTATGTGCAGAGACTTTTTTTTTCATCTTTTTGAATTTATCTTTCATAAACATGTTTCCACTCTGGGCTGTAAATATTTTCTGGAAGGTTTCAATAATGCTAAGAATTTTTAAGGTTGGATTTCTCAGTTCAATTCATATTTATGTATTATTTAAAAATTATGCAAAATTTTTGCCCGCATTTATCTATTCTTTTTTAGGAGGGATTATTGCGAGTTATTTGATTGTTGGGAATTGGTTTGATATTAATATGACCCAGGGACAATATCTTTTCACTCTCAATAACAATTTTTTCTTTTTCCTGTTAATCTTTTTCTATCTCTCAGTCATCATTACCACGATTTTAGGTCAGATGAGAGGAGCCTCAAACATAAGTTTTAAAAAAACCACTAATCTCGTCAATATTATTCTATTTCACTTTTCCATCAATTCTTTAATATATCTAGTTTTCTTGACATTTCCTTCTACATATTTACGATTTTTGTTTTCACTTCTATTCTTAAGTTTTTTAGGTGTATCAGTCTTCATAACCATTAAGGAATTTGATTTATTTGTGGTGGTAACAAATAAAATCTATGATTTTGTAATCTTTCACAGATCTGGAGTATTGTTGTTCTCATATAATTTCGAGGAAAATAAAGAAATTGACGATTCGTTATTAAAAGGCTCTATATTAATAGGCATTAATCACATTCTTTCGAATTTTATCAATAAAAAAAGCAAATTAAATATTATTAAAATGAAAGAAAGAGATATTATATTTGAATATGATAATAAGTATGGCTATGCAATCTTGGTGATTGTTAGCCATCGCAATAAAATAGTGGAGAAAGCCGTAAACTTGTTTATGAAGGACTTTATTGAACATAATGCACAAATATTGGAAGACATCAATAAACAAGCTCAATTAATAGATGTTTCGGAATTTAAAAATTCAAAAAAAATAATAGAACGATATTTTAAACCATATCTCACCGTATAAGTTTAATGAAACAGGTTTAAATCTCACAAAGTAAGGATTTTCATAAAAAAATAACTTTCTGTAAAAATATATATAAACAATCAAGAGTTTAAGAATATTTAAAAGATGTCTAATGGTGTAGTGATTTTATTCTCTATTGGATTACTTATATCTATCTCGATAAGTTTCATTACATTGATCTATATTATTATAAATCGAGATAAATATGGTATCAATACAATTCCATATTTAAACTTTCTTTCCGTCAGTTTTATTGGAATAGTATTTTCTTTGTTTTTCTTTCTCTCTACGCAGCTATTCTTTTCAGAACCAGTAAATCTATTCCTATTTTATTTAACCATGATTTTTGAATGTATTTCACTATTAATTTATTGTATCGCATTCAGTTTTTTAAGAAAATTTGGTCATTTTCCTGTCTATATTTTTTTAGTATTCATTATTCTACTTAGTCTTTTAATAGGAATTTTAAATACTCCTCAATCTATAGATATTGAAATAAGTATTCTTCCTCAAATTAAGTATACCTTATCAATCCTCCCAAAAGGATTAATTATAATATTAAATATCTATGGACTTTTGTATATCTATTATAAAACATTTCAAATATGGAAAGTTACGGATTATACTTATTTTTTCTATAGATTGATGGTATATGTTGGTGTATTATCAGTTTCGATTTTTATTTATTGTCTTTCCATCCTTTTTAATTCATGGCTTTTAATTTATACCTTTATTCTTCTCTTTTGGACCTCTTTCGGTATGAAATGTTATATGGCAATATATTATCCAAAAATGTTTATTGCCTTAACTAATAAGATCTATTTTATAAATATGTATCATAAATCGGGAGTATTGTTGTATTCTTACCAATTTGAAAAATCTGTTCCAGAGGAAGGTGACTCCTCTATTTGGGGCAATATCCTAATTGGACTCAATCATATTCTCTCTGAATTTATAAATAAAGACGATCAGATTGATGTATTACAAACAAAAAACGCCGAAATTGTCGTAAACTATAATAATGAGTATGGTTTCGCAGTACTCGTTATTACTAATCAAAGGAATTCACTTATAGAAAAAAATATGCGGGATTTAACTCGAGAGTTCGAAAAACGATATGAAAAAGAACTTTCTGAACTTTTAGATATTAACAGGATTATAAATGTCTCCGATTTTGAAGATGCGGATAGAATAATTGAGGAAAACTTTCAGCTTTTCTTATAAGAATCATCAAATTTCAGAAAAGGACCATTACCAATTTTCCTTATTTTTCAGTAATTTATAGATATAAGAATCCACCAATGCGTCCCAAGACGCTACGATGATATTTCCATGAGCTCCAATGGTACCCCACGAGTCTTGTTTATCATAGGTTTCAGCCAACACTCGGACTTTTGATGCAGTACCCGCTTGATTAATAATTCTTACCTTGAAATCGCTCAATTTTATCTCCTTGATGCTCGGGTAGAAATATACTAGCGCCTTTTTCAGAGCATTATCCAGGGCATTCACGGGCCCGTTCCCTTCTGCTGCGGTATGATATTCTTGTCCTTCCACCTTAACTTTGATTGTCGCCTCGGAAATTAAATTATCTTTATACATTTCCGTTAATACTCGAAATCCTTCTAATTCAAAGAATTTTTTACGGTAATAATTCGGGTCTTGAATATTCATATCCATCCCTCTCATTAAAATTTCTAATGTCCCTTCTGCGCCTTCAAAAGAATACCCTTGATTTTCCTTTTCTTTGATGACCCTCAAAATCGCATTTACCTTAGGATTAGTCTCTGTAAGTGGAATATTGAATTTTTCAGCCATATGGAGGATTGAGCTTTTTCCTGCTAATTCAGAAACCTTAATATTTCTATTATTACCAATTAATTCGGGATTGATATGTTCGTAAGTTTTTAAGTTTTTTAACATCGCGGAGATGTGGATTCCGCCTTTATGTGAGAAAGCATTTTTTCCCACAAAGGGTTGGTCAGGTTGACCGGGAAGATTTGCCATCTCATAGACAAAATGGGATACCTCTGTAAGATTTTTGAGTTTATTCTCCTCAATACAATCAACATCCATTTTTAATTTAAGAATAGGAATTATCGCAGTTAGATCTGTATTACCACAGCGCTCTCCAAAACCGTTCATCGTTCCTTGGATTAAATCGACGCCTTCTCTCCAAGCTTCGAGAGCGATTGCATTCGCAAGTCCAGAATCATTATGAGCATGAATCCCAAGGACAATGTTTTTTATCTTCTCCTTAACATCGTTCACAATCTCTCGTAATTCATAAGGCAAAATCCCCCCGTTCGTATCGCATAGTACAATCCACTTAGCTCCCGCGTCTCTGGCAGCTTTTAAACATTTTATCGCATACTCTTTATTGTTCTTATATCCATCAAAAAAGTGTTCTGCATCAAACATAACCTCAATTCCGTTTTTTATTAAATAGGAAATCGTATCAGAAATCATATTAAGGTTTTCCTCCAAGGTTGTTTCCAGAGCATCTTTGACATGCAAATCCCACGTTTTTCCAAATATGGTTGCATAGCTTGTTCCCGTTTCGATGATAGCCTTTATACTTCTGTCTTCTTCTACTTTAGAATTTTTCCTTCTCGTGGACCCAAACGGAAAAATTTTCACGTTAGTAAATTCCTTTTGGTTGATTCTTTGAAAAAATTCGATATCTTTCGGATTAGACCCCGGCCAGCCAGCTTCGATCATCGAGATACCAAGATCATTAATGATTCTTTCCAGAATACGTAATTTATCTTCCATTGAGAAGGCAATCCCAGTTTTTTGACATCCTTCCCGTAATGTTGTATCATAGATATATGCGGTTTTTTTTTCCATGGTTTCCTTTATTTAATTTATTTGTTTGATGTATATGATGAAGAAATTTTAAACGATAAGAATCGAACACAAAAGAAAGTCGAAAAGGAGTTTAAAATTTCTTTTATGAAATTAAATAATCCCAATAATAATATTAATAATTGATTTTTTTGGAATTATTTTATGTTTCATAGTTATTAAAGAAAAAGAACCTTTTCTTTAAATTTTTTTCTAGAACTAAAAGTATTAATTTCAGATGTATTTTTAAATGCACAAAAATCTTTAAACGGAAAAAATTTCATTAAATAATAAGAATAGCGGAAAATATTTCTAAAAAATGAGTCCATTAAAGTACTGCCCGAAATGTGGTTCGGAGATTGAAGACCCTGACCAAAAGTTCTGTAAAACTTGTGGAGCAGATTTGAAGGCGAGGGAATCCCAAGAGAGCCCATCTCCCATGAGAATTGAACGAAAGGTGGAACCTGCTGTCAAATTGCAGCCCGAATATGGCGGTTTTTGGGAACGCTTCGCAGCGTTTATCATCGATTTTATTATTTTAAGAATAATTTCTGAAATTATACTCTCTTTAATTAATTTACCTCTATTACTGGTAGATCCCGTAGGTTATCTGTTAGATGCACGCCAAATCTTTAATCGAAATCTGTTTGATTGGGGTATTGGATTCCTATATTTCTGGATTTTGGAAGCCTATAATCAAGGACAAACGTTAGGAAAAATGGCGCTTCATTTACGCACTGTTGATGAGGATACTTTAGAGGTTGCCAAGCCTGTTAATTATGCTGTAAATAATCTCGCAAAACCGTCCTTATTCCTAATCTTAGATCTAATTATCGGATTCTTGGTAAGCGAAGGTGATCTCAAAAATAGATTCAGAGTGCTTCAAGATCTTTCTCATACCGTAGTCATTAAAGAGCAAAATTATTAATTTCTCTTTTTTTACTTCTAATCTGTTTTAATTTCTTTCATTTTTGATCAGCATATTCGAGAAAGTTTTTTAAATACGAATTTCCTTAAGCTTAATGATCATAAATAATATTTAAAAAATAGGAGGGGTTTTTTATAGAAAACCACCAAAGTATTGAGGATAAAGAATGGGCGAATGATTGGAAAAACATAGTGGATATTTTTGATTTAATAGAAAAATTTAAACACAAATTCGAGCAATTAGACGTGTCCTATCTTCGGGAGTTGCAACAAGAGATTATTATCTTAAATCTCGAAAAATATGCGTGGTCTTTACAGAATTATATAATTGAAAAATATTCTGAAAAATAGAACTTAATAGATTATCTTATCTCTCTCTTCTTCTTTTTTGGTTCTTCTTCATCTAACTCTTTTTGTAATTCAGATTCTTGAATAATTTTTGCTTTTCCATCTTTTTCTTTAAGCAGCTCAGTGAGAATCACATTATTAAAGGAGAATAGCATTCTGGGGATATAACCTGCAGCTAAATAACTTCCGTCTTCGATATCTTTCTCTAAGGGGAATAATTGTTTTTCTTTTATTGTGCTTCCCATATAGTCTCTATCATATTCTTTGTAGCCGTAAATCTTGTTTTTTACTATGACCATTTTTCTTTCAAATCCTTCTGGCAAACCTGCCTTTTCCAGCAGTAATAGAATTTTTTCTCGTGAAAGAGAATCGAGTAGATCAAGATCTTCTTGTGTGCCTTCATATGAGGGACCTTCTTGAATTGTTTCGTAGTCGATTTCCTCCTCAAGACCCACCATAATTTTAAAAGCCATTGTCTCATCACCCTCATCCACAGCAGTAATCTTGTAAGAGATACCAAATTCATCTCGGACTTTCGGAGCGATTTTTGCGGCAATAAATTTCATTCTGGTAGTAACATTATTTCCATGCCACACCCATACCCTATATCGCTTGGGATCTACAAAAAGCAAAACAAAATCAGAATCAAGCAGTTCATAAAGCTCTAAATCCTCATCAAATTGTAGTTCTTGAAATTCTTGAAGTTCATCATTAAATTGGAATACAATTGGTTCTTCTTCCTCTATTTCGGGAATTTGACCTTTCTCACTGTTTTCTCTTTGATTGGACATCGTTACGTATTATTTGTTTCTTGCACATTTAATATTAATCTTGTATAAAATAATTTACTTTTCAAACTAATCGTATAACTCTAAGCCTCACCCAATAGAGAAATTAAATGCGGGAAGGGAGATTTGAACTCCCGAACCCCTACGGGACTGGATTCTGAGTCCAGCGCCTTTGGCCAAACTTGGCAATTCCCGCGAGATTATATTATCTTTTCGATATGATTAGGTAATTAATATTTAAACTCCTAAAAAAAGCTTAGTAGTTATAGAATTCAATAAAACTACGGTTTAATATTTTTAGGCGGTAATTTTCTAATGAATTGTCAATTTTTCTCTACATTTGGGGCAAAATAGCGGTAATTCCTGTTCGCACGGTTCCAATTGGTCATGATCGATTAATTGTCTCCAGCAGACTAATTTATCATCTTGTTTAATCATATCTCTCCCATGATGTTGGGGTAGGATTCTTTTTGTCTTACAATTTTCGCAAATTATAGTCTTAACATCATTTTCCAATGTTTTTGTTGAGATTTCTTGAAATATTGATTTATATCGGAATATTCGCATTCCGTTTAATAAGACGAATAAGGATACCCCCATATCCCCGATGCCAACAGCTAACCACAATGTCATAAATCCAAGTACTGTAAGGAAAGCAAATGATAGTTTCACGAGAATTGACGTCCAGATGTTTTGCTTTATAATCTTATTGGTTTTTTTTGTGATATCAATATAAGTAAGAAGTTTAGTAAGATCATCATTCATAATGACAATATCTGCGGTCTCTAATGTCAAATCGGTTGCAGAAGCTCCAATCGCTATCCCCAAATCGGCTGAGGCCAATGCAGGGGCGTCGTTAATGCCGTCTCCAACCATCGCTACTCCACGAGAGTTTTTTTTAATTGATTCTACCCGTTCTATCTTTTGATTTGGTAAGAGATTACCTTTCACATCATCAATATCTAAACACCCTCCAATTGTATTACACGCCATTTGAGTATCCCCAGAAATCATAGTAGTCGAATAACCGCGCTCTTTAAGTCCGTTGATGAGAATAGGTGCAGATACCCTCAATACATCTCTGATCGTTATGATTCCCAGCAGTGTTTTATCATTTCCGATAAGAACGGGAAGTGTGCCATTCTCTTTTATATCGGTTAGATCGCTCTCTGGGGTGTGCAGATTTAAATCTTGGAAAAATTTCTCGCTCCCTACATAAAAAACGTCATTGTTGATATATCCTTTAATTCCTTTCCCCTTTATTATTTCAAACGCTTCAACCTCATAGAAATCTGTGCGTAGTTCTTTTGCGTAATTAACTATCGCTTGTCCAATAGGATGCTCGGATAATCGTTCCAGGCTCGCGGCGATCTTCAAAATCTCTCCCCTATCTTTGTCATGGAAAGATTTTATCTCGTATACTTTAAGCTTCCCCTCTGTGAGTGTTCCCGTTTTATCAAACGCGAATGTTTCGATATCGTTGACCAGTTCAATAAATCGGTTTCCCTTTACTAATATCCCTTCTTTTGCTAGTTTTGTCAATGAAACGACGTTTGCTAAGGGAGTAGATAGAGTCAACGCACACGGACACGACACCACTAGTAAAATTAAGCCTCGATAAAACCAATCTGTAAAATTAAGGTTAAATATTAGAGTTGGAATCAGCATTACTAATAGGGACGTTATGAGTATAGAGGGAGTATAATACCGGGCAAATTTTTCAATAAATTTTTCTTTTCGACTTTTATTTTGCTGGGCATATTCGATAGTCTTGGCAATTTGAGCAATCACAGTATCATCACTTTCACGCGTTACTCTTACATCGACAAAACTTTCCGAATTTATACTTCCCGCATATACCTCCTCTCCTTTCTCTTTAAAAATAGGAATAGATTCTCCGGTAATTGCGCTCTCATCAAAATAGGATTCACCTTTTTCGATAATTCCATCAAGGGGGACTTTCATGGCGGGTTTTATTCCAATGATATCATCTTTTTTAACTTCTTCAGAGGGAATGTTTAGATATCCACCAGCCCTCTTTACTAACGCTTCATCAGGTGCCAGTTCCAATAAATCTTTAATCGCGTTCCTAGATTTTTCAGTGGTAAGTTCTTCTAAATGTTCGGCTATGGCATACAATAAGATTGCTGTGGCGCCTTCTTGTCCATGAAAGATGAAAAAGGAAGCAATAGCTGCGATCACCATCAGTAAATTGGCGGTAATGCGCTTTTCCCTAATATTTATTATAGTTTCTTTTATCACTTCATAGCTGGAAAGAAGGATTGAGATAATTGCCAAAACTTGGCTTAAAATGAGAAAATCCCCGAAATACTCGATTAAAATCGAGCCTAATATGAATATAGCTGAAAAGCCAATAAAATACCAAAAATATTCATCAAAAAATGATTCTTCATGGTGATGATGATCTAGCTCATAAGCTGAACATTTTGAACAAGAAGGTGATCCTTTACTCATTTTCTCTGTGTTATTTAGCTTTTTAAGATTATAAAATGCTCTTTTTATTATCTATAATATTATTTAAGAGTTTAATATTTCAAGAACGGCAGGGAAGTGTGAAATATTTTAAATTATAAACCAATTGAAAAATAATTTCTCGAGAATTTGATATTAGGGATATATTTACTTGATGACGTATTTTAATTTCGGTCCTTCTTCCTCTTTGAGGTCTAACTCTTTTCTGATGGCATTTCGAATCAAATATCCTCCTACGTGAAGGACTGAATCTCTTAAAATCGGGTCCTGGTCCATTGAAGCATTACAAGGATATGCATGGTGAGCTGAGCTAATCATCTCATTCAATGATTTCTTATTTGCTTTTCCATTTATGAAATACTTTCCTTTTAATTTTTGGACTATATAATACGTAGATCCACAAGGCGCGCTCCTAATTACACACGCATCCTCTATAGCTTTTCCGCTTTTATCTAGTTTAAAGGAGACCATTGGCTTTCCAATTTGGAAGTAATCAACAAATTTATCTATATGGTCGTGTTCATAAGTTAGATTAAATCCGGGTTTATTATATTGATCTTCCACTGTGTTGAGTGAGCAGAAAGGTTTAGGAAATGCCGCTTGGATTCCGACCTCTTCAAATGCCTCCAATACTTGCTTTTGTAATCCTGGAGGAACCCATTTTGGGTCTTCGATTGGCACGATAACACCTTTTATATTTGAATCCTTTAGTAACTCGGGTAGGCCAGCTAATAAATCTTCATGGATCCCAATTACCATTAAATAATCTAAGGGAGGGAGATCCTTAGGTAGATATTGAACGGGATCATCTATAAATTGCGGGAGATTTTGTCCTATTTGTTTATAATAGAAAATATTATTTGAAAAGCTCTCCAGACCTTTCCTACATTCATCGCATTTTACTTTTTGTTCTAATTCTTCGCACGCCGTACAAAATTCATCATCGTTGACTAAATGTCCTACAAATTTCTTGGTCAAGTCTAATGTATCTGGATCTGAGCCATACAACACTCCCAATTTATAAAATGCGTTATCTCTCTTCATTTTTTTATTTTGATCTATTTTTCTCTTTTTAATCTATTTACATCTTAAAATAAAGTTTGTCCATTTATAATCCTAATTTCGAACATGTTCACCTAAGTGCCTCATAATTTTATAAATAAGCATATATAAAAATTTCAATTCTTATATCTTAAAAATAGAGTTATAGTATTTAGTGAACATCTGATACAAATGGACATCGAGCATAGATATAAAATGGTTTTTTTGAATCTCCCCGAAAACATATCCAAAATTATTGGAGATCTCGACAATATTTCGGTTGAGCGCCTGAAAAGTAAGAAGAATCTAGTTTTTGATCTCTCTATGAAATCTTCTTTAGATGAACCGCAGAAAAACTATATTTTAAAATATTATCGAACCAAAAATGCGGATAACGAATATTCTACTCTTTCACACTTACATAAGCAAGGGCTTGTAATACCATCTGTAATCTCTTATGAAAAACCTTTCCTTTTACTTGAGAAAATAGATGGAATTAATTTATGCGATATTATAAATGAGCCCCTAAATAAGATAAATGAATTAGCTGAGCTTGAACCTGAAATACGCAAAAAAATTATTAAAAGTATAGATATGCTTGCCAAATGGCTCGCTGACCTTCACAAACACAATATTATTGTTCACCAAGATTTTAAGAAAACAATCGTACTTAACAAAGGCGATACACGTCTCCGAGATTTTATCATTTGTAGGGACAGTAAAACCGTCTATGGTCTGGATTTTGAGGAGTCGTATGAAGGAAACCATATAGATGATCTTGCATGGATTTGTTGTTCTCTTCTTGATACAAACCCTGGTTTATTTGAATTAGACGAGCCGTATCATAAAATTGAGTTGATGAACGAGTTTTTAAAGCAATATTATGAAATAAACAATAGTTTTACATTCTCTTTTAACTATTTCGCGGACGCATTGATTAACAACCTGAACACCGTTATTAAACGGCGAGGGCTCATTGTTGGGAAACTTGATAAAAAACGAATTCTAAACAATATTACGGAAGACTTGTAGACTCTAACCCATAATCTATTCCCACAAACATATATACTATATCAAAATTTTAAAACTGAACAAATATTTACCTTATGCACTAAATGTTTTATATCCTAATCACCATAAAATTATTAATATAGAAAATTAACAAGATCCAAAAAAAATGAGTGGAAATATAACTGATTCAAAAACCGCTATTAAGAAAATTCTCTTATTAGTAGATGAAATAAATGGTATCAACTCAGATTCGATTCCCAAGTTAACAGACCAACCTAATAAGTTATTGGAAACGGTAGAAGCATTTGAAGCGGAAAAAACAGCCGATTTGAACACGATTGAATCAAACTCCGATGAAATAACCTCGTTGAAAAATAAAATAACCCAAAACAAGCGAGATATTGTTAAATTAAATGAAGATATCGACGATCTTAATGCCAAACGTCAAGAATATTTGGATAAGATCCAACAAGTCCAAAATAAACTCACAGAAGTTCGTGAAGAAATCAAGAGTAAAACCAATGAATATAATTCGAGGAGCGAGCGCCTAAAAGAACTGGAAGAAACAATCGCAGAACTGAAAATTGAACAAGATAAATTTGATGAAAAAATCACCAAATTACAAAGTGAGCTCGAAGATACATATCTCAACCGACAAGCATTCGTAGAGAATTACGAAAACCGAGTCGAAGCAATGAATTTGTTAATTCAGAAAGACTACATTCAATCTGATCAGATTAAACTGATAAAAGCACTCCAAAAGGACGCAGCTTTAGACTTGAAAAATATTCTTGTCGCGATAGACTTAAGAGAAGATAAAGCCGATAAAATCTTGAAAAAGATGGTTCAACAGAATGGACCCATTGAATACAATGAGGAAGCTGGAACTGTTAAACTATTAGAGGAGGTTGATTTTAAATGAGTTCTCCCAAGGAAATTTTAAGCTTAATCGAACAGTTCGAGAATGTGTTTGATACCTACCAACGCTCCTTGCAGAAAAATTTTGATGAGATTATCCAGAATGTAAGCAACATCTGGAAGAATATGAAAGCGGAGCAAGAAGAGGTTGAGAAGCTGGCTGAGACCATTCGTCAGCAAAATTCCGAGCTAACTGAATTGAAAACCGAATCAAATGAGTTGGATAAGCAAATCGGAGATTTGAAAGCGAAAAAGGAGGAGTTAAATGCAAAAATTCTTGACTTAAAAAGTACTTTGGAACGCAATACAAATGAACTTAAAAAGCCTGAATTTGAATTACAGACTTTAACCTCAAATTTGAACTCTGTCAATGAAAAAATTCAAGAAAAAGAGCAGCAAAAAGCAGAACTAGATCAAAAGAAACTTGACAACGAGCAAAAGGAAAAAGAACTGAAATCC
Source organism: Promethearchaeota archaeon (assembly GCA_014730295.1). The sequence continues at coordinate 904 of WJIN01000345.1, read as the reverse complement.
AGCTACTCCGAGGAAAAAATGGAGGAATTGGAGAAAAAACTCGATAAGGTGAAAAAGGAGCATTTTTTCAGTTCATTCTTGATTGAAAACTCTGATGAAAATATCCCTGAAGTGGATATCCTTGCCAGTATCATGTCCGAAGGCGGTCAAGCAAATATGGACGATCTCAAAAAACAGCTCGATGTGCCACCTATCATGGCTGTCAGAACGATTAAACAGTTAGCGGTAAAAGGGATCATCAATCTGAACGAAGACACCAACCAGATTACAATGGTGTAATCATACTTTCATGTTTTATTTCTAATTTTTTTTATTAATAATATTTTAGTTTCACTCAACCTCATAATATTTATCATTAATGACGATGTTAAGTATATTTATTCGTTGAGTATTCAAATTGATGATAAAGGAAAAATAAATTAACCCGAAAGAATAATGAGTCATTTAGATAAGATTTCTGCTAAGAAAAAAGGATGTAAAGAAGAAGGTATAAATCATAACAGGATATATTTTTAGCTGTTATTTATATCGTCAAGATTAAGAGATCATAGATATTTGAATTTACCGTTTTTTACTCAGAAAGCTACGTCCTTTAGGGCGTGGATGAATGTGTTTAAAAATCACTAAACTCAATAACTTTTATCCTTTTTATCCTCTCTACTTGATCAAAATATAATGGAATATCGAAAAGATGCTCATGGAGTCTATTCTCTCATGGTTCACGTAATTTCTGGAGTAAAATCCCGTCAACCCGCGTTTATATTATAGAGGGGATTGGTATTATTGAGGCTCTAAAAACAAAGATTATTGAACTATCAGAGAACTTTGAGGTAAAAGTGGTGGAAATCGAATGGGGTATGGATCACGTTCATTTATTAATTTCTCCAAAGCCCATGTTAGATAT
>WJIN01000344.1 GCA_014730295.1 Promethearchaeota archaeon | reverse complement strand
GGTTTTAATAGTAAGAATATATTTCAGTATGATATATTGTATAAATTGTTTTCTAAAAAGAAAGGAATATATCTGAATTCAGAAAACTCACGATCACTATAATTTGTACTTTTTGTAATCGAACCAACAGAAAAGCAAAGTTAATCCAAAATGAACTATGATATAAATAATATTTCTAAATTATATCAGCCCAAATCCATTCAGAAATCTCTTCTTTAGTGTCTAAGCCCGAGAACGGCGATGAATCAACATCGCGAGTAATCGTTAAATAAATCCCATCATCATTTGTATAGAACAATACGGGAGCCCCAATTTCCGCAGCAGTAGGTAATGTACGCCCTGTTAATCGAACGAAATGATCCGCATGAGCTTTTGGCTTTGCTGGACCGTGTGGGATTCTAAAACTCCACCCTTTCACTCCCGTCCCAGTAGCAATTAGCAAACTTTCCTCAAATTCAGAAAGATGAATTGCATTGGATTTAGATTGATATTTTAATAATCCCAAAGGAATTTCCATTTGTAAACCAAAACGTCTGGAACACCTTTCAAATATCGCTCTTGAGAGAGGAATCTCAAGAAATTCTTTAAGTAATTCAGGTTTTTTAGACATTATTAACACATATTCTAATTTTTTTTAATTTATTTTTAAATAATCTTAAATTCTACTTTTTAAATTACTGAATCTATTCTTTTTGTTCTTATAGATTTTACATAATAAATTTAGTAAAAAAAGGTTAGATTTAAGTGAGCTAAAGAGAGAATCATTGGAATTTATTATTTCTTAAAAATAGTGTTTTAATTTTCATTATAATTAATTTTATCTTCTAAAGACACAATATAGCCAAAGATTTATATATTCTAAAAAACAATTTAATTTCTATATGATCTGATAATTAATGATCACCAATATTTTTCAAAATATACAACAAACTTGATTTTAAAAATGTCAAAAAGAATGGCGATGGCAACAGCATTATGTTTATTTTTTGGAGGATTTTCAATAATCGGTGGTATTCTGCTAAATAATTTTATAACGGATTTAACTAACAAATCTTTGGATGATGGATTGCTAGGAATTAAGGAGGAAGGGATTCCTATTATTAAAAATTCCGTGCATGATATCGGGCCAAAAGCTTTATCAGTAACATTCAATTTAATGAGAGAAAAAGGAATCGAAGCCTCAAAGCCTGGAGTTAATGCCACATTTCTTATGGGACAAATTCATACTGTAGATGAGCTATTTGGAGGATTATTTAATCCCATTTTTTGGGATTGGCCGAATGGAACACATCTGGGGTCGCCCGGGTTAAGTTTTGGTGGTTTAACATCAGCCGTTGGGTATCCAACTATTTTAGGTATAGCTGAGTGGTATGGTGCCGAGTTAAATTTTACTGCATATAATTCCACTACGGGAGTAGATAATTGGGGAGCGTTAGATCGTTTGAAATTTGGTGTTTATAGAAGTGGATGGTGGGGTGAACGATTACCCGGAATATATGAGGACACTTTTGAGAGAGTAGGATCTGATAATTGGCCTCCTGAAAATCTAACTCACGCAGTCAATTTAATAGATCTTAATCACGACAGAGGATTTGGGATATTAGAGATAATGGAACTTATTGAAGATGCTAATGAAACCCAGATTGATTATATGACGGGTCCAACCGGATATAATCTATCCAATCCCTATGAGAAGTTTTTATACAATAATTTCTATTATAATAAATTAGAAATCTTTAGATTCTATTTTACCAACTATTTCGTAAAAGAAACGCTTAAATTATTCATTTCCGATTTCAATGACAATAGTACAAACTTATATAGTGATTTTCCCCTATATCGCCCTCGAGATTGGAACGGTTATAATATTTCATACGAAGAGATTGCTTATTATAGTTATATTGAACAGTGGGCAAAATGTCGTTCATATGATAATGGAGCAGATTTTCATGTATCTGAGCCAAATATTCCAGAAAATACCCAAGGTCTTGAGCCGGGAGGGCCGGGAAGAACTTCTGGGATTCCCATGCAAGCTGCACTTCAATTATGGAATATTTCTAATAAATATTCCTTATTGAATGAATCGGGAATAATTAAATGGTTTAAGGCTTATTCTAATAATTCAGTAAAACATGAACTTATCGAAGAGTTTTCTAAATATCCTGGATATGCAGATGGTGATTGGAATGAAAATGAAACTTATGGGGAACACGATTGGGGATTCAATGAAACAGATGCAGATTTATTGCTTGATTGGTTATGGGGCGATGGAGGAGGATGGGATCACGGCTCATTTTATAATGTGACCTTACCGAAACTTATCTATGATGAATTAGCATTTGAAATATTATTAGAGCAGTGGGCAAATGGAACTATATTTGGAGATAAAACTTATGGAGAGGGTTTTCCACTACCTCTTGGGAATAAACAAATATATGGATTTGAAGTGGGAATTCCTAATCCAACTAATATGTCATTGCAATCTGCATTAGCATTATGGAACACATCCAGTAAATTTTCATTGGTATCTAAATCAGGCGTTTCAAAATGGTTAAAAGCGGTTGATGGAGATAAGGAGATTTACTCTGAATTAAAGGACGAAAATAACTTAAACAATAAAAGTATGAATTTACTCCTTCAGTGGATTCCTAGTTTTCAACAAAATGTGATGCCTCACTTAGCTCAATATCGATATAATTTACCTACCGATTCAATAAGTTTGGCAAACTCGATTCAATTAGGTGGAATAATAATAGGGGGCATAAGTCTAGGACTTGGAATAACAGGAGCCACTAGAATCTACTTAAAGAAAAAAAAAATTCCAAAGAAAAAAACGACTTGAAATCAATAAAATCTTGAATAATTCTGAAATAGAGGAGTTATCATTTTTTATTACTTTTTTTTTAATATTTCGTAAATTTGATCATAATCTACTAAAATTGATATTAATTAACAGAAAGTTTTGAATATTTGGGATTTATTGAATTCTTGTTTATTTATAAAATGAGAATATAGATATTAAATAGACTCTTACTATTACCCAACAAAATAATTTGTGCTTTAGAAATCTCTTGAAAATTAAAAAAAAAAAATCAATTTTTAATGATTGCGAAAGAAGTCCCCTCCATTTATGGAGGGGATGAATTTCGCGGAGCATCCACATTTTTTATAGTGTGGTTGAGAGGACACGCATTATAAATCACTAAATTAAAGCACACCCTATTTTTAAAAACCTACCTTATAACCTAGTATATATATATAAACGTGCGAGGAGAATAGACATGCAATTAACCCAGAAAATTCGGATATATCCCACGAACGAGCAAATGAATGTATTGTGGGCTCTCTCGGAGAAATGTCGTTTGATGTATAATTTCGCACTTTCGGATCGCATTACCAATTGGAAAGAACAAAAAGAATTCCCAAAAAATGAGCGGAACTATATCAGCTACACCAGGCAACAAAACAAATTACCTCAAATCAAGCGTAAATATCCGGAATACAGGTGGGTGTATTCTAAAGTTCTCCAAATGGTGTTGCGAAATTTAGACGGGAACTATAAATCCTTTTTTGCACTATGGAAAAACGGAGAT
>WJIN01000343.1 GCA_014730295.1 Promethearchaeota archaeon | reverse complement strand
CTAAAGTAATGTATAATTGAAAATATTCTTCCCTTTAGGTCGGAGTTATGTATCTAATACCTTATACCAAGTTTTTGACTGTTTTCTGTTTTTATACAAAATATATGGGATTATATAGATATATAATTTTGCATAGAGATAAGTCAAATTGATCAATATCAATCAATATTTCGATATTGACCTTATCCGGTAATTGATTAAACTCACCTGTAAGACGGTTTATTAAATAGGTTTGAGTAAGTATAGAAAAAAGAGTGTATAGCTGAAATGTTTAGAATTTAAGTTAAAATTTCTTTGAAAATGAAAAATGATTAAAAATGCAATACAGAAGCATTAAGAAGAACTACTATTATTATGACTATAGAAGTGATCAGAAGTGAAATTTAGGGAAAATGAAGAGATTTACGTTTTAGTGTGTAATAAATGCGCCAGACAATTTTAGGAATCCAAGCGAAATTAAAAATTACATCGATAAGACAAATAGGCAAAGCTTACTTCGCCTATGATAAGTATGGTGGAAAAGATGGAAAGGAATGACATAATTGGAATGTAATTATTGGTGAATCTTTAGATAGATAAAATCAGTTTATATTTTAACAAATTAATTCAGTTTCATACGCTTACGAATTTTACTAAAATTCTCATAGATTTTGTTACATAAATAATTCAAATTGATTTATGAGGCTTCTTTTATCATTTTTAAGAAAATCCAGATAGAAATTGCGGAATAAACTAAGTATTATTATATTTAATAACGAATCTATATCCCACTCCGAAATAATCTCCTCCTCTTGCTTTTTTTGGATAATCCCGAGATTTCCCACAATCAGAACCATTTTATACTTTTTTGAATTTATTAATTCATTCAATAATTCAAACGGCCCTTCTTGGAGTATATCATGGAAAATAATGATACCTCCACTATGTAATTTTTTATTCCATAAATTAAAATCCTTCTTAACCATTTCAAAGCGATGGTCTCCATCGATAAAAACCATATCTATTTGATCTTCAATTTTTTTACTAAATTCCTCAGATGTCCCTCTACATATCTCTACAAACTGACTCAAATCGTGAAATTCTAAATTATTCAGTAATATGGAGTGTGTAGGTTTAGGATGATAATATGGAATTCCTAAATGGGGATCAATTGAATAGATGATTCCCTTTCCTCTTTCTCTTAATCCGTGAGCCATACATAGTGTTGAGCGACCTTGAAATGAACCAATTTCAACAATTTTAATCTCCCAGTCACTCTTATTTTTGTAATATTTACTTAACTGAAATAAAACATTGCCTTCACATAAATCAAGCCATCCATCAACATTGTTCATTAATTCTTTAAGATCTGTCGAGATCTCAGGAGTATGTCGAAAAAATACAGAATATTTTTTAATATTTTCCTTATTTAAAAGTTCTAAATACTTGTTAATAGCTCTATTATAATTTTCATCAGACTTAAGTTTGATATTTGATAATTGCCTAAGATAAATTGGATCCTTTTCAAGCTTGTATTTTGAAACTAAGAGAGCTATTTTTCCCTCTCCATTTAATTTCGATACTTTTTCAAAATAAGTAATGGCTTCTTTAAAAAATGACATCGAAAAATGGAGAGAACCTAAATATTCAAATTTTAGATCGCCTTCTTTTTTTGAATTCGATTTAAAAGCTTTTAAAAATTCTATTGCTTTAGTTCTATCTAAAAACCCAAGAAAGTCGCGATTAAGTTTAAAAGGAAGCAGAGATCCCAGATTTATTTTAATAATTCTATTTAAATACTTTTTAGATTTAAGAACTTTTCCTGTTTTTGAATAAAGTTGAAAAAGATATTGTAACGCAATTGAATTACTTGAATTGAACTCTAATGATAATTTGTAGGATTCTTTAGCTTCTGGATAATTAGCCAATAATTCCCAGAGGATTCCTATTGCTAGATTAATATTTGATTTATGAAATGGAATTAATTGCTTATATATTAATTCTGGAAATTCAAGCATTAAATCTAATATTTTCCCAAAATTTTCTTCTTCCAAGTTTTTTGCTAATTCCTCTTTTTTCAAATTTAAAAAATTAGTTAGCATTAGATATCACATTTTTTTTATTGTATGGAGTTATTTTATAGAATATATCATAAAGACCAAATAAAGAACTAAAAATGTAAGACAAAATCCCAAAAATTTCCGAAGTGCTATTTTCCTTTCATAATCTAAAGACTCTCTAGTACAAAAGTAATCCCATCTATTAGTGATTTTCCAGATCCTTGGAAATAGATGAACAAACCGCCCTAAGTCATTCAATTGTCTGATGAATACTGCTTTAATCAATGCTATGACATTAAGATCTAGATTTCTCTTATGCAACTTAAACGCTTCCCATAATATTTCCCAGGTTATGCATATCGAAATTTGAGTAATAAAAATAATGAATATCAATGCTTCTAGATTGAGGAAAGAGAAAATAATATTGATACTTATTGTTAAAATATAAACTAATAGAGTAATAAAACTTAATTCTATTAGATTGGGGAATTGATGATATTTGAACTGAGGGAATTTTGAATGAAGTAAAATATCTCCGTATCCCCATCTAAAAAATCTCATATAACTACGAAATGATTCCTTCCAAAATGGGTGTACTACCTCAGCTGTTTCTACACATTTAAATCTTTTATTCATTGAGATATCAGAACTCTCTTTTAAATTTGAATTGTTATTCTCTTGATTATGATTATCCAAGATTTTTAGACAAAAGAATATATCCTCACCACCACCTTTCTTCGGATGATTAATGGGAAATCTTACATCACCTATTGCCTTCCGCTTTAAAAATAAATTAGCAGTAATTCCCCAAAAAAACTCTTCTTTATGTTTAGCTATTTGGAAAAAATGAAGCATATCGCTAAATATAATTCCCTCTTGAAATGAATTTATAGGTTCTGGAGCGCTTGTTAACCCAATATATCCGGGAGCTTCGGGATATTTTTTAACTGCTCTAATGTATTCAATCAGTAGATCACTTTTCGCAATACAATCATCATCTAAAGAAAGAATGTAATTTCCTTTAGATCGTTGAATTCCAACGTTTCTAGAAGCTGATACTCCTACATTTTCCTCATTTTTTATGATATTGACGTTTACATCCGGAAATTCTTCAATAATAGACTCTAAATTTTCAGTACTTTTTGATGGATCATCTATTATGAAAATATACTCTAAATCATATCCTTCAGGAATCTCAAACTGAAAAAAGGATTTTAACGAATTCATTTCTGGACGAGTCGTCGGAATTATAATTGAAATAAGGCTCATAATGCGGTTTTAATAATTTGTTTTATTGAGACCAAATATGATTTATCGGTTGAAGACAAAAACACTGTGGTTTTACTTTACATTTTCCTAAATTTTTTCGGAATTTGGAAATAGATAGATTGATACTTTTTTTAGTTATCTCATCGGAGAGTCCTCCATAATCAATGTAATTAAACCAAAAGCAAAATTTAAAAATCCCATCATGTAATAGAATGGAATTATTATCAAGGGTACAATTTCTGGGATTGAGGTTTTTTCCAATTAGTAATTGTTGAAGATCTTTCCAAAATCCGACAGGATTTGTAAAAAAACTGTTTAACTCCCTAGCTTCTAGAAATTGCATAATCTTTTTAATTTCATTAACACATTCCTCATCTAATTTAAGTTGTGGAGAATCCATTGACAAAAATCCGTCATCATAAACTGGTTGGAATTTAATTTGATCGATTTTGTTATTTTGGCAATATTCTATTAATTTCTTAATTACTTTTAAATTACAGTTTAATTTAGTAAGAACAACCGTTAGTCCAAGGAATGAAATAATATTTTTTTTCCGAAGATCGATACAATGCTTAAGATTTTTAAGCATTTTGGAATAATGCTTTCTAGATTTTTCACGAATTTTCGAGAATATATTGTAGTCTAGCGCATCGATAGAGAACACATATTCATCTAATCCAGTTTTAAGAAATTTCTTAAGCCTTTCTAGAGAAAGATTGAATCCATTTGTTAAAAGTCGTAAATCTAATGAAAGATTTCCATAATATTTAAGAATTCTTCCCAGTTTACTTGCTAATAAAGGCTCTCCCCCAGATAACACAATTCTTGAAATACATAAGGTATTCAAAGTTTTAGGAGGGACCAAGATATTATCGATTGGAATTCCTTTCTTTATTTCTTTTCCATTTTTAGCATTCCACTGGCAATATTTACATGAAGAATTGCATTTATAGGTGATGTCTATAATCAATTCTTTCATGTATTAACCTCTATTTCGTCTTTTCTTTACTTAATATTTATTATGGACTTATGAATATAAAAATCTTTATAGTTTTTAGGACTTATAAAAAAAAATAAATTTAAAGATATTTTGAAGAGAATTCTTAGCTTTATCTTTTAGACAATGCTTCAATTTTAACCTTTATATTCAGAGTTATTTGAATTTAGCTGATTTGATCTATTATCTCGTGCAGCTTTATTCGCAGAATTATTAGGATTTTTACTATTGGATCTATTATCATTCGAGCTTTTCCCTTTACCCATATTTTTCACCTCCTTTCTTTTAATTTTGAATTATCTGATATCCACCATCGCGGATATTCAATACGTTTAACTTGATTATTATCAAGATAAAGTAGGAAATCATCTTCAAGAGTAAATGCAAATCCAGCTAAATAGGAGACCCAATCGTTTGAAGGTTTCATTCCAAACCATCCATCCATCATCGCAACCAGATGTAAATCATGAGTAATAAATAAAAATATCGATCCAGCGTTTGCTAACGATATCATTTTCCAGATTTTTTTCCCTGTTCTATGGCAATACTCTTGAAATGAAATAATTTTATCACGGGAATAATATCCTTCTTTCCATCGATTTAAAAATCCAAAACCCGTATATTTCATCATTTCTGATGCCACAAACTCTCCATCCGCTTCAAGGTCGTATAGAATTTTCAAATTCCCCAAAACTGCATTTTTTCTATTTTTACCCATTAGACCTGTTTCTATTCCAAGAGCAGTATTTATGCATCTATTAGCTATACTGTGATATATCTTGATTGGTCTATTTTTAGGTAATTTACTCCCAAAATATTTCGCAAATTCAATTCCCATGGGAGTTAATTTTACTGAGGAACTAGTAGTAGGATCATCAATTCGATATCGATGAGAATGACGTAAAATGACTCCAATAGTAGTCTCTTCGGGCAGTTTCCCCATTTTTTTCAATAATTCTCTCGCTTGGATCGTCCACTCCATTTTATTCCATTTATAATTATATCTTTTGTCCAAATTTTTCATCTCCATTTAATTAAATTAAATAGTAACAATCCTGACAATATTGATGTCTATTTTCTGAGTTTAGAAATTTTCTAAACAATTCAGCATTCAATCCCGTCCATAAATCCACAAAGTCGCTATTATTCAAATTGCCGTATATGTAAGGATTAAGCATATTACAAGGTGTCAAATCTCCATTATATCTGATATAAACTTCCTCCCATGGATTTTGACAAAACTTTTGACAAGTTTTCGTAGCTATTGACCTATTGATCGGAATT
>WJIN01000342.1 GCA_014730295.1 Promethearchaeota archaeon | reverse complement strand
TGCTTCATTCATAGGAGAACCACCAATAACTGGTTATGATGTTTCCGGAAGAAAAATTGCTTATGCTGGTGATATTAATGGGGATGGGTATGATGATATTTTAATTGGAGCTGAAGGAAATGATGAGGGTGGTTCTGGTGCCGGGCAAGTGTATCTATTTTTTGGTAAATCTTTAGGTTGGTCGATGGATCTTAATTGTTCACATGCAAATGTATCGTTTTTTGGTGAAGCAAATCAAGATCGTTTTGGTAGTTACCTCGCCACTCTGGGAGATGTAAATGGAGATAATTCTTATGATTTTATAATCAGCGCAACTGGAAATGATGATGGTGGTGAAAATGCAGGTAAAACTTATCTCTTAAATCTTGATAATTTTTCACCTTCTAATGATCCTAATAATCCAATCTCAAGCTATAATCTCATATTCCTCCTTGGAATATTTAGTATATTCATAGTTTTAATAACCAAATATAAAGTTAAGCGAAAATAAGAATTAAATTCAAATTTTTTTTTATTTTTAGGCTCTTAAATTCAAAACTTGGCTAAAGTTTTGATTTTAAGTATATATTTATATCTCTGTTCGAATATATTAATTAATTGAGGTTATTATTAATATTAAGAATGTCAATCACCCCATTTTCTCATAGTGAAATTGAAGCATTAAGAACCATTTTTGAAGAGAAGGGTTGGTCTTTAAATGGTTATATAGAGAATTATTTTCGATATAGTCTTCGGTCCGATAAAACTCTGGTATTAACCGTCAAATTTCCTGTGGTACTCCCTATTCGCTTGAATATTCCCTTTGAAATCGCAAACTTCAAAATATCAATCGTACTTAAGTTTTGGAACCTCGATAGCAATACACAAGAATTAATTGCTCATCTGATTAAAGCACTCCGGGATTTTGCCCTAAATGTCTCATTAGATCATGATTTCCCCGTAAAAGGAAAAGAAAAAGAATTAGTAACTATCTTAAATGAAATATTGCCAGAAATTATAAACAATGAGAAGGAAAAAGCATGGATCAATCGAATTAGGATCGCTTTAATGAATAAACGCGAGAAATTCAAGGCCTACGAGAATAATACGATTAATAATTTGGTAGAAGAATTAGAACAATCAGGATTGAGTCCCACGTTCGACCACCCATGGGAGTTAAGAAATGGAATTCCAAAGCTCAGAACCTCGGAGACTTTATTTTTCTCCAATGAAGAATCATTTGATGAATTCTTTATTTTAGAGAAAGATTTTTTTACCTATTTTAAGGATGTAGAGTATAAGAAAATGTATATTCGCACTTTTTTTGAAAGTTATAGTCCTCAAATAATTCAAAATGTTTTTCAAGATGAAGAAACCATTCAATTAGACTCTCTTGTTAAAAATTGGATTAAATTCGCAAGGCTTCTACTTAATTCGATTATAAATATAATTTCTTCATCGGATTTCACAAAAAATATCTTACTCTCGTTTAGACCAGAGAGAATGCTTGATTCGAATCAGTTTATCGAAGAAAGTAACAATTTCCCTTTTTCTGCTCTTCATTATGAAAGCATCATCGCAAAGGATCTCTATCCCATCCATAATGATCTGTTAAATCGTCCTCCTAGTACTTTTGAGGTCATTGAATTCTTGAACTTTTATACCGAGGCAGAAGAGCTTATTAATAATTATAAATTCGAAAAAGCCACTGAAGTTCTTACCGAGGCTCTTAAAATATTCAATAAACATAAACAGAGAAAGACCGTGGTGGCAATCTTATTATTTCTTAAAGATATTGCGTTGAAAATGAATCAAGATGCCGTAGCAATAAATTATTTGGAAAATGCATTAGCTATGGCAAAATCTGGCGATGTTCCCTTGAAATACATTTTAAAGACTCATCAAGAATTAGGAAAGATTTATTTTGATCAACGTAATCTTGATAAAGCGAAAAGACATTTTGAAATTATTCTTGATTTCCTTGAAAATGATAGCTCTGCCTCAGATCAACAGGAAAAACGCTTGGGGGTCGCTTCAATTTATCTGGGATTAATATATCAAGAAGAAGGAAAGATTCCGCTATCTAAAAACACTTTTAGGAAAGCTTTTGATTTAAGCTCAAAAATTACTCGCATTCAATTATTATATCATTTATTACGAGCGCGATTCTACAAAAATCGGGGTAAATTATCCTTGGCCCAAAAAATGTTAAAAATGAGCCTAAAAAATATTGAAATTGATGATATCGAAGAAAAAAATTATGATATTCTCTCTGACTTGCTCATGGAAATTGCTGAATATTATATCCATGACCGTCAAGACAGTAAAAAGGCCCATTTTTTCTTGAAAAAGGCAAAAGGCTTGCTAGATACCAAATCAATAGAAGGTCTCCGAAAATCTATTCGATGGAGTCTATTATCCAGCGATTTCTATTCTTATCTAGTTGGTGATAAAGACAAGTCTCAATACTACATCAAAGAGTCTCAAAAATTAAAAAATCAGCTGAGATCTATTGGTGTAGAAGAATAAAGTGAAAGTGGGCTTTTTTATACTTTCTTATGAATTTAGTTCCCTTTCATATTCCGCTACATTTTCATAGATTTTTAAAATGGTTATTTCATAGTTTTTAATTTCTGGTTCTTCTAACGATTTATACATTATCTTGTTTACTTTCTCTACTATTTTTTTATAGGATTTGAAGGTTTCTGTAATATTGTCGTTTAATTGGACTAAAATCTCTCGAGGATCTTTTTTGAATGAATTCGTGTTATCATATCTAATTACTCTAAATGATCAATGATCCCTGTCAGAGAAGATGAGCCTAAAGCAACTTTCTGCTTTAATTTTTGAATAGAAATTATATCATTCTGTTTCAGAGCAAATAAGACTTTCCCATGTGATGGCCCTAATTCTTGAAGATTTACCCTATTCATTTCATATCTCAATATCCTACCTTGATTTTTTGAATATTTTCGATATGAAATCCTTAGAAATACTGGAAATGAAGCTTTAGATTATTATCAAGTTGCTGAAAAGATGAATGTCATATTGGATAGAGAAATTACATATACAAATCCCTCTTCACGCGAATTTAGAAAGAAATTGGAAAAATATGGATATTCAAAGAGTTTTCTAAGAATCGCGTTAATCTTGTATTTCACAGTTCGACTGGGAAAAGGCGATGCTATTTATGATGACTTGGAATCCGTTTTAGGAAGAAAAGCACGAAAATAGATGAATTCATAAGGGATTATAAAGATAAATGGTTATCTGAAAGATAAACTCATTGTTGATTAATGAAAAATCACATAACTAAAAGAAATCCAAATTTTTAAGAATTTTAAAGCTACAAAAAGCAATAACATGTATCTAATAAGCGAATAGAAAATTTAAAAATTGTAAAAAATTTATTTTATTTATTATATTTCGCTCTCTTCGCTCCAATTGAATCTTGCTGACCGCCATATTTTCCTTTCTTGATGCGCTTCTCATAGAGATCTCGATAACGCATTCGCGGAGGCTTTTTTGGAGTTGCATTGACGCCCGTTCGCTCAATCTTCGGGGTCTGCATTTTTACTTTCCCTGCTTTTGTTAAACTTCCATGTGAACCCGGCATATATTAAACCTCGTTATTTGTTATTATATTGTAATAAATCATATATTTACTTTCTATTATTAAAAGGACATCGAGACTCTTAAATTTTGGGTTTATAACAGATATAAAAAAATTGGACTCCAGTTTTTTTAATTAAAATATAGTAAATATAAAAATAAACCAAAATTAAGTAGTAAATCGCCGGAAAAAATGAAACATATCGAAAATGAGCAAAAGGAGCCAAAAAAAAATATAGAGAACGTATTATTTGGTGAGGATACCCGCTCATGTTTTGCATGTGGAGAAAAACTCTCAAGAGAAGATATCGAGACGGGAAAATGCCCTTATTGCGGCACGGAATTACCAAAGAAGGATGTAAAATTGAAATAAAGAGATAAAAACTAATTAGATTGACTAATATTTTGTAAGGACAAAGATTTAATTTTGTAATTTTCATTTATACGTTAAAGAATTAAAAATAGATCTGAAAAAAATGAGTGCTGAATCCCCCGATATTGAGCGAGAAACCCTTAAATATGTATGCGTCCTTGTTGTGATAGTTTTAACCATCATTGCGTTTTTGGGGATCTTTCTCTTCGATTTCTTTTGGGTTTTTATGCTTCCCTTTGCGTTTTTTATTATTATTGCCATACAAGCCTTTTCACATTATTTCTGGAGGGCGGAAAGGAAATGCCCCCGCTGTGAAACTCAAGTAAGTCTCTATACGGATCGCTGTCCCAATTGCGGATTTCAATTAATTACCAAATGCCCCCAATGTAATGCCCCTATGCGGTATGATGATGAAACCTGTAATAAATGTGGATATACCACCAAGAAGCTGGTAATTCCTGATAATGTAGAATTAGAGTTTGAATATAAGGAAAAAGACTATACTAAAAAGAAGCTACAGCAACCTACGGGAGAAGTGTTCGCATTTTGCCCTCATTGTGGCTCGAAACTCTCAAAAGACCAGCAAAACCTCCGATACTGCGAGATTTGCGGCGGAAAACTAAGATAAGTTCGCAAAAAATCGGTTCTTTTTTTATCTCTATTTAGTAAAGAAGCCTTATAGAATCAATTAACCTCAAATATGATAAAAAATTATTACCAATATAATTTAGATACTATCCACCGGCTTTAGATACTACTTGAACATATGAATCGTGGGGACTTGGCGAAGCCCGGTATATCCTCTCATCCGTGAGATGGTTCCGGAATCGCGGCAGCCTCCAGAGTTGTTGGTCGCCGGTTCAAAATGTTTTCCGATTCGGAAACCGATGAAACTCCGGCAGTCCCCACCAATTATTTATCTATTTCTCAATATATCTAAAAGTATTATTAACGTGCCATTTTTAATTTCTTTTAAATGGTACTTTCAAAAATTAGCAACATAAATTCGCTACATACAAAACTAAATAAAAGAATAATAGAAAAAAAGTCTTAAAATATGTTTAGATCGTAGGTATTAGATTCCAGAGAAAGCCGCTCATAATAAATATTGGTAAGAATGTTAAGGCGAGCGTATTAATCGTGGTAATAAGAATATTCATGCTTGGTCCTGCCGCATCCTTTAGTGGGTCTCCAACTGTATCACCGATGATCGACGATTTATGAGCAAAACTCCCTTTTCCACCGAAAAGTCCCGTTTCAATTGCTTTTTTTGCATTATCATAGCTTGCGCCCCCCACACTCATCCATAGACCATTGATAAGACAGCCAATCAGATTTCCAATTAAGAAGGCGCCAATTACCATAGGACCAAAGAAAATACCGACAACTAATTCGATTACAATAATAAGCACAACGGGTTGCATCATATATCTCAGCGCATTTTTGGTGGAAATATCGATACATCGCTGGTAATCGGGTTTTGCTTTACCTTCTTTTAATCCTGGTGTTTCATCAAACTGGCATCGTACTTCTTGGACCATATCCATTGTACCGCGTTGGACTCCTTTAAAGATTTGTGCCGCAAAAAGCGTTGAGAGCACGGTACCTATACTCAGTCCTAGAATAATCAATGGATTATTTATATCTAACATATCAAATATTCCTGTTAATTCTCCTTTTGGAATGAAACTAAAGAGATCAGGAGCTAGATTGGTTGCGGTCATTAGGAATGTCAAAAACATCACAATACTACTAAAACCCCCGCAAACTAATGCAAATCCTTTTGCGACCGCTTTGGTAGTATTTCCAACGGCATCTAACTTATCCAGGTTTTCTCTTAGATCCTCTGGGGCTTCATCTTCCGCCATTTGGGCAATACCCGCGGAATTATCTGCGATAGGTCCGAATGTATCAAAGCTTAGTACGGTGCTTATGATGATGTCACTTGAGCAAGATGCCATATTCACACCAAAAATACCAAATGCGATGAAATATAATGGCTCGCCGATGCTTCCATTTCCTGTGAGGGATGAATAAGTTTCACCTGTATAATATCCAAAGACATATGCCCCGACTACGGCGATCACAAATATTACAATAGGTCCGAATGTGGATCGAAATCCCGTTGAGATACCCGATAAAATATTGACCGAAGGACTGATATCAGAAGATACCGCGACTCCTTTAGTGGGTTCATACTCTATACGTGTATAATAGGTAGTAAACACAATGGTTAAAAAGACGGCAAGCAAGCCTATCAAACTGGAAAAGAATAGAAAGAGTCCAGACACTCCAAAGAATAGAAAGTTAATTACCAACAATACGATTACATTAAATAATGTGGAGGAGATAAATACTTTCCAAATGCTCGTTGACGGTCTTTCTAAATTGATATCTAAAAACATCGTAGTAAAGAATAATGAAAACATCCCAAGTGAGATAATTGTAATATTTGTAAGGATAAAAATAGGGTCTCCGATAAGCGTGAATAAGGTTAGTCCTAAAAGCATCCCTCCGACTGCGTCAGAAGAGGCACTTTCAAACAAATCTGCTCCTCTTCCCGCACAATCTCCGACATTATCCCCCACTAAATCCGCAATAATCGCAGGATTCCGGGGATCATCTTCTTGTATATCCATCTCATATTTCCCAACCAGATCCGCACCCATATCGGCAGATTTAGTGTAAATTCCGCCTCCGACTTGCGCAAAAAGTGCCGCCACACTGGCGCCAAAATTATAGCCTACTAAAAGGTATATATTTCCTCCTGTAATGAGGAGTAATAACCAAATTCCTAGTACAAATAAGGAAATATTAAGAATCCCTGTTACCATTCCGCCATAATACGCAAGTTTGAATCCTTCATTTGGATCGTCGATAGAAGCTTCAACCACTAAAATATTAGTCTTGGTTGCACTAATCATTCCAATATATCCCGCAAACAATGAGCTCAGGGCACCCAAAAGAAAGATCAAACCTGTAAGAATCAATGCTAAAACTGGCATCTGAAGATATTGTAGACCAGTAATACCGACAGGAATGAATAAAATAGCCAATACAATAAGCAATGTTTTTGATTGATCTTTAAGGTAAATTTTCGCTCCTTTGGTGATTTCTGAGTTAAGTTCTCGCATTTTTACTGTTTTTTCTTCTAAAGTTCGGATTTTTCGAAAAATGAAAATAATACACACAAATGACGCGATTAAGGTTATTGGAATAATGAAATAGAGAGCAATAAAAAATATGAGATTTTCAGTAATATTTTCCAATACGTCTCGTAAATCTAAAATTGCAGAAAGTTCGTATAGCATAACTGCCAACTCTTCGTTTGTTATTAGACAATCTTCAACTGATTTTTAAAAATTAATATATGATGGAAAATGTTGGGTATATAAAAAAATTGACTAATTAAAGTCTAAAAAATGTATGAGTTTTCTCAAAATCACGAAAACTTACCATAAAATTTTTATAACCCTTTCAAAAATCATTATATTTAATTTTAATTATTTGATCTAAGAATGCTTTTATAAAGCTTTGGATTAAAAAAATTAAACAAATCCACATTTCTATAAAAACTCTGAGAAAAAATTCGTGAAAACCTTGTTTCAAGAAATTCGATATCCCTCCAGATATTATATCACTTATTAAATCACATATTTTGGAATCTAATTATTTTTATATTTAGAATATATCTATATATTAGAAAAATCTCAATTGAGGATTCCTATAATGTATAAGATAGAGAAAATTGATGGGGACAAATTTTATGTAAAAATCATCGGGAGATTTCCACCTTCTATCGCCACTAGATTTTCGGAGGAATACTTAGAATTGATTAAACCATTAAATTCATATTCGGTGATTGTGGATCTACTTGATGCGGTATTCTTAAAATTAAGTTCTATTGAAATGGTCTTGAAATTACTTAACGAAACAAGCAGAAATCTAAAAAAATCAGCTTTTGTAGTTCCCTATAATCCCCCCTTAACGGAAGAAATCAAATATGTATTAGAGAAAAGCAACTCTCCTAAAAGAAAAATCGTCCAAACCTTAGACGAGGCAAAAAAATGGACAGGAATTAAGGAGATTATTATAAAAAAGGATTAAGATTTTGTTTCTTTTCTAAATGCGGTCAATAGAAAGACGCCGACAATAATGACTGCGATTCCGCCTATCTGAATTAATAGAATATTTTCATCAAGAGAAATTACACCTAAAATTATTGCTAAAATTATACTCACTGAAGTAAAACAAGGAACAACGCGATTTGCTTTAGACTTTGCAAACGCAAATTGTGTGAGAAGTAGGGTGGTCGTGGCCAATATTAATGTGAAAATCCCAAATACGATCGTAAGTGTAATATCTGGAGCAGAAGTTATCCGCTTTGATACGGTTTGAAACGCCATTAAAGATCCCGCGGTCCCTCCTATTATTAATCCAGACGCAATATAGTCATTTGCTCGTGAAAATAATATTAAAACAATTTCAACCCCTATTATTACAATAGAAATTATTAGAAGACTCAAACCGTTAAAATCTGTTGATTGGAATGTAGCAGTATTGGGATTGAAAGCAGTAATTAAGATCACCCCAACAATAATTCCGATAATTCCTAAAATTTCTATAATAGAAATATCTTCTTTCAAGATAAAATATGAGAATAATATGAAAATAATTAATCCATAACCCTCTAACGGTGCGATAATATTAATCGGGGCGAAAAGAAGGGCAATCCACTGAATAAACATATAAATTGATGTAAGAATTGTGCCAAAAATCCATATCCCCGAATTTTTGCTTTTTATCTTCTTATCTACTTTTAATCCTTCAATCGCAAATTTTTGGATTCCCTTTCCGATATTAAGTATTGTATATGCAATAATTCCAATAATAAGACCAATAAGTATCTCTTGGTTAAGCGCCATAGTAATTGTTTCCTCCCTTTTATTATACTTAAGCTAAAATGTTATTATTCTATATCCTTGCTCAATATATTTTCCCATACTTGGATGACCCATCATCTCATCGCAAGTCGGAAAACCCATTTTATTTACTTTTTCCAAAGTTTCCATTTTATTAGAGCATGCTTTACAAAAGCAATCAATCAATCCAGAATCTTTGAGCTTTTTATATAGACTATACATCGGATTTGACTCGTTTTCAAACTCTCCCGCAAGTTTGCAAGCCGAGCCTTCAATAATAACCTTCACATCATAGCCTTTCTCATCCATATCAAGCGCGTTCAAAATGACATGGATAAAACACATAGGATCGCCATTAAACGCATAAAGAGCAAATTTTTTATCTGCCATATAATTGTAACCTTTTTAGAAGTTTTGATCTATATTTGTTTAAGCTTCTATATAATCTTTATTTCAATATTTCACTCTATTTAATCTTATAATCTTATGTGGAAATATTCCAATACATTGTAAGGTTTAAACTTTAATAATATATTATTGTATCTATGAACAACAAACGCCTGACACCATCATTTTTGGAGAAATATGAAATATACGACTTTTCTAAGATTAAAGAAGAGAGAGTCTTTTTAGTAGGTTCTATAACGAAGGCAATGGAGTATTTTATTGAAATCGAGTCCATCCTTCAGATTTTGCATCAAAAATTAGTTTCTATATGTTCAGTGGACGGACTATTGAATAAAGAAAAATTTTCCGAGGATGAATGGGATCAACTCCAATCGATAGCTCTGCGAAAATTACAGCAAGAAGATGCGATATTGGTATTAGATGTGGAGCAATATATCGGGGAACAATCTAAAGAGGAAATAGAATATGTTGGTAATATTCTAAAAAGACCGATATATTACCTATCAAATTTAAAACGATGATTTATTCATGTAATTTTTGACTCCACTAATTTTATCACTTTTTCTGCCAACAAGCTAGCATCTAGTGCTTCCTCGGGATCATCATAAAACTTTGATGGAATTCCTCCTGGTAATCCATTTGGATATCGAGTGGATATATAATACTGATCTAATTTTTTTGATTTTTGAACTTTCTCAAAATCTTTATCAAATTTAATAACAGATTCTAATAATTCAGCTATAGAATGTGTATAAAATACCTTAATTGATTTAACATGTAAATAGAGAAATGCTTTTAAAGCTTTTTCTGCTGCTTGTTGAAAATGGAAGAGAGCCAAGTAATACCTCTCCATTTTTCTCAAGGTATTAGCATCTTGAAACTCATCTTTAGCTTGGATGAACCACCTTGTTGCTTCTTCTTCACTAGGTCTTCTCATAAATTATTTTTCCCTCTTTTATTATACTATCTAAAAAAGAACTTTTAGGAAGCATGTTTTTAAAATCCTCTTCGTTAAATATTACCAAATCCATTGCGATTCTTCTCTCTAAAGTACTATAAATCAAGTTAATCCATTCTTTAGTAGTTTTTGAATTTGGCATAATAACTAATAAATCAAGATCACTATAAAGATCGATATTTTCTTCATTAAAAGAACCAAATAAAAATACCTTTAATGCTCCATTTTCTTTCAGCTGATTTAGAATATTATTAAGTGCTTTTTGGAGGTTATTTTTTCTCTTTTTTTTTTCTTCTCTTATCGACGCAAGATTTACCATAAAGATATACCATTAAATGTTCTATAGGATTAATCCTTAATTATTAAATATTTATCAATTATTAAAATTTATATCTTCCCGATTGTGAATTACACACCTCCTAAAGGGGGTAGCTTCAACCATTCGGTTAGGTCTTTGCGACACTAACTTCATTCGGTTGTTCGGGGCATTCACTTGTCCCCCCTCCCAACGAACTCGTTATCCGTTGCGCTATGTTAATACTGGCGTTCAAGTCCCTATGATAGGTGAGACCGCAGTTAGGACACCAATAATTCCGAATATACCCTACATTATTTATGGTGCCACAGCGATGGCATTCCTTCGTGGTATTCTCGGGGTCTATATATTCCACGGCTATGCCCTTCTTGAGGTCTTTATATTTGATGTAGTCTTGGAGCTTACGAAAGGGTAAAGAATTCATCCTTCGGTTCAGTTTTTTCCCTTTCTTTTTCTTCTGGAACTGGCTTCTGATATGCGTGAGGTCTTCCAAGACGATAACGGGCTTTTTAAACTGACTAGCATATTCTACAATCTCGTTGGCTAGTTTATGCAATAATTGGTCGGTCTTTCGTGAAAGTTTTCCCTCGATCTTCTTGATCTCCTGCGGAAGCTTCTTCCTTCCCAAGTTCCTCCGAATGTGGTGGTATTTACCCTTTAGGGCTTTGATCTCGGCACCGCTCCAGAACATCCCCCTTCGT
>WJIN01000341.1 GCA_014730295.1 Promethearchaeota archaeon | reverse complement strand
GAATTAAGAATTCAAATTGATGGAATTTATATAAGTCACATAAATATTTATGAACTTTACAATTCAACTGATTGATAATTAAGATTATCATCTATAGGGGTTAAGAATTATATCTGGATTCTGAAAATCACTTAAATCGGCCTATTTAGTAAAGGGTTTTTGAGTTTCATATTCCGAAGCGATAGAATGTTAATTTAAGAAATAAAAATTCTTGAATTGATTGAAGAAAAAAGTTTACTTTAAGTTTTTTCTTCATAAATAACGATGATAAAAAGAGGGTAAAAAACTGAAGATTGTTACTATGAGTTCTCAAATATTAAAAAAATGTAAGAAGCGAACTAAAATTGATTTAGACCAACTCCCATATGGTGAGATCCTCAAAGAAATTGCACTTGATTTCCCTCCTCTTTTTGTTCTATTTTTTAAAGTAGCTTGCTCAAAGTCAGCCCAAGAAATCATTACCCATAATATAAAAACATTTCACCGAAAAGAAGGATGGTATAAAGCTGTTACTAAACTTGGTTATTTGGGACTAATCAATGTACAAGATCCCAAAAAGCACCAGCATAATATAAGAACGGATTTAGTTTCCATTACTAATCTCGGAAGGCGCGTGAGAGATTCTATAAGGGATACTGAATTTTTTCGGTGGATCCAAGAATTAACCGAGAAATATTTTGATATAGATCAAGAGTTTATTTCAGCTTATGATGAAAGGGTAGAAAAACCTTCTTCCAAAAAAGAGCGTTCTGGTATTTCATTTGAGTTTGACGATAATATGCATTGTAAAAGCGAGGGAGGAATTGAAAACAAATTTATTGTTTCATATAAGGAAATTACCGATAGTACAAAAGAACAAAAGATCGAAATCGATGCCGTCTCAGGGAAACTTAAATGTAGAAAATGTAGGAATATTTTACAGATCGATATTAAACCGGGTACGTTTAAAAAATATCGGAGAAATAGAAAAACAATCGTGATAACTTGTACTCATTGCAAACCCTTAGAAACCCGCCGAATTAAATATTATATTGACATAAGGGAAGAGAAGATTACCGACAATGAATTCCTCTCGAATCATGATTTGCTTACTATAGCGGAGCATTCTCATGAATCCGCCATAATTTTAACCGAGACGGAGAAGCGTAGGTTAGAGAAAGCTAAGGTTGAATTTGAGAAGCGTAAAAAGTTAGCTAAGGTAAGACCTAAGAAACGTAAGGAGATAGCTAAGCCGAGAGTTAAAGTAAGGAAAAAGAGGGATAAAAAACGTACTGAGAACGAAACCTCCATTGATCCATCTACAGAGGAAAAAGATGAGAAGAAAGTAGTGATCGATTTACAGCAAATTAAAAAACCTTCAATAGCTAATGAAGTACCTGTAATAGATGAACATTCTCAAAAGAAGGAAAAATACGCAGAAGGAAAAGAGTTAATAAAGCGTTCTTTTGAATATGTAATTAGGGCTTCGGTTATATCTGCGAGAAATCGAGGAACGGTTGGTTTAGATGAGCAAAAAATTACACGAGATGCGGAAGAAAAGCTACATCAATATCTTAATGAAGATCAAAATCATACTGAAGAGTTTTCCGTGAATCTTATAAGTCTTTTTGAGTCCCTTTCTAGCGAGTATAGTTCAAGAATTCAGCAAGAGGAGCTTAATTTAAAGGAGCTCTATTCAGACAATACCAATAATTATCTATTACATAATCGATTCGCATTGGACAAAGAAGAAAGAATGCTTTACGGAAATGAATCTAACACTTCTATGACAAAAGACGAAAGTCGGGAGAATTTAGATGATTCAAAAAAAGGAGGATCTAAGCACTCACCCAAGAATGGTATAGAAACACTCAGAAATGTATTGAATGTTATTCATAAAGTCAAAACTATTTCGCGTAGAACGTTAAAATTAGACCTTATCGTCATTTCTTTAATTCTCATCATCCAGACGATAATAGTCTTTTCGATTAGTCCCTACTTCATCAATTATATTGATATGATTTTGATTCTTTATATTCCGATGTACATAATTCCTATATTGGGATATCTCATATATAAATATAGATAATAAGTAAGCAACTTATAGTGAAATTAGGGAGGTCAATTTCTTATTCCCATTATATTTTAGGTCGCGCATTAATTTGTTTTTTGGTTAGAAACGCTCTCATAAATCCTATAAATCAAAAAAACTCTTTTGAACGATATTTAATTACTCCAAAACCAGCAGTTCTATTAGCTCCAATATTAGATAACTCACCCAATCTACAAAAAGCATCTATAAGTTTTGCATAATTTGATTCATTCTTGGTGATTTCAAAATTTGTCCACCCGACAATACCTGCTGCCGGTATGGTCTCTCCCATTTCTTTTGAAATGGTCTTAATCTTTAAGCTACTTGGATAAATTTCTCTATTTACCCATTGTAGAAAGGGAAATTCTTCTATATTTATTTCCGAAGAGTAATATTCATTCCATAAATTTAGTAGATTACTAAAAATTAATTCGGGAATAGGCAGCCGAACAACATTCTTCGATCTTGTTGTTTTAAAATAAGTTGGCTCGATAAAGTTCATTATAAAGCTTTTGACAGGTCTTGCTTTCTTCAAAATAGTAGAGATGGAGATATCTTCAAATACTACTTTCTTAAGTAAAAATGTTTGGGACGATACTAAAAATTCTTTATTCTTATCTTTTATCAAGTCATTAATTAAAACCGAAGAAATGTTCGAGTCAAAGATATTTAAATAAAAAATCAGTTTTTTTCGTCGATAAGATAGTTGGATAGAATATGGTCTAATTCGATTATAAGAATGTAACTCATGAACTAATTCAGGTTTTATCTGCTTTAACCAATTCATTAAAATTGCGCGAAAAATATAACCGTACGGTTCAATATAGGGTTTAACTACGCCTTCTTCGGGGACTAACTCAAATTTAAATCGTATCATGCTGACTTAATGCTCTAGTTTCGCTCTTACCCATCCTAGGGGCATCCGAGGACCGTTCATATTATCCACGAGATAGGAACGAGATATTGGTGCTAACTCAAATCTTTTATGCATCCTTCCACCCTTAAACAATTTTAACCTGTTAAGTCTGTTATAGAAAGTACTGAAATCAATTTTTCCTTTATTAACAAAATATTCCATCAATTCTGCTCCTATCGTTTTTGAGTGCCATTCTGTTGCTCCACCTAATCGTAGTAGGAATTGATCATCTGTTTTGGCAACCTCATCATATATAGGATAAAGTGTTTCTTCGTAAAATTTGATTAGTGGTTCAATGATGGGTGAAGATAATTTTTCATTCAAGGTTTTTAGATAATTATAGTTATAACGAATTATATTCTTTGCGAGAATATTACTTATATCTGCAATTTTTTGAAAAAGTTCTTCATGAGGTAATTCAAATACCTTTTTTATGATATAATCTCTTAATTTATTCTCAAAATTACTTGATTGAAGATACTCTTCTCTATAATCGGAAAAATCACTAACGATAGAAAAGGCTCCTTGTAATTTGGTATTTTGCTGGAGCAATTCTAGATATCGGGAAAATTTTAATGATTCAAAATATGCCTCTCCTCTACGTTCTTTGGGATGATAGATTTGGATAAATCCCAAGGCTAAATTTTCATAAGATACCGGCTTAGTATCTCTCACGATGAAATATCGAAAAATATCTTGACGGGGATCATTTCCAAAAAGAGGGTTTTCAAAAATATCACCAATGTCTCTTTTCATTTTATATAGATTTCGACCTCCCCTTGGGACATGATCTAATTGCTCATTAAACTGGTCTAAATACCTATTCGTTTCTTTTATTCGTTTCATATAATAGAAGAGAATGGAAGTTCTCAGCCAACCTTTTATACTAGATCCCGGTAAATAAGGTTGGAATAGGGGAGTTTTTATAAAAGAGTCAATTTCCCGTATCTTATGAAGATCTGCATCACGATAATTATAACTTAATTTCAGATCATATTGTTTTTCAAGTTCTTGAGAAGAAATTGATCTAGAACTAAATATATTGTTAAAATAGTCGTTTTTCGCTGATTTAATAGAATCTGATAATTTTGATATCTCTTGGGGAGATATTGAACTGAAGAACTTGTCAATATCAACCTTTCTTATCAATCGCTTCTTAGAAAAGAATGCTAATTCTGTTTTCGGTAATTTTTCTCCATTTCCTATATGAGTTGGAGTGATGATTTCATAGGTAATGTTGTAATTGTTCCTTTTCTCTGATTTCAAATTAATCTCCTTAAATTTTATTTTTGATTAAAATAGGATATAACAATCCATATCTATGTATCTTATACCCAGAATCACTATTTTTCAATATTTCAGGGGTTAATTCAATAACTCTTCCGGAAATGGGGTGTCCATTTTTATTAAAAACACTCCCCTCAGAGATCATAAATACAGATTTCCTTCTATAAGTTGAATTTGATATCCATCCCTTCCGATTGATTATCTGGTAAAATGAAGGAGGATCTAACAACCCATTCTTAATATCTGTGTCCGAGGGTAAAAATAACGAAAGAGATACTATTTGATCTGTTGTATCTATATTCTCATCGAGAGAGATTTGAAAAAGAGAATTATTTTCATCCAACTGGACTCTGAATTGACCATTTCCAAGACTTCTCTCACCTCCAATTCCGGAATCTCCAAGATATCTTAGTTTTATACTGAGATTCTTAATAAGCTCTTGTTCCTCTGACTCATCTAAACACTTTATTAGAAAAAATAACCCAACATGATCATTGAAATAAACCCTTGAATAATGATAGATTGAAGTATTTTGATTTATTCTATCTATTGCAATTCGGGGTGATCTATGAGTCTTCCAGAGATTTTCAACGTAGGGAATTAACTTTCTTTCGTTTTCTGATAACCACACTTGGTTTCCTTGGATAAAAAGGTTTTTTCTAGGATTTTTATTCTTATCATGGAATTGCTTCTCCAGAAAATCGTCATCTCCCCTAAGATACGCATTAAAGATTTCAGCGGATACAAATCGTATTTTTTTGAATCTTTTGATATTCTTCGGGTTCTTATTGACAAATGATTTGAAGAGCAATGGTTTCGGAAAGAAGTATATCGTTTTTTCACCGTTTTCATAATATGGAAACATCGAGCTTATTAAGAATGGAGGTTTTGTAGTTAAGAAGGGATTAATAAGTTTTTTATATTCCTCTTTTCCCATATAAACATCAGAGATTCTACAAAGTGCACTGAAAATTGTATCAGAATGTATGAATTCCTCTATTGATTCCATATCCATCATTTTTCCATGATGGAATGGGGTAATTGGTTTTAGTTTAATTGCTTTATGTATTGTCAATTGGAAATCTCCTTTCATTATTAAATGAACTATATTAAAGGACTTATTTTATCTTTAAGCTCAGGAAATGTTTTAATAATCTCTTCGGGTGTTGTTGCTTCTTTATTAATACTTTCTAAACCCTCACCGTACGTTCCCGTACTATAATATTTCTCTTCCTTAATATCTATCCTTAAATCATAGAATTCTACTTGTCCCGAACCTCGCGTTCCCGATCCGCCCAAGTAATCATCTTCTAACAGTTTCATAGATTCAAATACGTAAAGTAAAAACTCTACATCTTTCTCGGAATAGAGATCATAAATGAGATCTAATTTAAATTCTGCTCCTGAGGGAACACGTTCTAATTCTCTTGGCATTGCTTGGGCAGTTATTCTGTCGATAACGGTCTCGGTTTTAATCTCCGAAAAGGGTAAATCACCTTTTTCACTAAGATCTTGCTTGGAGTAAACTTCTCCATCTTGTAAGAACGCATCCCTAACAATCAAACGAGAGGGTTTATTAATTTCTTTCTCTGAACTCCCAAATAAAATACACACAGGGCAATTCAAATATTCCTTCTTATCATCACATTTATGTATCCTAATTAGAGGATTTTTAGAAACCTCATTTATTAGCTCTTTTCCCAAATATTTTTCTAATAAAGATCGGAATTTTCCTTTTAAAGAGCTTCCAGGTATATAAGGTTCATTAGAAAGCGGATTACGAATAATAGGATTATCCACTCCTCCTATTTCTAAGGTTCCACCACTTCCTCCAATTGATAAGCCTGTTAATGCTCTTATTTTTCCAGTTATCTGAACCTTTGCTTTTCAATCTACTTCAGACATTTTTTATTTTCCTCCATATTTTTTATGATAAGCTAAAATCGATTCGAAAAGATTAACTATATTTGTAAATTGGTCACCAGTTTTAACTTTATCAATCAAGTAATCTATGGTACCTAATAATAGAT
>WJIN01000340.1 GCA_014730295.1 Promethearchaeota archaeon | reverse complement strand
CTTCAATCTCATCTAAATCTAAATCTTCTAAATCAGAAAAATCATCTTTTAGTTGTTCCATATCCCTTAGATATTCTTGATAATCATTTTGTTCACTGTCTTCAAGTTCATTATCTTTGTCCATATTTAATATCATCTCCAAGAAGTTATACTCTTCTAATAGAACTTTATCTAATTAAATAATTCGTTCATGTATCTTAAATATTAAAAAATAAAAGAATTAAAAATAATTTGAATATTATCTCAAGTTAAGATGGAAAAAATTAGATTAGAAAACTATATCCATATCTATACACCTTAAACTGAAGATTGCTTCAAATTTAGATTATATATCTATACTTCAATATTATTATGAAAATATAATAATTAAAATTATTTTGACTATTTATCATGATAAGCTATGGAAAAAATTACCTTAGAAAAGTATAAAGGAATCTTAAAATCTACAAATTTGCGAGTTTTTATATTTGATTTTGACGGAACTTTACTGGATGTTAATAAACCATTAGAAAGATCAATTCAAGAGACGTTTGAAGAAAATAATATAGAAATAAATTTGAATAAAACTAAAAAGGAAATTGGGAGAGTTTTAGAATCTATACAAGGATTACCATTTCCAAAAATCATTTTAAGATCATATGAGATATCTAATTCTTTAAGTTCACTACAAAACTTATCCTATTTCAAAAGATTACAGATAGCTGCAAAGTTATTTGCTAAATACTTTGATTATGAAAAAGATTCGCTTTTGATATCAAAAGCAAAAGAATTATTAGAAAAATTAAGTAGTGAATATGATATTTTTGTTGTTTCTAATAACCAATCGAAAAATCTATATCATCATATTGAAGAGAAAAAAATAGGAAAATATTTTAAAGGAGTATACGGAGCCGACGATCTTACTTCACTAAAACCTGATCCTCTCTCTCTGCACCCCATTTTAACCCAATATCCTTTATTGGAAAGGAAACAATTTGTTATTATAGGAGATATGCCTACGGATATTGAGGCTGGAAAAAGAGCAGGTATTTGGACAATTGGAATAACGAGTGGGATTAGTAATAAAGAATTATTAAGTGAACAAGAACCAGATCTTATAGTTGATTCTTTAAGTAGTTTGGGAAAGATTTTTAAATAAAATTAATATAATACTTAAGTCTTGACGCCCCTGTTTTCAAGAATCATAATAAAATTACTATAATCAGATCTTTGGTTTGTATCAACAGTTATCTTTCCCAAGTTAGGGAGATTAAGAATGACTTCAGGAAATTCTCTAAATTTATTACCAGAAATTTCAATCCAGGCTAAATTTTTTAAATTAACAATGCTTTTAGGTAATTTAAGGAGATTATTATCACTTAAGCCAAGATATCTAAGCGAGCGGAGTCTTCCTATACATTCAATTAAATTGTCAAGATGATTATCATTCAAATGCAACTCCTTTAATGAGTATAAATAACAAATACTCTCTGGCAAGTCATGGAGATAGTTCCCATTTAAATATAGTTTTTCCAAAATATTCAGATTTTTTAAACAGTTAGTAACTTTTTCTAATCTATTTTTATATAAATATAATTCTCTAAGAGATTTAAGGTTACCAATCGTTTCTGGAAGTTCTTCTAATTTATTTCTTATAATATAAAATACCTCAAGATTTTTTAGTTGACCTATTAATTTAGGGAGTTTGTCGATATTATTATAAGAAATATCGAGAAACTTGAGGTTATATAGATTGCAAATGGTTTTGGGAAAAATTTTGAGCCTAGTTTCTGAGAGATATAAATTCTTTAAATTAGCGAGATTATCAAAAGAACTTGGTAAATTATTAAGTTTCTCTTTGTATAAAGATAATGCAGAAACGGAATAATCTTTAGCAACAGAATAACCGAACCCACCAAACATACTCACCTTCTTAAGTAAAGGTAAATCTTTTCCTATTATATCCTCTATATCTTGGAGCGCTTTAGCCTCTTTCGCAACTAATTCTGTCCCTCGATGTTTGACAATATCTTTTTTTACCATTTTTTTAAAAACCAAAATTTACTTTTTACAAAAATATAATATATAAAAATGAATAAATATGTATCATGATTCATCCTCATATTTTTCAATCCAGTTATACCACCATTCATAATTAGTACTCGCTGGAATAAGAAATTCCCAAGGTAATAAATGTGGATCGTTTGGATGAATAAATTTCTTATAGGCATTTTTCCAAGCCCATAGTGCTGGTAATGGTTCAAAAAGGTGCCCACCTTCTTTATTAAAAGTATAGCAATAGAGATTGTATTTTTCTAAGTCATTTTTGAACATTTTTTCAAAAATTAGTCCATAAACTCCGAGCTGTGGAATTGAATCAATAAATACTTTTCCATAATTATCAATAGAGAGATCCATGTCTAAATCTGGCTTATAATCACATATAATAATATTATTCCCTATTTTTAATATAAGATCAATACGTCCAGCAAATGATTTCTGAAGGAATTCAACAATTAGATAATGGAGATTTCATATCTCATGAGGAAATAAAGGAAAAGTTTAAAGATTGGTTGAAGTAAGATGATCTCCTTTAGCTTCTGATAATTATAAATCGTTG
>WJIN01000339.1 GCA_014730295.1 Promethearchaeota archaeon | reverse complement strand
GAGCTTAAAAAGAAAGAGAATATATATAAATACACCCGAAAATCTTTAAATCTAAAGCTTAATACGCTCAAAAGAAATTTGGAACAAAAAAAGAAAAAAAGACCTACAAATCGTCAAATGAATAATATTCATGCTCTGGATGACGAAAAACGGAAAGAAGAGCGATTAACTGAGATAAATAAATTGGAAGAACAAATAACTTACTTGAAAGAAGATATTTTAAATGCTAAGAAAAAATTGGATGATCTCTCATTTGAATATGAAGATCGTATCAATGAGATGAAGAAACAGAACAACAAAAAATTCCAGGAACGTTTTTTAGGAGTAACAATATTAGAATTTTATGATTAGCTAAATATGACGAAAATTATAAGTGCAAGAAAATAAAAAAGTCTAAAATCCAAATTGTCAAGTCGAATTTTAAACCCCAAATTTTATTGATTGCAATTTCTGATATTGATCATACTTTAGTTTGGGATCATCAGCGAATATTTTTTTAAATTGTGGTTTAACCATCATATTGATTAGTCCAGCAATCAATCTTTTCACAATCCCTAATCTAACTTCATAGTAATACTTTGTATCATCATCCAACCATCCTTGCTCAGACCAATATTGAACATCAGCATTAGTTTCATCATGTGCGATGTTATGTAATAATTTCCGTACTTTAAATCCTATAACGTCTGCTAAACTTGGTTTTTTTGGTTTTTGTGTGTTTAATGCCTTGATGAATTTTTTAGAAGTTTTTTTTATTTTTTTAGATATCTTCTTCTCTATTCCTGGTTTAGGTTGCGTATTTATTTTTAAACTATCAATATAATTTATTCCCCACGAATCTGATACTTCATTGAAATAGTTTGTGACTTTTTTTGCTCCCGCAATTCCATAGTTACACATACCTATTGCTATCTTTCCAAAGAAACAAGGTCTATGAAAAATATAAGAAAGCCTATCAAAAAAATTCTTCATAAGTGCCGGTATGTGTAAAGCATACGCCGGAGCTGTGAAGATCAGACCATCAGCTTGAAAAATTTTATTAAGAATCTCATCTCTGGCATCGTTTGAAAACGGACACTTATCCTCCCCCTTAAAAAAGCAATTATGACATCCAATACACGATTCAAGATTTACATCTTTGAGATATAAATATTCAAATTCGAGATCTTGAAGTGATATTAGTTCTGCTTCAATTTTCTCTGTAATTATAGTTCCATAACCTTTCCGAGGACCTCCCATTATTGCTAAAACTTTCATCTTAACTCTTTTCTTAATTTTGGTTTTTAATAGAAAATAGAGTAGTCATTATTAAAAATTATCGTAGACCAATTCTTTTATTTTCAATTGAGAAGAATGTTTAAGCAAATTACAGAACATTCTACAATCTCTTAAAGTCAACGTCAAAGTATTTTTCTATTCTTAAAAGATGTAATCTTTTTATCATATCTGTAGATTTAATCTCAATATAAATAGTTAAGAAAAAAAAGGATTTTATAATAGTGTAGTGATTAGGAGTATATAGAAAATCACAGCACAAATGAATATAAAACTCCAATAAGCAATTCTGAAATATTTCCATATTTTTAACTTGTCCATGATGAATCACCAATAGATTTAAATAAAAAAGAACCTCCAATATAGAATTAAGGGATAAAGCACCAGAAAGCCTATAACAATCATCAAAATTACTTCTATAATAAACTTTGTACGGAAGCTTAAATTTGATATAAAGCCATGCTTTCCTTTCTTTTCCCTTAGATCACGTTTTTCGCTTTTTTCTACCACTTTAAAGACCTCCTATTTTATTAGCGTATGTTAGTAAACCAGTTGCGTTTACTTTAGCAATGTGGATCTCTGTTTTTGTTCTAAATCCAATTCCCATAATCCAAGGAAAATCTCCACGTCCAACAGGGCAAGTATAATAACTCGCGTAAATCCACCCATTCCGTACAACAACTCCTGTATAAGCAGTATCTCCGTGCGATGGAAGATCGAATAGATGAATCATTTTCTCACTTCTAATTTCATAGAATGCTGTTCGCTTCTCGGTCAAATGATTTCCCATATCCGTTCTCGGTCCTAAATGGTTTCTTCCAACTCCAAATATTCTAGAGCGTCCATCCAATGGGAATAAAGTAGCTCCATCGAATCTCGTTTGTAAATCGGGCATAAAGGACCAATTTTTATAATTATTATATGAGGTAGCTAGAATGGTTCCTCCATGTGGATTACCAAATGCATAACCTTCTATAGTACTCATTGAGCCTACTCTGTGCGTCGATAATATCCTTCCATCTGGCAAGAATTCTAAACATACTTCCGCATTACCCCATCTTGTTAAAACCTCACTGACTTCCGTCCAATTTTCTCCGTCTGTAGACTTTAAGAGAACGGAAATGGTATTTGATACGTCATAATCATGTAAAGTAGAACTTGTTTGATATTTTCTGCCTGTTGCCATTACATACCAATTGGTTCCATCAAAAGTTTTCGGTCTCCAAAAGTTCCAACCTCCAACAATTTTATCTTGGACTGTGCCGTTATCATACCTAAATGTAACATTCACTTTCATCTCCTTTGGAGTAGCCCAATTGAGTCCATCATCTGTGTATGTATAATAAGTTGTATTTGGACCTGGATCGAAGAAATAATTTGGTAAGAAGTATACATATAACCTTCCACTAATATTTGCAAACTTTGGATCACGTACATCAGTATTAGGCAATTGGATTGTATGTATCGGCTCCCAATGTTTTGCATCAAGACTCCTTCTGATAACAAGCTTACCTCGCTTATGTTCTAAGTGCCATTTTGA
Organism: Promethearchaeota archaeon; assembly: GCA_014730295.1. The sequence continues at coordinate 1,295 of WJIN01000339.1, read as the reverse complement.
TTCTTGATTAATAAGATAGAAGTGTCCTCCAGAGTAAGTCATATCGGTATTAGATTTATGTTGATAATTAATATCATCTCCAGATGGAACCGCAACCCACGTTTCTACTTCAAGAATTGGATCATATATGTAGCTTGGTCCTGGTCTTATATCCCAATAGACCAATAATCCTCCTATTAATGCAACTGGGGAAATTATTAGAATAAAGAAGAAGATAGCAATGTATTTTAGAATTTTTTTATATCCTATCATATTTTTCACATTAATAAATTTTGATTGAATATTCTTTGTGAGAGGAGGTATATATAATTTAATTTTAATAGGTGATATGTGAAAAGGCTAAATTAAAAAATAGAGAATATCATTTTCTATTTGAAATTATGAAGTATTTGATTTTTTACTTTTCAGGAACAGGAAACACAAAATTGAAAACTTCAGAAATTAAGAAAGAACTTGAAAACTTAAATCAATCAGTAGAGATTGTTTCTATTGAGGCGTATGGAAAACTTGAGGAAATTAATTTGGGTGATAATATTTTGGGATTTGGCTTTCCAGTTTATAAATTTTCATATCCGAGAATTTATCATTCACTTTTTGGCATCCTAAAAGATACTCTATCATTCCCGAAAAATGACAGATCTATCCCATATTTTCTTTATAATACATATTGTAGATTTTCCGCAAATCGCCTTTATTTAATCGCAAACGAGATTGACAAACTAGGATTAAAACTTATAGCTTCAAGAGAATTCAAATGTCCATCAAATGGAATTGCTTCACTTAAGGAGAGTGAAAATAGTGAATATCATAATGTAATGTACTTTGAAAATAGAATAGATTTATCCATCAAAAAATTTTCGAAAAGAATAATCAACAAAGCTCAGCTCTTTCTTAAAAAAGAATTTAGCCTTCCGTATAAAGGGATTATTACAGATTCATTAAAACTTTATTTCGTAGATAAAATTGAAAAAGCTAAATATCCTCGACTTGAGATAAATAATGAGAAATGCGTTAAATGTGGAGTTTGTGCAAAAAATTGTCCTGAAGAGAATTTTATATTGAATAAGGGTAAAATAGAGATTAAAAATGAGCTGGATTGCCTCCATTGTTTAAGATGCTTACATTTTTGTCCGGAATATGCTGTTTCGTTTGGAGAACTTACTTTTGGACCTCAGAGGTATACGAAGAAAATAAGAAATGAGTTATTCTTAGAAGCATCTAAAACTCCTTTTGATGCTGCCGAACCGGGCTCTAAAAAAGTTCGCAGAAAATGGGCACTAAATAACATTAGATAT
>WJIN01000338.1 GCA_014730295.1 Promethearchaeota archaeon | reverse complement strand
ATTCATTACTTTGCATTAATACCACCTAATTATTAGAACCTATTCCAAATAATCAATTTCAAGATTGAATGGAAGATAAATTAGGTTTTCAAATTCTTCTTGAGTTGAATAATTACTAAAATCGGGAATTATATACGAGTAAGGGTCAAATACAATCGGATTATTAATTCTTTGAAATGAATAGTCGGGTTTCTTTCCAATTAGAGCTAACGATAAATTTTGGATATAGCTATCAATTTCATCATTATATTCTTCCGTATTATAGTTTTTTACATTTTCTTTAGCTTCATTAATTCTTACGAGGAACCCATCTGCATTAATCTGTTTTGTGACTAATTTTAGTAAATAGGCTAATAAAGCAAAAGAAAATTCATCTCTTGGTTGTAATTTAAGAAAATCTAAATTCTTCAATAAATTTTCACTAATTTCAACTAATCTGTTCTTTTCGTGTTTTTTCAAAGCTAGTGTAGAGGTAAATAATAGATATTTATAATATAATCTTGGAAACTTCTCAATTCCTTCATTTTTAAAATAATCCTCAGAAAATTCTCTGATTTCCTCTAAAATATCAATATCATTCTCTTGTATAGAATTGAAAGCTAAGAATTCCAGCAGGTAATGCAAATACTCTTCAGAAACTTCACCAAAGCGATTAGATAGAATATTTGTATTGGAAAAAATAGAAAAAATATTTCTTAGTGTAGATTTAAACTGATTAGTTATCTTATCCATAAGATTGCTATCATATGTATGTTCATCTTTTATTATGGAATTGATAAAAGATAATCCACTTAATATAGTTCCCCGAAGCTTAATATATTCAATATTAGCTTTAATTATCATACTATTTAATGGATTATCGTTAGGATCAAAAAACTGATTTCTTTCTAACTCTAACACATTGGTAATATATTTTTGACTTCTTTGATGTAAAACTTCAAGTGATCTTAGAAAACTTTGAGAATTTTCCAAGTCTATAAAACCAATTTCCTCAAAATGCTTTTTTTCAAGGTAAATTAGTCTAGGATAAAGAATCAATAAATATTTCATCATAGCATTAAAAATTCCGAATACAGCACCTATGATGTTATTAATCATGTTATATCCTCTCTTTTTTTCGAACCTTCTTAATTCTGTGATATTCCATAACTTTTCAATAAGATCTAACATGGTTTCATTACCTTTTAATGCCTTTAAGGACCATGATTTCAGATCTTCCTTTGAAATTCTATATAAAGAAGAGGAGGCGATATAATACATTCCTGTTGCGTAATTTTGTAAATTAAGGGCTAAACTTGAACGGTTTCGAAACTCAGGATGATCTAAGTCAACCAAAATTTTATCAATATCTAACTCTTCAAATCCAATCAACATATTAGAAATAGCTTCCGCAGCTCCAATGATCCTCAATTTACCTCCTTTCCCCCACGCGGACATGATATTACATACAAATAAGTGCCTTAACATTTCTAAATCATATTTATAAAGACTCTCATCAGCATCCAATCGATTTAACACTAATTTGTTTAATTCTCTCTGAATTTTGCGAAAGTTACTACTCAGAGCTTCCATTGGAACATCAGACTTGAATATATGGTTAATTGAAGTTATAATCGAACGGATTTTATGAGATATAAGGATATTTTTTCTTTCTGGTGTATCCTTATATTTTTGAAGAATATCGTTAATTTGAGATATATCATCTAATATTTGTTTGATATGCGTTTGAAATGAGGAAATTCTCTCTCACCAATTTTTCAGTTTATCGAAGTATAAAAATTCTAGTTATTCGTAAAAAAATGATCCAATATTATCAAAAGTTAAAATTAATAGAATTATTGATAAAAAGATAGTTTATAAATAAAAAACTTTTCATTAAACTTCATATCTCCTTCTTAAAAACACAATGAAAGTTATTATATTCAAAACCAAACTTACAACAAGTAAAACAAAGAAGTTGTATCCAAATAGACTTTTTCCCTTTGATATAATTGCGCTTATCATTGGATCACCATGAGTTAATGGAAGAATTGCGGCAAATACTTGTAAATATATTGGCATACTATCTAATGGAACAAAAAGTCCGCTTAAAAGTATAATTACAATGAAGAAGGCAAAGAAAAGTTGATTTGCTTCTGTTTTACTTTTACTAATAGCACTTATAAAGAGCCCCATACTCATACCAACATACCCCAATATATAAAGTGCTCCAAAAAGATCGATCATAGACCCTTTCACATATAAGCCTCCTGCTAAGGATGCTATAATCATCGCTATGTTTTGAATAAGTAGTACGGAGCCGTACGTAATGTATTTTGAAATTAGGATCTCAGCTCTTTTTACGGGAGTTAGTAGTAGTCTTGCTATCGGTTTTTCCTTTACAATTACAAGAATAGTTAAAACATTCGCAATACCAAATATCATTAAGGGTAAAATCAATACAGCTGTTGAATTAAATTTGAAATTAAAATCAGGAGGTATAGCAAATTCTTCATATCCTTCGAGATAGAACTGCGGAGTGAGATTATTATCTCTTGTGAAAATCTTAATCGAATCGTATACCGAATTGAGACTTTTTTGAAGATTTTGAAAATCAGACGTATCTGGTATACATTGAAGCTGACCTGGTAACCCCAGTTCTAAGAACTCAGTAAAATCCACTGGAATAACGATTATACATTTGATTTCTCCCCATCTTAGTTTTTCTCGAGCCTCTTCCATACCATAAGGATACTCACTTGCATTATAAAATTCGATAAGATTCAAATATATCGATTTATTCACAGCATCCAAATAAGGTTTCGAATAATTATCAAGGGATTGTTCTGTAAAATTATTTGGATTAATGAAAGTATTAGAATCATTAGAAACAACTACTACATCGAGAGCTGTCGGAGTGCCAGATTCAGCATTCATAAATGAGAATAATAGAATGATTCCCGGAGGGATTAGTATTGCAATCACTAAGTTCCAAGGATCTGTTTTTAGCAATCTAAATTCCTTTTTAATTTGCTTTAATAATCTAAAGAAGTTATTTTTGAAAGATTGCATGGATTTTATGATATCCTTTTTGACACTATTCTTATTAGTAGAATCTTCTTTCACTAATCTTTAAACCTCCAATTTTTTGAATAAATAAGCAATATAAGCTAAGAGTGCAAATACAGCTCCAATAATAAAGACAATCAATAATCTAATATAATCTAAAGGTAAGCCCTTGAGAGTAATATCTATGACTAATGGAATAGAATGCCCCATAGGAAGCGCGAATATAATTGCTTTAAATGCTGCGGGGAGATTATCTACACTAAAAAATTGACCTGAGAAGATCAGGACAACTATCAGAAAGATAATATAAAGTTGATTAGCTTGTTGATCGGTACTAGCTAAAGATGAGATAAATAACCCCATTGATACTCCTGCAAAACCAATAGCTAGAAGAACTAGAAAGAGCTCAAAAAGTGAT
>WJIN01000337.1 GCA_014730295.1 Promethearchaeota archaeon | reverse complement strand
GTATAGAATTTTCTTAAATAATTTTTTAAGCTAATTCTTAAAATTTATAAAAGTCTATTTTTTGATAAGATATTAAAGATTTTTATTGCTGATACGAGATGGATATCCATAAAAATTTTGAGAGAATTAAAAAATCGCACGATCCTGAAAAAATAAATGACTTCATCATTAACTTATCTGAATATCCAAAAAAGGCCACTTGGGAGATTATAGACTATTTTCTTGAAGATTTAGAACAAGAGATATTTGAAAACATAAAAATAAATCTTACCTATCTCATAGGAAAAATATCTTTAGTTCAGAATGTTCCAGAAAAATATTTGAATTTTCTTATAGAAATCTACTATCAATCTGATAAATGGGTTAGGAATGAAATTATAAAGTCCTTCGAGATCATAATTGAAAATCAAAAACCGAATAAGAGAATAATAGACTTATTGAAAATCTCAATTAAAGAGGATTATATTCCAATAAAAAAAAACACATTGGGTGCAATATCAAAAATAGAAAATGTGGAGTTTGCTATCATCAAAAATATACTAATAGAGATGGATACCCGTGATTCAGAGATATTAAACAGATGTAAAAATATATTGAAAAACCAAATTAAAAATGAAAAGCAATTATTTGAAATACTCAATGAAGAGAATTCATATACGTTAATAAAATTGAGGGCATTTCGGAATATTCTAACCTCATTTTTTAAAAGTCTTATAAATATTGAACCATTTAGAAATAGAATTGAACAATCCAATTGGGAAAATTCATATAAGATAAAATATCTGGAAGAAATTGATACATTTCAAAAGATTTTACTCAGTAACCTTTAGATTCTCATTGGAAATTATAATTATCTATAATCTGAGCTATATTCTTATCGTCATATATAATATCATTAAAAATTCTAATCAAACCTTTTATTATCTCACGTGGATTCCCATTGGTATTACTATATATTCTGTTAAGGAAATTCTTGGTTAAAGGATAATAAGGGTTTTCTATTCCCTCAAGAAGGTTAGTATTACCGATATTTTTTAAAAATAGAGCAAAACTGTTCTTATAAAATTTATATATATCATTTTCCTCGAATTTAGATACAAACTGAGGTTTTTTAAAGGTAATTAAAAAGTTCTGATTTTTTTCAGCTATAAGATCTTTTATCTCTTCTAAAGAGTGAACGGAGTTAAGTGTAATTAATATTCTCAAGCCTCGAATGGTTAAAAGATCCATTACCTTTTTTAAAACCTTTTTAGCAGCTATGCTATCGGGTGATTCTTCTGCTCCATAAAGCCAACTGGAATCAAATACCGTTTCATTTTCCTCATCTGACTTTAAAAAAGACATAATTCTCTCAAAATCATCAATAAAAATAATCGTACCAAATTTAGAGTTTTCAATGAGAATTTTCAACATCGCAAACGCATTCTCTTTCTTTCTTAGATCATTTTCAACATTAAGCATTTTTAGCTCTCTAATATTCATCAGCTCACCGAGAAGATAATTCTCAGCTTCAAGTCGTTTATATGGATCTAATTGGTGTGCTGTTATGACATTAATGGAATCTTCTAGGGCAGAATTGTCTTGATAAGTATACTTCCATTCATTGAAAGCATTATTTCTTGCTTTTTTAATATCCACTACGGGGAAAAAACCATATCTTTTTTTATAAGCCCCCCATTCATGGCATAGTTTATTTGTAATTTTTCTTAAAGAAATAACACCCAATTCATCAATAAATTCAGAATAAAGATTATAATAAAATTTTTTGTAAATATTATCCAAAGAAATATGAATTACATTGAAATTTTGTTTCAATTTTCTTCTTAAAGCCCAAAATATATGAGTTTTTCCTATTCCTACATCTCCGATTAGTGGTAGAATACAATTTTCATTATGTTTTATAACTTGATCGATGTTATTAAGTAGTTCGATTCTTGAATCCACAACACCTAGCGGTTCATTTATCTCTCCTGTAGCTACAAATCTTCTGAAAGGGTTTATTCCACTCTTTAAGATCCTCAAAAGCTTTTGTTCTTTATTTTCCCATAATAAAATTATAATTACCTCATTTCTTAGTCTTTTATTGCTTCAATCCCTAAGATAATAATATAATCGATTAATTCGTCATCAACATTTACTATAGATTCATAACTTACAGAAAGATTATTCTCTTCATTTCTTCCTATTATTAAAGCTCCGTAGAAAATCGGATCTCCTTGTTGGTCAATAACCACTCGATCAGCAAGACAAATACCATTCCGAATTAATGCGACAGGATTTTTTAAAATTTCTCCTTTAAAAAAATTAAGGTGATTAATTTTAAAATCGTTTTTGGATAAATATAATCCCGCGGAATGTAATAAATTTATAGCATAAGGAAAAGTTTCTGAAAAGCGTTCTTGGTCAAATTGTTCAATCTCCTCTTCGGGTATTAGCACAGAATAGTCAATTTCTCCACCTTTTATATCATATTCGTAACGCGCACTCTTCGAAAATGCCTCCTTTTTTTGTTCAGAAATCGATTCGAATCCTATCTTCAGCCCTTTCGGAATTTCTATAATATTTTCATTTGAATATAGTTTATCGGAGAAAATGATTGTATCATTTTTGCATTTGGTGATACAAGAGCCTCTAAATTCACCTAATTCTCTGATATTTTTAATTGAATCGTATATAATATAACGTTCTTTTAAGGTCATGACAGGTTGGTTCCCATTCTTTATTAGACTTAGTTGATTTAGATAATACAAAATCCAACTTGAGCATCAATAATCTTAGTATTATATTTAGATATAGTTCTTTATTAAATAAAAGTTTAGAAAGTCCAGAGAGAATAGTTTACCTCAACAAATTCTAATCTCATATTATAATACTAAAATTTTTATCAATTTAGGATTTGAATATAGTAATGACAATAAGCTTATATTGGAATGAACCCTATAGGAGGGAATTCACCGCAAGGATTGTTGATATTATGAAGGATGGAATCATTTTGGATAAAACTGTTTTTCATCCTGAGGGCGGAAACCAAGCGGGCGATAAAGGAATTTTGAAAAAAGAAAGTGAGATTTTTGAAGTAGACAATACATCCTCTCTGAATGCTAATATCATTCATCATATCTCATCAGATTTCCAAGGAAAGCTCAAAATTGGAGACAAAATACAAGGGAAAATTGATTGGGATCATAGATATGGACTCATGAAGTCTCATTCCTCTCAGCATTTATTATCTGCGATATTTAAACGAGAATTTGATATAAACACTAAGAAGGTAAAAATCCGAAACGATTTTGTGGTATTAAACTTGTCTCGAGAATTAACCTATTCACAGTTATTAAACGTTTTATTAACTGCTAATGAGTTCTTTGTCCATAAACAATTAAAGATTTTTCAAAAATTGGTACCTTTTGAAGAGGCTCAAGATTATAAACATAAGATTAGAGGAACGATTCCAAAAAAAAAGGAAGTGCGGTTAGTTTTCACTGAAGGACATGATGTAACGTGTTGTGGAGGCACTCATGTAAAATATTCTAATGAGATAGGACCTATATTAGTCTATGAGTTTAAAAACGGAAAGAAACTCAAATACTATACAGGCAAAAAAGCTATGGAATATATAGCAAAATATAATATCGATTTTCTAAACCTCTCTGAAAAATTCCAGATCCCTCTACGTGAAGTTAAAGAACGTATCAATTCCCAAGTTGAAAATTCAGAAAAATTAAAGGAAAATAATATATTCTTGAAAAAAAAACTTTTAGAATTAGTAGTGAAAAATCCATCTTTGATAAAAAATGATATAAAAATATCATATGTGACTTTTCCAATAGAATTTGACGTATTAAATGTATTCTTTGAGGATTTAGCTGAAAAAATACTGTTAATTTTAAAATTAGATAATCAAGTCCTTAAAATCATTACAAATTATGAGAATGTTAGCGCAGCAGAGATTTTAGATAAATTATTAAATAAATTTGGAGGAAAAGGAGGAGGAAGCTCATTCATTGCTCAAGGTAAAATAGAGAAATTTCCTGATGACATTCTAAATGTGATAGGACAAATGCTCTATTAAAAAATTTATAGCTTTCTTTTCATGATTTATTGTTTTAAGCCTAAAAAAATATAAGTGCAGATTTGATATTAATAATATTAATCTACTGTTGGATATTCGATGGAACCGAAAATCATAAATAGAGAAGTCTCAGATCTGTCAAAGAAAGAATTACTGGCACGGAGTTCCAAGTTTATTTTCTCTACGGGATTAAACGATGGTACTTCAAGTTTATGTAAAGAAAACATGAAATACGGTCTAGCGCAAATGCATTTAATTCAAGAAAAGTATGGATTCGAACCCAATGCTCTCTTTATATCTTCTCCAGATGAAACTATTTCAAGGAATAAATATCGATGGAATTCTGGATACGGATATGGTGGAAAATTAGAATGGGGTGCTGGTAATGATAAAATTGTTTTCCTTAATACAAAACCAAATCATTGTGGTATCTTAGTTCTTGGACTTTGGGAGATGATGGATCCTTATGAAATCATTAAGAAAATAGATGAGATAAAATCTAAAGAATTATATTTCGATGATATTCGTTTAAATTGGGACTATGGTATAAGTAATCACTTTATAAGTTGTTTTAAAACTAATAATTTAACGGATATTGAATATCCGCCATATATATTTTTAATTCATGGCTCCGCTCCGGAGTTACGAGATGATAGCTATGGTGTGGGCATATATATTGACAAATCGGACAACCTTAAAAATATGTCCATTAAAGAGGAAACCAAATTCGGAACTCAATATATTGTACTAGATTCAGATGCAGATGAATATTTGAAATTAAATAAAAAAGCGTTAGATTTTTCTTGCAAAAAACGTGAAATAATTGCTCAACAACTCTTTGAAAATGAGTGTAAAATTATTTGTAATCAACCTCATCAATTTCTTAAAGATTACAATAGCATCTACTTGGGGAGCAACTGCACAGATACACAATGTGATTTAATTGATTCGAATACCTTCCCTATTGCGTTACGTTCTGATATTTCTGCATATTTGATGGAGGGAACAAATAACTTGACTGAGACGACTATGATGAATTTAGGCTTCTATGAAAGGGCGAAAAAATTGGAATTGCTTAATAGACTAAAAAATGCCAATATTACACCACATGGAGCGGGCTATGCTTTTCCAGATATTAAAGATGTAATTAATGTATTAGAATACAAGGACCAACGATATTTTGTTTGTCGGTTAAAAAAAGGGAAAAATAGGCTGAAAATTGTGAGAGTAGTATCCGATTTACAATATGAATATCGAAAACGTGAGGTAGTGCTTAAAGCAGTGCAATTGAACTTGGGAAGATTAACGGCTCGCCTTACGCCAGTGTTTAGTTTAAAATTATGATACGTCAATAAGATGGGTCAAAATTAAAAAATCAAGAAGTAAAAAAATATTTATTCTATTTTTGCTCCCGATTCAATATCCTTATCGGGTGTTAACACAGAAACATTTTCTCCTTGTACAGCAGCTAATAACATGCCTTCACTTAGAACTCCCCTGAGCTTTTTTGGTTCGAGGTTTATCAGTACCGCAATCTTCTTACCTATTAATTCGTCTGGTTTATAGTATTCTGCTAGTCCAGCTGCTAATGTACGTAATTCATCCCCAACGGATATCGTTAACTTGTAAAGTTTATCGGCATTAGCTACCTCTTCTACTTTTTCTATATTTGCGATTCGAATATCTAATTTTTTAAAATCTTCATAAGAAATGTAATCCATTTTTTTTCCATCCTTTTTTTGTTTTTTAATATCTGCCAGATCTTTTTTGATTTCCTTAATATCTAACTTTTGAAAAAGTGGTTCCGCCTTCCTAATTAAATGCCCGGTTTCTAATGCATCTTCTTTAATACTATCCCATCCAAGTTCATTAAGATTTTGTTCTATGTTCAACAGTTCAAGAATCTTTTCAGATGTATCGGGAATAAATGGACTGAGCAGAATGGCTAATGTGTATACAAATTGTGAACATAAATGAAACACATGACCTGCTGCTTTTTTATTCTTCTTAATAATATGCCAAGGTGCTTTTTCGTTAAGGTAAATGTTACCCTCCCGTGCAAATTCGACAATTTCTCGAATGGCTTTTCTCATCTCAAAATTATCTAAAAAATGTCCTATTTTGTCAGATATTGAGTTGATTTTTGAAATGAAATTTATATCTGTCTCATCTAAATCTATTTTTTCAGGAATTTTACTTTTAAATTGTTTGTTAATAAAAATTAATGTTCTATGAACAAAATTTCCAATCACATCGTTTAAAGTGTTCATATTATTTTCGAATTCTGACCATAAAAACGATGTATCACTCTTTTCGGGTCTATTATAGACTAAATTAAACCTCCAATAATCCAAAGGGGCGATTTCAAGAGCTTCATCAATCCAGATTCCCACTCCACGAGATTTAGAAAATTTATCATTTTCATACATCAAAAATTCGGTTGAAGATACGTTATATGGAAGCACGAGTTTTTCATCTTCCTTCTTATTATCATTATATGCCATAAGCAAGCCCGGGAAAACGATAAGATGGAAGATAATATTATCTTTTCCAATGAAGTATACCGTTTTCGTTTCTTGATCTTTCCAATAATAATTGAATTTAGAAGATTCCTTTACTATCCTCTCTGACCACTCCTTTACAGCGGAAACATATCCAAGAACCGCTTCAAACCACACATATATGGACTTGCTTGCCGCCCCTTCGAAGGGAGCGGGAATCCCCCATTCTAAATCTCTCGTTATTGCTCGCTCCGGCAAACCTTCATTAATACTATTTAAACATACCTGGCGTGCGTTTTGGGGAATTATTTCATTATTTTCTATTAGATCTGCCAATCTTTTTTGTAATTGAGGAAAGTCCATATACCAATGTTTTGTTTTTTTTATTTCTGGTGTCTCTCCACATATAGCACAACGAGGTTCTTTTAATTCAAGTGGGGTTAGGAGCTTTTGACATTTATCGCATTGATCTCCACGGGCGTTTTCAAAACCACAATGAGGGCATACTCCTTCTACAAATCGATCTGGTAAAAACAATGAATCATGAGTACAATAGAGAGATTTGATTTCTTTCTCAAAGATATATCCATTCTTTTGCACCTCCGAATAAAAATCTTGAACAAACTCGATGTGAACTGGGTTGTGAGTTTGTGTGTAGTTATCATAGGAAATTCTCCACTTTTCAAACAGATTTTTAATTATCGCATGGTTTTTCATCGCTAAATCTTCAGCATCCATCCCTTCTCTCTTCGCCGCCACTGCTACTGGCGTTCCATGCATATCAGATCCTGATACAAACACCACATCCTCTCCTTTTAATCGAAGATAACGAGCAAATACGTCTGCGGACAAAACACTCCCTATTAAGTTCCCTAAATGAGGAATGGCGTTCACATAAGGCCAAGCTGAAGTTACAACCCATTTCCCTTTTTTTGATTTTGACAAAGTGAATATACCTCCATTAATCACTCAAAATTCAATACTTTAAGTTATATAGAATAAGCTCCAATAAAATAAAGATTTATGGTAAATATTTTATAGAATATAACTTAATCCAATCAAATCTGAGAGAACTTAGAGAATGGAATTTAAATTTATTTTTTTGGATACAGTTTATTCTCACTGCTTAAAATTCAAAATATTCCGATGAATTCCACTGAACTTCCATTATATTTGACACCAATACCGCCAAACAATAAAAATTGGCGAAAAAACCATTTTAATTTAGGATGTCCGTTTCTCGAAATTTCTAAGATCTTTTCATTAAAGAGTTCCGAAAGATACATTCTCTCTATAGCTAAGGAAGAAAGGTTTTTTTCTTTCATTAATGATTTAATTTTATGGTAGCTTTCTTTAAATTCTTGTTTAAAATCCTTAGATTTCTCTAAAAAAAGGAGTTTCAAGGCTAATTCCTGTGCAGTAGAAATAGCTAAGATAGACTTGGGACCTAATTGTTTTAAAATTAACCACCCTTTAGCATATCGAAGATTTACTTGATCGAAATTACCCATGTTCATTTCTCGAATTAAATTTTCGGAAAGAAATTGTATCACGGTTATAATTGCTGCAACTTTTACAATATCGGTATCAAGTTTTGAGGTTGAAGCAATTGGCATTCCTTCATGAGTAACAATGAAAGCGGAATTCACATCAGAATATGTCTCTAAAACATGTTCTAAAAATTTAGTGAGATCTCCCACAAATGATTTCATTTAAATTTGCCTCGAATTTAGAATTTTACTTCTCAAAAAATTAATGATTAATTTTGTTTTTTTGAGAATAAATAATTTATTCAAAGGTGATTTGTGAACCGCAATATCGGCATGCCCCTATTTCTTTATACATTTTTTCGAGACATGGTTTATGATAATAAGAACCACATTCTTCGCATTTATAGACTTTATAATCACCTAAAAAAATACTGTGACAATAAGAGCATGATGCGTTTATATTGGGAATCTGCTTGTCCGGGATCAATTGCATTTTTGTTGTTTGAGTTTCTTCCTCTCCCACTATTTTGATTTTCTGTTTTTGATCTATATCATCTCCTACAATTTTTAATACCGAAGACGGTACCCGTAGGAGAAAATAACAAAAAGGGCATCTAAATATGTTTTTTTTGTATTCTGTCCTTTTAGACCAGAGAGCCGCACAGGTAAGATGCATAGGGCGATCACAAGATGGACAATAGCGACCTTCCGAGAAGAAATCTGAATTGGTGAGCGGAGACTTTACGGAATGGCAAATTTGGCATTTTTCTTGTCCTGAGCCTTCATTGCTCATCATCATCCGTATTTCCATGATAGTTGGTCGCCTTAATGGTAAGGCAACTTCACTTATTAAAGGAGGCATCTCTTTCTTTTTCGCGGGGGAAAAATAATCTGATGTCTTTTTAAGATTCTTTTTGGATGCAAAAGACTTTCCCGCATTAATTACTGCCTTGGGATTTGTAAAAAATCCGTATTCCCCTCCTGTAAGTTTGGAAATCTGTTTTAAGGTATTTTCTCTTAAGCTTTCTGCTAGCCCTAATTGACATGAATCTATAATTATTCCTAATCCTTTTGCAATATTAACAATTTCCTCAAGTTTTTCTGACCTCCTAAAGTTAGCATCGCTGATAATAATTATTCTTGGAATTTTTCCGCCGATTTTTCTCATTTCCTCAACCAAAATTTGAAGAGCGAATGCTATCGCATCATGTAAATCACCTCTTCCCGAAATTTGGGTTTTTTTCAGTGAATCAATTAGTTTATTCTCTTGATTCGAAAATCCACTTAATTTTGTAGTAATATCACCAAAACTCAAAATAGCTATTTGGTCCTTGGGATCAATCATTAATTTACTTTGTGTAAAGTTCTTGACCGTTTTTAGAGCAATAGTTAAGCGATTAGGTTTGAAATCTCGTCGAAGCATAGAGCGTGATGAATCTATTAAGACAACCGAATCTTCAATCTTTATATCTTCCAATTTTTCTTTTCCTTTAGGTTAATTAAAATCTAGACCAAAATTAAAAAAATTTTAAGGTTTTTTATTCATCTTTTTATTTTATTCAATTATTTAGGGTTTTAGAAAATTATATGCAAATAAAGTATACGTTTTTATCGCATTTATAAAATCTTCTATTTCAATATATTCATCGACAGAGTGAGCAGTTGAAGCACTTCCAGGCCCAAATAGGATGGTATTGGAACAATAACCTTTATTTCGCAGATAGTGTGCATCAGCACACGCAGGATATAATATATAAAATGAATCTCTTTCATAAATTTTGCCCACAATATCATAAAACATTTTTAAGGTATCAGAATCTTTCCAATCTTCCCAATACGAGCCCTCAGATTTGTGGATAATTTCAAAGCTAAAATACGCATTAGTTTTTTCTTCATCTGGTTCTTTGAATTCATATCCTAAGTCTTTAATCAAACCTTTGAGAGCATTTAGGATTTGATTAGGATCTTGCTTTGGTAACAAGCGAAAGTCTATAACCATTTCACATCGATCCGGAACCACATTTTCTTTTATTCCCCCTTCAATCATGGTCACGCTCTTAGTGAACTTTGTCAATGATTCTACAAGATGTTGTAATAATTCTTGTTGCTGGTAAATATTTTCAAAAATATCTTTGCTTGGAAATGCTTTTGCTATCAAATCTTTTAGTTCTTCAAATGATATGGGAGGTTCTATTTCCGGAATTTTACTATCAATTTGATCAAGGTTATGCAAAAGTTCATTGACCATAATTATCGCATTTTTCCCCATAGATGGCATTGATGCGTGGCATGAAGTTCCATGTGCGATTATTTTAAGTTGGAGATGGCCTCTTTCTCCTAGCACTATTGCTTTGGGTAAAGGACTCAATCCAGTGGGTTCACCAACTATCGCAAAATCGCAGTTAATATCTGCAAGTTTATTATCCACCACCCATTTAGTTCCCTTTTTTCCACCAGTCTCCTCATCAGATACAGCAGTTAAAATAAGATTGCCTCCTAATTCTAAGTCTAACTCCTTTAAAATATGCAAGGAGATAACCATAGCAGTTAATCCCCCTTTCATATCGGCAGCCCCTCTTCCGTAAATATATTTATTCCGCTTATTATAGGCAGATAACGGAGGATATTTCCAATCTGACTCTGTTCCTGCTGGAACTATGTCCATATGACCATTAAAAAGTAGAATTTTCTGTTTAAAGTCTTCATTCAAAAACGCAATAAGATTTGCTCTATTTCTATCATATTCAAATATTTCTACATCTATATCGTGCCCTTTTAAATACTGGGAAATAGTTTTTGCTAAATTTAGTTCATTTCCAGGCGGATTATACGAGTCTGTCTTGACCATTTCCTGGAAAAATTCTATAAATTCCTCTCTATTTTTTTCGATATATTGAATTATTATTTCTTCTGACATAGAAGCCCATAAAGTTATAATTCTTAGACTAATTAATATATAGGATTGAGATAATTTAAAAACTATTTTCTACTCTAACTTTTAATAAATTTTTAAAATTTGCAAATTTTACTTATAGTAATTATACATTAAATAGCATTCAACGGGTAATTTCTTGTCTCATCAAAAAAAATTTGTTAAGAAGCGTATTTTCGCTTTAAGTGTTATTTTGCTTATAATTCTCTCTGGATTTCTATTTTTAGGGAATTTAGATACGGAATTTTATGATTCGAATACTGGTCACGAAAATATCAATCCTATATTGTCCTCAAATTGGGATACTGAGTTAGATAAAAATATTTCGGGTCTAGGAAATAATCAGAAAGTGAGAGTATATTTACAAAATCAATCCTCCTCTATAGATAATTCGGGGGGCAGTTTTGAAATTGGTGCGGCTGATGATACCTACCTTGATTCTGGAAACTTTTTGTTTCAATTCGCGAACAATTTTACTACAAATCACACAATGGTTTTTGATTCCACTGACTTGTATAATTTTACCTTCAATAACGAAACAAAACTTGGATTAGAATTCGATATAAGGGGAAATACTACGATATTCCACGGATTTTATGCTTTTTTAAATACAACAAATCCAGCAGCAGCAACGAACACTGAAATTAATATTTCATTATATAAAGCAGATACATTTACCCAAAATAGAGGAATTTTAAGTTGCATACCTGAAAACTATATCGATTCAACAGTTATTTCGGATGTAGTTAGTGACAATCTCGCTTATTACCCTTTTCCAGACACCTCTCTTGAACCTTTTAATTATTTTATTGTTCTCACTACAAATAATTCTTTAAATGCTTATAGTCTTATAGCTCATTGGAATAACGAAGGAGAAGGAGAAACCAATGAACATTTATTGGAAATGGATATAGGAGATGGTTGGGAATTAGCCCAGAGATCGATAAGCGGAGGGGGTCAATCAAATGATTTTGATGCAAGTTCGTTTACGGTTAATGTTACTAGAGGATATATGCCAACTGATTTTGAGGTGGATTCAAATAAAACATTAAGGATTCAAAATATCCCCCTAAATGACACCAGAGAAGTATCATTTATTTACTCGAGTATTTATCAATGGGGTGTTGGGAGTTGGGATGCTGAATTTCCCAATCCGGTATATGATGGAGCAGATGATGATTTTGATATAGCTCTTACTTGGAATCAGAGCGGAACTGGAATTACTGATTTTTCATTTAACCTATCATATATCGCTATCGCATATCATGAAGGAGAGTCGACCGCAACATATTTAGCAGATTATAATGGAGATATCGAATGGTCATTAGAATATACCTTGAGTTCAAACTGGCTTACTTTAGATAACTGGAATTTTACTGAAATGTGGTTTTTATATCCGTGGTATCACAATAATCTCAGTTTGATAACTCCCAGCACGGGTTCACAAAATGTGTTAGATCAAACTGCCGGAGAAACGCGTTTACATGAAAATAACACTTTAGATAAACTTGTAATTCCGTATAGTCTTTCTAATTTTAGTGGATTATATGAACTTAATTTAACTAGTCTAAATGTCTTAAATCAAATTTATAGTTATATCAATTATAAAGGAAATCTTTTGGAAACCTCTGGATTTATGTTTGAAGATAATATGACCATCGGAGCTGATATAACAGGCCCAGGTACTTTTGCGCCAACTGGAGGAACGGCGAATGCTACATTGTTCAATCCAGTTGGATCGGTATACGCCACAGATACAGAATCACCCGGTACATTAAGTTTTGATAAAACTCTGCTAACTTATGATTTTAATAATAATACACTATTAGAAGTTGATGCATCAGTTCCCGAGGGTATCTATTATCTCGCAATAATATGGGAAAATGGGAGCTTAATTGGCATTGGAAACATTCCGATATATATCAATCATTATGAGCTAACTTTCAAGGAATTAAATGAACTTGAAGATGAGAATTCCTTTCTATTGACTGATATTTCCAGATTTAATGATAAAAATGATGATTATTATCCATATCAACTGCTTGGTGCTTCCATTAATGAAACAGATGAATTTCCAGATAATTTCTATGCAATAAAACAAGAGCAATTGGCTCAAAAATTCCTTTATAAAAATGAAATAGAATTGGAATTAAGAAATTTCTTGCAAAATGAATCTATCATTAATCCAGAAGAGGAGATTAGTTTCAAAATTACATTAAAAAATAATCGACGGGGAATAACCATACCTAATGTGAAAGTTTCAGTTAAATTGGTTTCACCTATAAACGATAATTGGATTATGGCAACTGATGATTCGACTTTACAGACCTTGGAAGGAGCTGGGAATCCCAATGGGAATGATCAAAAAAATTTCACTGTTTCACTTCAAATGCCTAATATAGAGGGACCTGACGGGTTTTGGCCGGGATATAACTCCCCGATTAGATTGGGTGGTGCGAAGACGATAATAACTATATATATCGATAATGAAGAAATATATTCTTATAATTCTCCGGATTTAGGGCTTCTAGTAAATCAAACTGAAGATCTATTCGAGGGCTATATTTTATCATTATCAAACACACCCGAGGGTACAGATAATGGAGCTTCCATACAAATACCTCGAGATAAATGTATTTACACTCCTGAAAAAACGACTCTTCTTATAAATATCCAAGATTATAACCATATAAGTAGCTATCAGTTGTATAGCAATACCTATGAGATGAATAAATCAAGTAAATTTCAATCTATTGCAACCACTCCTGAAACACCTGTTCAAGGGGAAAGTTTTAATTTGACTTCTCAGTTGACCACGGAATTCGGAACGATTCTCCCGGGAGAAACTGTCAATTGCGAATCCTATAATGGTACTGATTGGGTTCTCATTGGTAATTCTCCACAAGGCACAGATAGTGACGGAAAAACCACGTTTCATATAGATACGACCGCGATTATAATTGAAAATAATATCGTACAACTTAGGTTATCATGGGATGGAAAAGAAAATATTACTGGCACCAACAAGGAAATCAATGTCACTCTGTTTTCATATAACAATGAACTTTCTATTAGTGCCAACTTCCGAAATCCTCCCATCTATAGAAATTCTGAAGCCGTATTAGATATAACACTAACTAATATTGGCGATTCTAATCTAAATATAACAAGTATCCTTCTTACTTTTCCAGGAATATCCCCATTTTATCAAATCATTGCAAAAGATTCGTATTCCTTACAATTCTTTGAACCAGGCAAATCCACAGCAATGGTATATAAGATTAGCTTTCAATCAATCCCAACTAATACGCTCAGCATAAATGTTTCTATAATCGCGACCAATATTGATACCAGTGAAACCATCACCGTTGAAACCACAATATCCGTTAGTGTACTTGACTACCCGATTTTTGAAAACTTTATGAATTTTTTCACTCTAATAATGATATCTATTTTAGCGTTAATAATCGCAATCTCATTGTATTATTCATATATCCTAAAACGAAGAATTGAAACCCCAGTATCGAAACCCGCAGCGAAAAAGAAAAGAAGGGGAGTATATAAAAAAGTCTCTGAAATAAAGGAAGAAACGGAAAAAGAAGAAAAGAAAAAAGCGAAAAAGAAGAAAACTGATTTAGATTCATTATTAGAAGAAGAAGGGATTTAAAGATAAAAATACAAAACAATTACTTTTTTTACCTACTTTTTATAAAAATAGAGAAAAATAAAATTAGAGATTAGAAATCGATATCAAATTCCTTTTTAATAGTCCTAATGATGCTCTTCCGTCTACACCAGCAAGAGCAATAAGTAACAGTTTCTCTGAACCCGCTAAAACCGCATATCCGCCTTCTAACTCGATGGTTGTATTTTTAACCGTACCTTTTCCAAGATCATTTCCTAGTGTATTTGAATCACTTAAAATTTTCGCACATGCTTTCGCAATGCTTCCATGGTCCATTTCGGTTAAGGTTTGACCAACAATGACATTTCCATCTGGATCCGCAGCGATCAAGCCCTCACATTCGGGTACAAGGTCCATGAGTTGGGCTAATTTCGGCTCAATTGTTTCCTTACTCATATTTCCTAGAATCCTCTTTTTACCAATTTAATTTCATAAGATAAATAGTGAAACTACTTTAAATATATATATTTTTAGCAAAATAAATTTTTTTAAGTTTTCGAATATAGAATCTTAAATTTTTGAGATATTATTGAAAATAAGAATGTTCAATTATATGGCTCTAAGGTATTATATAAATTAGAAAATTTAAAAAAGATGTAAGAAAAAATTTACTTCAATATAATTAATATCAACTGCTCTTCCAATGCGATCATTATCTCGCCTTTTGAGGTCTCTAAGCGAATAAATTGTAGGGCACCTTCCTTTAGCGCATCTACAACTTGATGTCCTTTCCCGATTAAGGAGGTAATATATGCTGAAACCTCTTCTGTCATGTCTATATCAAGATTGGACTTAATCGGTAAACCACTGCTGTCCGCGATGATAACACCTCTCACATCATCCTTCTCTTCAAATCGTCTGATAATCTGCTTAACCTGATTGATATCTATCAAGATTTAATAAACCCTTTTAAATATTCAAATATAAATTTTGAAATATTGAAATTTATAATTATAAAAATAACCAACTTATTTAATAGTTTAGCTTATTGAAAAATTCATGAGAAAAAGAGGATAAATAAATAT
>WJIN01000336.1 GCA_014730295.1 Promethearchaeota archaeon | reverse complement strand
TGTGAGAAAGCTTTTCGTTAAAATGGATTCTCCAAACTCGGTGATATAATTCTCTTGGGGTCGGGTGTTGTGGCGTTCGATATACCCTAATTGTTCTAATTTCGTGAGGATATCAGAGGTTTGCGAGGTCGATCGCTTCAGTGGAACAAGTGTTAAAAACGGGTATTCAAGATCTTAATTACGTAAGATACCATGAATTATTTCCTCAATTTGGTAGATATGAAATAGAAAATGTGATTAAGCAAGAATGGGGTCCTATCACAAAAACTATTATTCACTTCCAGAGAGAATTAGTTATAGAATTATTAAGAAGAGGTAAATCCGATGAATATATTTTAAAAGTTTTGGGTTATTCTGATAGTACGATAAGTCGCCAAAGCAAGATCGATCGAACTTTTGGAAAACTTTTTAATGGTATGACGGCTAATGAAGTTGGAGAGTATTTTACTCAAACATATTTAGACTCTGAAGAGCATTTCATATGGTATAATGACTTAGAAGACTTCGAATAATTCTAAACCCTTTTTTTAGGGAATTATATTATTAACTAAATTTTAAACCTTTTTGAGTATTATGGTACAAATATGGCAAGAAGTGCATAGTGAATGGGAAGAAATCTTTCGCGATGAATGTGAAAGAAGAAGATTGACTAAAACCGTTCTGAAAGATAATCTTTTAAGACTTTCTGATTTACTTGAAAAAGCAAATGAGCCTTCAGCTTACCAAACATTAGCTATTTTAATTCTTAAAAATGGTATTGATTTACCACTAAAATTAAAAAATATAGTATTAAAAAGTTTGAATTGGGATACTAAACGGATGAAGAAATTATTTCCATATAACCATAGATTAAGAAGATTCTATTTTAGAGATTTTAGGGAGAAGTTGAAAAATTATAAACCTGGAAAAAGTGTCCGTTTAATAAGATTGGGGATTTTTTATGATAAAGAGTTTGACCATACATGTATAGGCTTAAGAGATTTTAATCATAGAATCAAAACCCATTCTTTAGATAATATTACTTATCTCAATTTGGATTCTTGTGAATTAAAAAAAATTCCTAAAGACATACTTAAATTTAAATATATATCAAAATTAAGTCTTGAATATAATAATATTAGAATGATTCCCTTTTTTATAACTAATTTAGAATATCTTAAGTTTTTAAATCTAAAAGGGAATAAAATTGAATATTTACCTAATTTCTTGTTAGATTTAAAAAACCTAAAACGCTTAAATATTCAAAATAATCCTTTAAAAGAAGTATCTAGATCTCTAATACAATCTGAAGCCAAACGGAATTTCAGAATTTATGTTTAAATCTTAATTATATAGTTTTCTAAAGCTGTTGAAATTTTTATTATTCAGGCAAAAATATTATAAAAAAAGTTAAAAAAGATTTTTGATTTTATCTTAATTGATTTTTCGCAATTTCTAGGAAGGGATCATAAGGTATAAATGGTGAAACACCCTTCAAATCATGGTTTTTTATAAGACCTAATCGATTTGGGTCCATTCCCATCGATAATCCAAGTAATTGTGTGATATATATAACCGGGATATTGAAGGGCTCACCAATTATGTCTCCATATATACTGTTCACTTCTACTTGACCGAGATCCAATTGAAGCTCACAGAAGGGGCAGCATGTGATTATCGCATCGACTCCAGCATCCCGCATATTCATCAACTTTTCTCGTGTGAAATCTGCGGCTACTTCTTTAACTGCAGTTCGAACTGCGCCACCCGCACCGCAACACATAAATTTATCTTTATAATCAATGCTCTTTGCTCCCGTCAACTCTACGATATTATCAAGGAAACGCGGATTTTCATATTGACCATGCCACGGACGCTTATCGCTCGGTTTAACAATATGGCAACCATAGTGAACCGCAATTCGCAAATCATCGAATTTATAACTCATAAAATCTCTTAAATAGTCCAGACCCATATCTAAATAGAGGGCTTGAACAATGTGTTTTGGTTCAAATTTACCTGTATATGTCCTTCCAACCTTGCCAAGTAATTCATTTACATGTTTCTTTTCTTCGGGATTATGTTCTAAGTCATACCATGCGTCTCGCAAGGTCCCATAACATCCATTGCACCCGGTAATCGGATTCACACCCAATTCTTCGGCAATCGCGATGTTTCTGGCTGCAATTACTAACCACGTAGGGATGTGAAAGGCGCGAAATACACCGGGAGCTGGACAACAGGACGCTCCGGGAAGATCTAACATTTCTGCACCCAATTCATCGAACACGTCTCGAATGCTTCGTTCGATCATGGGGTATCTATTAGGTATCACACATCCTAAAAATAATCCATATCTCCAGTTATATTCTGAGTCACTTACCATTTATTCCTCTCCCTCCTCTTGTTGTTGTTCTTCTTTTTCTTTTGCACGTTGCTCTTTGAGCTTTTTTGCATGATCTAACAATTTCCGAAAACCGACCTCTTTCATGAGAGTTTGACATTCCTCGACTGCTTCGGGGTATGAATGGACTGTTGGCGGCAATGATGGCAGATCATACGATTCTCGCAGGTCCCGCCATTTTTTGTTGCCTTCACCGTTTGCTGGTACTCCGTGTCCCGTCTCATAAAATATTTTATCTGCCAATCCGAAGTGAGAGTCAAGGATATGCCCCTCTTCGACGGCAATATTTCTGAGCTTGATGATCATATCTGTGACTGGAATGTCCCGCGGACATCGTTCATAGCAGTAGTAACAGGTGGAGCAAAGCCATATATCAATGTCCTCTAGTACGCTTTCATCTCCTGTGAGGGCTTTACGAACCGCCACACGTGTACGGTATGCCGTCCTTCTTCCGCTGGGACACCCCCCTGTACAAGTTCCACAATTGATACACGCACGTATCTTTTCCAGCCCCGCATCCACGAATTTCTCCGAGATTTTATCGTTAGTCTTTTTGTAAGCTTTTCGTTCAATATATTTTTCTACATTATCGCTCATTTTGATTCTAATCTCATTTAATATGTTAATAGCTTGATTTGGTTATATTTGAAAAACTATAAGCTACTAGTTTGCGTTTGATCAAACTTTTAAATAATAATTCTACTTAGAAAAAAGTAGTTTTTAATAAAAATTTTCTCTTTGATATTTGATAACCATTTTAAAAGAGAAGGTTAAGAATTATTCTTTCCAAATTTATAAATTGAGATTTTTTGCCTAGAGATTTACGCAGAGCAATGCTAATCTTTTCTTTTGATTTATGTAGTAAGATATTGATTGTTCTGACATAATTTATAACCGAAACAAACCTGGAATTGCCGCAGTGTATTCCCGAAATTAGCGAAAAAAGCGAGATTATCCCTCCAGAAAAGAATAGAGAGACACTGGGATTAAATCCATATCAAGAAATTAGTATGACGGTTCAAAATAATAAAACTATCATTAGATGATATTTATCGAAAAAATTCTTCATGAACTCCTACTCAATAAAAGATTATGACCTATATTTTGGGAGGGTTATAATAAATTTACTTCCTTTTGCGGGGTCCCCTCGCACACGATCTTCCACCCAAATTTGTCCGTTGCTTTTCTGTACTAATTTTTTCACTAGAGAAAGTCCGATACCGAGCCCTTTCACATAGTCTAATTGCGGTGATCTGTGTGCTCGTGCTTCGAAGATCTGTTCCTTTTTATGCGAAGGGATTCCAATACCGTTATCAATAAACTCAATTCTCATAGATGTATCCTCTTCACTGACTTGAATACGAATCTCTACTCTTTCTTCTGTAGTATATCTGACGGCGTTGATCAATATATTTTCAAATACATCCAACAATAATTCGTTTCCGCGGGTCCAATAGGAGTTTTTGGTTGCGTCGATTTGGATATTTATTGTGTGTTCTGGAAAACTCTGCAATATAAAATCTTTTGCTTGCCGAATTAGTTCTAAAAGTTCAGTTTTCTCCAAAGTGAATTCAGATTTTTCGATCTTAGATATCTTTCTTACATCGGATGAGAGCTTATTTGCACGGGTAATTTGGGTTTTGATGGTTGAAATAAGGTCTTTTAATCGTTGAGGTGAAACTTTTTTAGTGGGATCTTGTAAATCTTGTTCGATTAATTGCGTTGCGGAATGTATATTCTGGAGTAGACTAGTAATATCGTGTGCAAATATATCTTTTACCACGTCTAATAAATTGTAGGCTTTTTTTAACTCTTCTTCTGCTCGTTTCCTCTCGGTAATATCCCGAGCAATAAGGATTGCTTTTTTCTCACCGTCATCTGAATATATCTTCCCATTTGCTTCGAACCAGAGATACTCACCGTTCTTATGTTGTGCGCGTAGAGTGAAAATATTTTCTTTTCCCCCGAATAAAAGAGTTAACTCATCCAATAATTTTGTACGATCGTCTGGATAAATAATTTGAGATAGTTCTCGCCTTGGAATGTCATCAATAGAATATCCTAAGAGTTTTTGAAATACCTTCTTGTTGATATGTTCGATTTCGAAATTCTCGTCAATTGCGAAAATTAGATCGTTCGCATATTCGGAAATTGCACTATATTCAAATTCTTTAATTTTGGAGAGTGTACGTAAAAATTTCTCAACTTCGTTCTGCTCTTCTAGATTTAGCTTCAATTTTTTTGAACGTTTTTATAAGTGATTGTATCGAACTGGAAATACAATATGGAGTATATCTAAGTATAAGTTAATTTATGGCGATATTAATCTTTGATTCTTCTAAAAAATAAATGTAATGGCAACTATTTCTACTCAATTTCTTGTCGCAATAATATACGGAAAAATTTTATTCTAAATCCCTCCAAATTCAATAGAGAGGGTGATTCCATCCCGTCATTTTTTACGTAATTGCGATTTTTCAAAATTCATACAAATATCTTTTACTGCCGAGTCGATATAATACTATATCAATCTCTTATATAGTTTAACATGAATTTACCTTATCAGTTTAAAATTACGCTAATTATGAAAAAAAGCGGTGTTTTCGATGAGGAAAGACACCTTTATCTGAGAAAAGGGCATTCTGAAACATTTCAGCACATTCTCATCAAGACCCTGGCATATATCTATTTTTGGGAAGATTCCAGAGAAATTAAGATTGAACCAAATTACAGATTCAAAGGATATAAACCTGATCTACTCAAACTGATTCCATCAGACATTCCACGCCGTCTTAAGAAAGAAGTGGGACTATGGGTAGAATGTAAAGATGTCAATATCAAGAAATTGCAGAAGCTGGCCCGCAGCCTCCCAAATAGCAGAATTTATTGGTTTAATCTAACCTCTTACTTCCGGATTTTACTCAATGACAAAAAAATCCTTCAGAAAATCAAACAATATGATAATCTGCACTTGATCGGAATTGCTTTGCAAAAAAGCGATTATAATTTTTTAGCGCGAGACTTAGGACGAAAAAATATAGAGTGGGGTATTGAGAAAAATGAAAATACCCTCTCAATCTACACTAAACATTGGAATAAGACAATTGAATTTCAAAGATGGTAAATATTCAAATTAGTGGTAGGAATGGAAATGATTTTTTTGTCGCCATACCATTTTTCTGATCAAGTTCTAAAGTAGGGTCTCGGACCTTTTTTTACCACTTTGTATTATCAATGGAATTTGTTCCAATCATGCGAACGCACACTCCTTAAAAATGTAACTATTAAATATCAGTTTATGTTATATAAATATTAAATAGTAATTTCTCAAAATTTTATGGGAAATGAGTGGAAAGAAATAAAATGTTTATAACTTTCCGCTAATTATTTGTATTTAAATAGAACTCGTAAATAGAGTTCACATCATTAACATTCACATGTGAATTATTATGGAAAATGGTTATAAAAAAAGACTCCGCATCAACAATGTAGACGGAGTCGAAGAAACTATTCATCACCGTTGCTGTGATGACCCTTGCATAGAAACTAGAGATGGAGATGCTGTATGTATTAACTGTGGGATGGTATTAGGCAGAGATCTTGTCGGAAATGAAAGACGTGCCTATACCGTCGAAGAGATTGAAAAGCGAAGGAGAACCGAACCCCGTTGGCGAGAATTCGGACCTCGTACAACGATAGCGAATCCTAAAACGGATTCAAAGGGCAGGTCGTTGGGAGCGAAAGGGAAAACCTTATTTTCACGTTTATCAAAAATACAACAATCATTAATTTCAAGCATAGAACGTAATTTCTGGGAGGCAAAGCCTAAACTAAAAATGTTATGCTCAAAAATGAACATCCCAGAATATATTAAAGAAACCGCATGGAAAATTTATTCAGAGGTCGCAAAGAAGAAATTGACGATGGGTCGCTCAATTGACGGATTTATCGCTGCTGCATTATATGCCGCCATTCGAGTACATGAATTTCCACGATTACTCGAAGAAGTCAGCGACGCATCAATGACTTCTCGACGAACCGTCATTCGATCACTAGGAATGATAGTAAAAGAGATCTTACCCGAATTGAACCTCAAATATCGTCCGATTACCGCAGAACAGCTTGTATTCCGTTTTGGCAACGATTTAGGGCTTACTATGAAAACTCAGAAGCGCGCTGTCGATATGCTTATAGCTGCTACAAGAAACGGACTCATCCGAACAGGAAAAGATCCGAAGGGACTCGCCGCCTCTGTAATTTATATGTCTGCCAAAGAGACGAATGAGCGAAAAACGCAAGCGGAAGTAGCTGAAGTTGCCAAGTGTACCGAGGTCACACTCAGGAGCCGCGCGAAGGATATCAAGCGGAGAATCTAACCCTTTTTTAAAAATCCTTAACTTCCTAAGACATTTAATTGTGTCTTAAAAGTTCTTATATCTTTAAATTCTCTATATGGATTAAAAAATAAACATCTCGATATTTTTTGTTTTCTTAATTACCTAATTCTTTTTCATTTTGACGTACAAAATTACTAACAGAAATAAGTTTGCCATATATCTGGTGATTCAACAGTGTATTAATTCCAGAATAAAGCTTAAGCTTTTTCTAATAGCACTATAAAACTGCTTCCTTGTGTATGGTCTCCGGAAATACGATCTTCCACCCATATTTTCCCTTCATACCCTTCGATAATTGCTTTTACCAAGGTAAGTCCCATTCCCATCCCTTTCGATTGAGCATGTTTATAGCTTTTCTCGAAAATGTTAATGTTTTTGTCAGGAATACCAATTCCATTGTCCTTAAACTCTATTTTACAGTATTCCTTTCCGTTTTCAGAGAGAAAGCTCATTTCAATCCAAACTTGCTTTATATCAGAGATATTATGGTCAATTGCGTTGATTAGAAGATTGTCAAATGCATCATAGAGAAGGTCTCCTGCTTTAATGAGTACAGGCTGATTTGGAAATGCTGTGTTTATGTGTACATTTTCGCCATCAAAACGAGATTGGAATTGGATGAGTAGTTTGTCCATTAATCGAGTCAGATCTATAATTTCAATTTTTCTATTTTCTTTATTTATTTCTGAGAATTTTTGTACGGTTGAGATTAGATATGCTCCTTTCTGGACTTGGGTGATGATTTTATGTATCATTTTACTCATTCTATC
>WJIN01000335.1 GCA_014730295.1 Promethearchaeota archaeon | reverse complement strand
ATATAATAATATCGACAAAAATTCCTTTAGAAACCGCAGACAAAATTAAACTCAAAGAAGAGGACAAATTGATCCAAATCTTAACTGATACCACCGCAAGAGAGCATGTCATGAAAAATAAGAAGAAAATTGAAGGATTAGCGAACAATTTTTTAAGAAATATGGGAAATTACGGATTAGAAGGAATTTGCATTACTTCTTTCGACCTCTCCCCGATCGTAGTATTTGGAGATAAGTATTCATTTAAGGATATTGAAATTATTTTAAGAAATATTGGGGCAATCCCAGAAATTGAGCCTTTAGAATGGAAATATCGGCAATCCCTTTATAAGGATGAGCAAGTGTGGGTTTACCTAATTAATAGTGGTATAGGTGTAACTGTTGAGGGCCTTTTTGAACCTTATTTTTATTTACTTTTTGCTGATCCACAGAGTTATTTAGGAGAGTTTCCTGCGAAATTAACATCGGAATTTAATCTCATTTTAGGATAATACCTCATTCAGAGTAGCTTAAAATATGGACATTTCTGCCCAATGCACAGGACTGCTACTCAAGTCCATAAGGTATAAGTTATGATAGATTTTTGAATTCACAATGTTGCGGGCGGCGTTAAGGTCTCGATCTTTCTTGAAGCCACAGTGAGGGCAAATAAAGACCTTCTTATGGCTGGTCCCTTGCACTCCGCATTCCGCGCATCTTTGCGAGGTGTATGCAGCTTCTACAATGACGACTTCGATGCCCTTGCGTTTTGCATTCTGGGTGACCATGGATTGTACTTGCGAAAAGAACCAATGCGTCTGCCAAAAGGCCAAGAATTTACCTGTTCTTTGCTTCTTGCGATGCTTGACCCAGCGTAGATCTTCGAACTTAATCCGCTTTACATTATGGTATTTGGCAATTTTGACAATCAATCCTGAAAGACGATTTATGATGTCTTTATTGAGTTTATTGATTTTGTTCCACAATAGGCTGACCGATTTGGCACGGTGGAACCATACACGATGGTTTTTATAGGTGTCGGGAAATTCGCTTTCAAATTCGGCTTTAAATCTCTGTAATTTCTGGACTTCGGTGCGTAAATTAATCAGTTTCGCTTTGATGCGGGTGGGCTTGGCTTCTTTATCCACATAATTCTTGAGACTTCTGCCCCAATTTTTAGCATCCATAGCGATAAATTCATTTACATATTTAATATACTCAAAGCTACCTTTTTCAAAGCATTTATCATATAATTCAGCCTCTCCAAGTCGGTACTCAGCGAGGTATTGATTAGTTTGGCTATCCTTGATACTTAAGGCACCAAAATCTAGAATGCCTAAATCTATACCCATTTCATTACCTTGTCTTTGAACAGACTCGGAAATGGGCGCTTCTGCCTTTTTTGCGTCAAAAGGTTGGCATACTATCAATTTGCGCCTCTCTAATTTAATTACGGGATTTTTTGGTTGGTAACCATCCCTAATCATCCGAGAATAGCGTCTTTCTTGACGAGGGGTCAAGACAAATGTGGTCCAATTTTGCCCCCCTTTTACTCCTCTGGTACCCGAAATTAATCTAAACTCAAATTGATGGGAATTGGGGGGATTATTACATGTACATTTTGTAACTTTATTGCGACATTCTGGACATGTGCGCCTAAATAATTGCTGTTTTCTAGTTAAATTAATGGTAAGCTGTTCCATTTCGGGAGTAGGCAACTGATACATCTTAATGTTGTTAAGCTCTTTTATGGTCGCCCGAATCAGATCATCTCCGATATTTAAGGCAAATATTAGTTCGGGGAGCCGCTCTTTTGTCTCATAAAATAGTTTAGTAATCATATAGTTAATTAATCCCTCAAAATCTAAAGATTGAATCTTCACGGCTCGAAAGGTGGGCTTGAATAAGGTCTTGGCAAAATGGCGATTCGGGATATTCAAAACCTCATCTTGGATGTATTCTTTCAATCTGGCTAAAACTTCAGCTTTTAAGTCTTCTCTGTCAAATACAACCTCTGTTTCCATTACTGTATGCTGGCCAAAACGCTGATTCCGCTCCTCTTTGAAGGAGTCAATATGAGTTATGCCGCCCTTTAAAATATCTTTGGTTAATTGATTGATGGGTGAGTTAGAGTCTCCAAATCCCTTTTTGCCTTCGATAAGTTGAGCTGCTAGCTTGGTGCTCTTGGTGCGTACATTACGTACAAACATCTTCAGAAAGACATTTCCTAGAGGTTTACCATCAGTTTCAAATCGCTCAAAACAACTCTCCAGAAATCTATCGACGATCTCCGGGGGATCTTGCAAGTAATCCCATAAACTCGTAAATGCGTCCTCAAATACAACATCTAAGCTGCGAGTCTTATATAATATATTTTTCAATTGCCCGATATGGTTATAGATCTCTTCAAAGGAGCGTCTATCGTATTCTCCGAAAATATTACGCTTGGTAGTGTTGGAAAGATCTCTTAAATATTCCTTGTAAAACCGTTTGCCCATTAGAAACGCACGGATTATGTATTCTCGTTGGGAAGGAATAGTAATTTTAGCTTTTTGGGAATAGCTGTAGACTTCTGTGGACTCAGTCGATTGTAAGTAAGCCACCAATTTATCTCTTAGAATTTTTAATCGCTCGTTGCGAATAACCCAATTGCGAACCGCATAGGTAGCGCTGCGGATGGCGTTCTGCTTAGCCCGTTCCAATAAGTTTTCTTCCTTCCAATAGTTCGATTTCAAATTTTTAAATCTCGGTTGCTGTCTATAATATTTATAAATATATTCTTCAATTCGCTTTTTAGAATCGGTAAGAAATCTCTTGTTTGGATATTTAGCTTTGAATTGAGCCTTCTGCTGTTTGGTTAAGTCTAAGTAAAAGTTAGGATATTCCCATGGCTTGTTGGCAAGGATGTTGGGATTTGCCCGAATTTCATCGATTAAGAATTGGACATAAAGATTCTGCAAATCACGATATTTAAAAAGTTGCTTGCGAATAAAGTGAATGGACGAATGCTCTCCCTTTTCATATTTTCCACCGAGCGTTCCTTTATGCGGTTGCAAAGAAAATTTACGTGTGACGGTGTAATTGGTACTAGACTTATAAAATCGCCATCGTAAATTCAAATGTGAAGCAATATCTTTCACGAGACTTAGGGAGGAATCGGCATTTTGCGCCAACTGGGTATAAGTGAGCTTTCGACTGTAATCGGACATTGTGCTGATAATCTCCACGTATTTGGTAAGCTCTTCCACAATATCTGGTGTATTTGCAAGCTTGAAATGAGTGCGAACTTGTTCAGGGGTTATTTTAGGATGATTTCTAATGAATTCCCAGATTTCCTCTTGTTCCTCTTGTGCAAAGGCGACGGTGCCCTCTAAGGGTATGGGATCCAACGATGGTTCTTTTCTAACTTCTGGAGTAATTCTCAACTTGGAGAGTATAGGAGTTTTAATAGCAGCATCTTGTTTCATCTCAACAAATCGTAAAATCATATGCGTAAAGTCGGAAAACCGTTTCTCAATTTCATTTTCGATTAAACTGAAAATAGCTTCAATAAACCTGCTGAACAACTTAACAAGGGAATCCTCCTTTACATTGAGAGAGACTGTAAGATCGCCCCGAAGCTCACTAATGACGAGTCCGCAATAGACCGCGCAGCAGAAGGTCCAAGAACCCCAGTCTTGGCAATAATCATATAAATATGGATGGAGAATAGTGTATGGCTCAAAAGGCTGCTCGGTGATGAGTTTGGGAACTTGTGTCCAGCATTGATCAATCCAAAGGTCAATTATTCGTTCAAAAATAGACCTGATTTTTTGTACTGGGAATATTTTAGGTGCTTTTTCCCTAATAAATCGGGGAATCTGGGATTTAATAATTTCTTGGGTGAAGATAGAATTGATAGTTTCCAAGCGGTGGCGGTATTCATCACTAATTACCAAGCTTTCAAATGAGTCATCGCCGAGTTTTGGCTCTTCGATTAGGGATTTGATCATCTTTAAATAGTACCGAATAGTTGTTGTGGTTATCTCCAGTTTCTCAGCCAATATGGAGGTTTCCAGTCCTAAATGCATCTCATGGGATAGTAAGAACAGAAGAGCAGCTATGAATGATATGGGATTTCCCACTTTGGCGGGATATTTCTCATAAAATTGATTGATCATGGTTTCGATTCGCTGCTGGATCTGAGGTGTATAAAGATCAACCTCGGAAAGGATTGCGGGGACCAACCGCGTTACGTCTTCTAAAGGATAGCTGAGATTCAGTCCCTCTATTAATTTTGCATAACATTTTTCAAGCTGCTTGACGTTAAAATCGTTAATCTCATTTGCGATTATTGCTTTGGTGTGCGGAAGAGAATTCGTGCGGGCGAGATAAAATAAAATCGCTCCCGACAGGCCTCGTACAAAACAAGGGGCGTAGGCTAAATTCTTCTCCGATGCTTTTCTAAATAAGAGAATCGCTTCTGTAATTAAGATTTGGGGATAATTTAAGCGATGGGCCAATAATTCAATATATTTTTCCTTATCCTTGTCGTATAATGCTTTGATGTCAACTTCCCGAGCAAATTTTTGGGCTCGTTTTAATTGAGGGTATCGAGAGAGGTCTCTTTGACGAAGTGTGGATTGATGCTTGGTAGTTTCATCTCTGGGAGCCCAATGGGTGCGCTTTTTTTCTGTTGAATAATCACGGGGACGAATAGTGATCTCTAATTTGTTTTCACCGGGGGTGATTCCACAATCCTTGCAAACCCAGTAATCATAGAGAGGATCTCTGAGCAATCGCCCTCCGCATTCTGGGCACTGGTCCGGTCTTGAGATCAATACCTCACAGGTGGCAAGAACCAAAAAGGCGTTGTGCTGGCTTCGATACCTATTTAATTTGGCAATACGCTCGGGATCGAATTTATCGGGATTTTCAATGGTCTTTAATTTATCGTATTTATTTATAATGCGTTGAAACCACTTGAAGAAAAAGATGGCATCGGATTTTTCGCGAATGTAAAACATGGGATCGCAATTGGACCCATTGAGACAGTTTTTTATAAATCGAAGAAAGGATTTTTCTTGATGCGCAAATTGACTGACGATCAAAGGCTGAGCAAGGAATAAAACATAATGAAGGTAATCATCCCATTTGAACCGAGGAAAACGCTTAAGGAATAATTTCTTAAAGTTAATCTTAATATCTTTCACCAGTTGAGCAAAGATTGGATCGCCGTACCGTTTTATGATTTCACCCCAACTTAATTTTGGCAAGTTAAGACTTAGTTGGCCCTCAAGTCGTTCGAAGACTTTCATCGCTGTTGATGAGTCTTGCTCATAAAGCAAGGTCATAAAATCGAGTAAATCCTCTTTATTCGTGCTAAATTCATAAGGTTCAATTAATTTACGTAATTTTTTTTTGAATTCACTTGAATCAGTCGCTCCTACTTGTTTAATGTTCTCTGGTTTCGGGTTGTCTACAAAAAACATACTCTCTTCGTCGTCATAAAGGTTCCATTCTCCCTCCTTATCATCGATCTCTACGATCTCTTGGGATAACACCTCCAAATAGGCATTCATTAATGCCCCAATGACTTTCCCGAATGAAAAGGTTCCTAACCGTTGGCCATTCACTTGGACATCTATTTTAGAGAATTGATTACTTAAGTTGGCTGTCCAGCGAACATGGTGACCAAAAATTCCTATCCAAAATCTTGTTAAATTATTATGGAATTGAGTTATCCAAGCTTTACAGTTGTCATCCCATTTTTGTTTAGGAATATTAACATGAACGTGCAGGGAATCTTTAATATGTCTCGTTTCCGAGGGAGATCCAAATATTGTACGGATGGACTGAACGGTGCTAAATTCGGGAGATACATCCTTTAATTTCTCATACAAATTCTTTAGGTTTTTATAGGAAATTCGGGACACAGTCTTGATATTGAATATTTGATTGAGACTTTCGTTTTTTAGTTGCCTTATTTTTGTAATAAATTGGCCAGCTAATTTCCAATAAGCCTGCTCGTTTAGTCTACTCTTCTCATTGAGCTGAGGCTCGTCTTGAGAGATTTGATTGCGGGAATTAAGAGGAATAGTTTCCCCCAAAAATGCATTCTTATCGTCTCGGATTGGTTGAGGAGTCCAACCTGAAAGAGAATTCCGTTTCTTTAACCTGTCTATCGCATTCTGTTTGAGCCTTTCTAAATTCTTTTTTTCCATCGTTCAAGCGTGGTGCGAAAAAAAAACTTCAAATTATTGAGGATATATTTCGTTATCTAATTATTATTACTTTATAGTATTTATAAATGTTTAATCAATTTTCTTATCTTTGAGTTAGCTGTTAAAATGATCAATTTTTCAGATTAATAAGTTGATAAAATTATCAACCATAGAAAATTATATATTGATAAAATTATCAACTTTGATTTTTCTTCTTAAATATCTCATTAGTTATATAATCTTTTAAGCGTGCAAAAAAGGATCCACTTCTAATACCTCTTTTTAAAACGTTTTTTACGAAATCTAAAAGTTCTTCTTTATTTAACTTATAAAAATTAATAGGATTGTTATCCAGTAAAAGAATTTTTAGTGCCGAAAATTTTTCTAAATTT
>WJIN01000334.1 GCA_014730295.1 Promethearchaeota archaeon | reverse complement strand
CGAGTGTGCTGGAAATGAGGCACGGTCAGCAATGGTCGCGTCGAGTTTCTCGCATGCGAGGAGGGAGAAGTCGTAACAAGGTAGCCGTAGGGGAACCTGCGGCTGGATCACCTCCTATTTTTTACTCTTTTTATTCTATTACTGAATTATAACTTAGAAAATATCCTATATGGGCCTGTAGATTAGCGGAAGATCGCTTGACTTGCATTCAAGAGGCCACGGGTTCAAATCCCGTCAGGTCCATCTTTTTATAATTAATCAAAAATTTTAGAGGATATTAAAATGGTAATTTGTATAAATAAGAAGCTTTTTTTATTATTTTTAATTTAAATAACAAAACTAATGAAGCTAAAATTATGGATAAAGAAGTTTTTGAATTCATTGTTATCTTTTTAGGAATTACATTATTGATTATTATATTGGTTTATATCTTAATCTCTACCAATGAGGAATAACTATTTGTCTATTTTGTTGATACTATCTTTATAATATCATTATTCTGTAATTCATAATTTTCACTTAAACGCTTTTTGGAACGGGCATCCACACCATAGAGAAAATTATCTGCTAATTCACTATGTACTTTTTTTCTGATAAAATCTTTTAATAATGTGCCCTTTTGCACCAGGAAAACATCCGGTAAAACATTTCCCTTATTGTCAGTTAGTTTATTTACATCAGAAACAGGATAAACGCAAATTTGGTTCATCATATCGAATAAAGCATATTCAAATACTTTTTGGATTCCCGTTCCCCCAAATTTTTCTAATAATTCTATCTTAATTTTCCCTAAAGTGTTTATTTCTTTATTATTAAGTTGATTGGGGTTAATTATTTTGAAATCATCCGAACCTGGAATATATTCAATAGTGCTTTCTTCGTCATATTTCCGTAATATATATTCAGCTAGAGCACTTGCTGGGATAATTTTGTTTTCATATTTTCCTTTTAATATTTGGTAATTTTTCACACTAATCTGTTTATCTATTTTATTACCGACTACTAAAATTGGTTTAGATATTTTTCTTAAATTACTTGCATATAATTCGATATCCCTCTCTGTCCAATCAATTAGATCTTTATGTTCCAATTCTGATTTTTTAAGAGCTGCTTTTATTTGATTTTTATTAATTTTTAATCCTGAAAGTCTTTCTGCTAAAGCGTTTATGAACCCTTTCTTTTCTTTTGAAAATATCCGAGCAAATCTTTCCCAATCTTCTCTTTTAAGAATATCTTTAAACCAGAGATCTATTTCTCTTTCTAAAAAAACAATATCTTCATAAGGATCATTTTCTCCCGATCCAATAAGATTCCCAGATTTATCTAAGGATCCAGTCATATCAACAATATGAATTAAGATATCAGCTCGACTCAGATCATTTAAAAATTGATTTCCTAATCCTTTGCCTTTATGGGCATCCGGAACTAACCCCGCCACATCCAATAAATTTATAGGTATGAACCGAATACCATTGATACATAAAGAATTTTTTGGATTATCATCAATATTAAATTCTTGACATACACATGGAGTCTTTACATATGCAACCCCCTTGTTCGGTTCAATAGTAGTAAATGGAATCTCACTTACCTCAGCATTAGTCAGACAGGCAGCATTTAGAAAGGTAGATTTGCCGGAACTTAGCCTTCTAGTAATGATATTTACCTGAATTCGGCTTTCCGACAATCCCAATAATAACATTGCTCATGTATACTAATATATCTCAAATGAATTTAAAAATTTTGATAAATAAGTTAAATTAAATAATTTTAAAATTAATCTTACAAAACTTTTAAATAATATAGATATATTAAAGATATTTTTAATAAACTGCTAATTTTTAGAAGCTAATTTTTCAATTAATTTCTCAAATTCTTCCCAGCTTTTTTCATCATCTTTCTTAAGATAATGAATTTTTCCTATTTGAGAATCTTTATCTGATTCACTAAATAATCTCTTGGTTATTTTGGTTTTAATGTCTAAATCATTTTCAGGATTTTTTTCAAACTTATTATCTTTAGATTCTATTTCTTTGGGATTAAATTCATGATTATCAAAATTTTTTTGATGATTATTTTTTTCTGTGATATGCGTAAATTCAAAAATCTCTTTTTTTCGGGATAAATTTTCTCCACACTCTTTCTCTCCATAAATTATTCTTTTTCTATGAGGAACCCATAGCAAGAAAGGTCTTTTTACGGAGTTTGTACGTAAGAGGCATTGCCCTTTTTCAATTATCGATAAATAATGTTCACTTTTCTCATTCAGGTTTAATAATTCGCATTGGATTTCTTTCTCCATATGATTTTTAAAAATAGCTAGTACGCCACAATTTGCAAGTATTTCCTCACTTACTTGGGGGCGCGTAGCGATTGAAATTAAACATTCTCCTGTCCCTCGTTGTAGAAGTGCGATATCTTCCAAATAGGTAGAGATTTTGCTTTGCTTTGTTAAGTCTTTTGGAGCAAAATATTGAGCATCCTCAACAATCGTCAGATGTTTAATTCCACTATAATTAAATGCTCCTTTGGTTAAATTCTCATCCCAAAGATATTTAAGAATCATATTTAGAAAAAAGAGTGCATCTTCCTTTTCTCCTCCTAAGCGAATTATCGAGCTTAAATCGATGATTATATTTTGTTTGAAGATCTTTTTAACGTTAAATTGATATTTGTTCGAAAAAATTATTTTAAGTGGACCGATGGAAAATCTTCGAATTCGATTTTTAATACTAATTAAAGTTTGGGAAAGCATGGGTATCTGTCTTTGGTTTTTTTCCA
Source organism: Promethearchaeota archaeon (assembly GCA_014730295.1). The sequence goes on along the minus strand of WJIN01000334.1, from coordinate 17,131 downwards.
AGTAGAGATCACAAGCTCTAAAAAAGCCTTCCCAACTCTGATATTTCTCGCTCTTACAGACGGCTGCCAATATTTCCACAAGAACTTTTTGCATTTGTGGGGAGTATTCGGCCGTCTCTTCGAGAAATTGACCGCTTTTAAGTATGTCAAAGATACGTTCAGCATGAATTTCAGGATTAGAACCTTCAGGATCAAAAATATTGATTGAAAAATTTTCTCCAGGTCTAAATATCTTTAGATCTCTGATATAATTTCCTAAAAAAGTATATTCTCCTTTAAACTCTACTAAAAAGAATGGTATTTCGTATTTTTTAGTAAAATTGATTAGGAAATTCTGAACAAAGTTGCTTTTACCTGTACCTGTAGATCCGCATACAAACATATGCTTCTCAAGATCCTCAAGAGAGAGGTGAAACTTATATTTTTTAAAATTTTGAGTCATAACCTTTCCTATTTCTATTCCTCCCTTTCGTGATTTGAACAAGGATGGTGGTTTGAGATCAATTATATCTTCATGCTTATAATTTAATGTTATAATATAAATAGCAGAACCTATAAACAATAGAAATTGTCCGAAAACGACCAAAATAGTCATATCCATGGTTTTTGAAATTCTCGAAGGGATATAGGTCTCAATGTTTAACACAAAATTCAACACTAAAAAACCAATAAATATTGGAATAACATATTTTAAAAATGAAAGATTGATCTCCTTAATCCTGGAGTAGTAGAATATGATATTGATTATTAAGAATGTGACATTTAGACCAAAATATAACTCGATTGAGAGCATCTACTATTAATTTAGTATAATCATAATAAATACCACTAAATTTTCACATAGGTTCAAGGAGTTTAAATATTTCCAATTAGATATAAAGAAGATGCTCTTGATTTTCCAACTTATTCATAAGCCATTGCATTTAAATGATATTTTCGGAGATTTTCTTGGGGGGTTAGAAAATTGGTGTGTGATCTTTAATGAATTATTTATCCTATTTTTTACCTATATTAGATACATTTTTGCAATTATTCTTCTGATCATTGCATTTATGACCATATTTAGATATAGGGGGATATATCTACTTGAAAAGTTACGTACTCAGTATAAAAATTATATTGAACCGGATTTTAAAGATAAAGTAAAACAATCTCACGTGATTCTGGGGATGATATATCTATGCATGTCAGTTGGAATTTTAACGGGTTATTTTACTCATTTTCTTATTTGGATTCTCGATCCACTTCCCGATAGGTTTGTGTTTCAATTTATCAATTTTTCGGAGAGAATTGATCCGAATTACTTGAATCGGATTGTAGATATAAATGCTGCTGTGTACCCACATGAGAAAACCATCTATTTTGTGTTTTCCTTTGCCTCATTCGTAGCTTTAGTACAGATTTTCGTATGTATCTGGACTATTATCAATACTGATGCCTATATTGGAAATCCGACGAAGTTATTCCTATTGTTATTTAGTGGAATTATTGAAGGATTATTCTTTGGATTTACAACCTGCTTACCTTTCTTCTTGTAAGATTTATAATAATATTCAGCTTAGGATGAAGACAAAAATTTATATGGAAAATATTTTTATTTTCCAAAACTTAGATGTTGAAACTTGTTATGATTTTTTTCTCATACACTATTTTTAATCATAAACTAACTAATTAGTAATTTCAATAGAATTGATATATGAACCTTAAAATAATATTAGTAATGAAATTGAAATTAAATAAATTCCATCTTAAACTATAATATTTTAAACTATTTTAGACACAAACATTTAGGTTTTTAAAATGAAAAAGGATATTTATAGAAAAAGAATAACAAAATCTCTCGGAGATGGTGTTTTGAATTTTCTTTCGTCCCTAATTGATGATTTGTGGATTGTTGCGGAAGATATTGTTGGTACAGAAGTACATAATATTATGCTATATGAACAAAAAATTCTTGATAGAGAAGAGATAAAAAAAATCTTGCTTTCGCTTGAAAAAATTAAAAAGAGTCTGGAAGATAACACTTTTAAACTTAACCATGAATTTGAAGATATACACCCTTTAATTGAGAACCTCGTTATAGATGATATAGGTATTGAAGTTGGGGGTAAGATACATACGGGACGATCAAGGAATGATCAAGTTGCGGTCGATATGAGACTTAAAATTCGTAGAGAATTAAATGAATTAACAAAGCAATTATTTGATTTATACAGCATCGTATTATCTTTAAGCGAAAAAAATATAGATTCTTACATGCCATTATATACACATCTACAAAAAGGCCAATTAGGATGCTTCGCACATTACATGAATACCTATCTTGCTCAAATTTTGAGGGTTATCGATAGAATAAGTGAGATTTATAAGAGGGTGAATAAAAATCCTTTAGGGGCATGCGCTATTGGAGGGACGAGCATAAATATTAACAGAAAGAGAACAACTGAGTTATTAGGATTTAATGGACTAGTAGTTAACTCCATCGATGCAATTAGTTCAAGGGACTATATCTATGAGACATTATCTATCTTAAGTTTACTGGGACTTCATTATTCTAGAATTGCTGAAGATCTTCTGATCTGGTCCACTGAGGAATTTGGATTTATTGATCTAGATGAGTCTTATTGCTCTGTCTCTAGTGTTATGCCACAGAAAAAGAATCCGGACACTTTGGAACTGATTAGATCAAAGTCCTCTATTTTAATTAGCAACCAATTTAAAGCATGTCTTATAATTAAAGCTATTCCTTCTGGATATTTCAGAGACTTTCAAGAATTAAAACCGATATTAAAAGAATCTTTTGATATCACCCATTCTATTACAGAAATTTTAATTGGTATCTTTTCTACTATAAGCGTAAAGCGCTCTAAAATGAGAGAAAAGATCAAAAATAGCTATATTTTAGCATTAGATTTAGCTGAATTATTAGTTCAGGAATATAATATTCCATTTCGTATATCCCATCAAATAGTTGCAGATTTAGTAAATAAATCAGAAAACCCCAAGGTTCTTTTCAGAAAGGAGATAATACAAGAGGCAATTTTGGAAAATCACGGACAAAAAATCAACGTTTCCGAAAATCTTATAAAGGAACTTGGAGATGTTGAATTTTGTTTAAAAAAAAGAATCAGCAAAGGGTCTCCTTCTGAAAAACAAATACGGGAATTTATTGAAATCTTAAAATCAAGAAAAAAAGATGCATATTCAAAATATCTGAAGCGAATCGCCAATGTTAAAGTTTCGGAAGATTTAAGAAAAGACATAATAAAAGAGTTAACTTCCTAATTATAGAAATGCAATTCTTTCGATTCAATTAAATTTAACGTATGAATTACCTAAATGCACAAATTTTTTATCAAATGATATAGAGATCTATATAAATAAACACAAATAAAAAACCATAAAAAAGTGATCTCAAGATGTCTCAATTAACTGGCGTCCCAATTCTCATTCTAAAAGAAGGGACAGAGAGAAAACGCGGAAAAGATGCTCAGAGAAATAATATTTCTGCGTCGAGAGCGGTAGCAGAAGCAGTGAGAACTACATTAGGTCCTAAAGGAATGGATAAAATGATCGTTGATTCTTTAGGAGATGTAACCATAACAAATGATGGCGCTACAATTTTAGATACTATAGATGTGGAACATCCCGCAGCAAAAATGATTGTAGAAATTGCTAAAACTCAAGATGATAAAGTTGGAGATGGAACAACCACCAGTGTAGTGATTGCAGGTGAATTATTAAATTTAGCACAAGAATTAATGGAACAACAGGTGCATCCAACAATTATTTTCCGAGGATATAGAAAAGCATTAGTTAAAAGCAAGGAGATATTACAAAATATCGCTAAAAAAATAGAACCCAATGATACTGACTCATTAAAGAAAGTTGCAGAAACATCTATGAATAGCAAATTAATAGCAGGAGCAAAAAGTCATTTTGCTGATATAGCAGTTAATGCAGTCTCGCAAATTAAAGAAAAAAGAGGAGAAAATATCCTTATCGATTTAGATCAAATACAAGTGATTAAAAAAGAGGGAAAAAGCTTACTCGATACAAGTATCGTAAATGGAATGATAGTTGATAAAGAAATTGTACACCCAATGATGCCTAAAGTGATCAAAAATGCCAAAATTGCATTAATCAATTCCTCTCTCGAAGTAGAAAAAACTGAATTTGACGCAGAAATAAAGGTTCAATCCGCTGATCAAATAAATCAATTCCTCGAAGAAGAATCTAATATGCTGAAAAAACGAGTTTCTCAATTAAAGGAAGTCGGAGCGAATGTTGTCTTTTGTCAGAAAGGTATAGATGAAAAAGCTCAAAACTTTCTTGCTAGAGAAAATATCATGGCAATTAGAAGAGTTAAAAAGTCAGACATGGAAAAATTATCCAGAGCTACTAATGGAAAAATTGTTAATAATATCTTTGAAATTAATACAACTGATATCGGAGAAGCAGGAAAAGTTGAAGAGAAAAAAGTTGGCGAGGATAATATGATTTTTGTTTCAGAGTGTGCATCTCCCAAAACAGTAAGCATTTTAATAAGAGCTGGAATAGAGCATGTAGTTGATGAGGCAGAAAGAATGATACATGACGCCCTCTCCGTTGTGAAAGCAGCGATTGAAGTGCCATACATTTTACCCGGTGGTGGTGCATCTGAAATCGAACTAGCAAAAAGGTTAAGAACCTTTGCTAGAACTATTGGTGGAAGACAACAACTTGCGATTGAAGTATATGCAAATGCGATGGAAATCATTCCAAAAACTTTGGTAGAAAATTCAGGATTCAATCCAGTTGATCTTATTGTAGAATTAAGATCCAAACATGAAAGTGAAGCTGGGCTTAACTATGGACTTAATATTGAAACTGGAAAACCTGATGAGATGATTTCTTTAGGGGTAATTGAACCTCTTGCTGTCTTGACCCAAGCAATACAATCTGCTACAGAAGTTGCCAATATGATCTTAAAAATTGATGATGTAATCGCCGCTTCAGGATTCTCTCGCGGCGGGGAAGAATAAATCTACTTCTTTTATTATTTTTTTCAATCTTAATTTATTTACCTATAGTCTTTAGGAAATCCCTATTGATTTTCCAAAATTCTTCTCCCCAGTGAAATTTAGAAATAATAAATTTTGCTTGGATTTTATAACCCGTTAAATAAAGTGCTGCAGCTAAAGCTTCAACCGTACTTAATTTCTCCCATTTTCCATAATTTACAGGATTGGCAGCAATTAAGGATGGTAATCTACGGGAATTTTGATGTTGAATATCTCTAAATTTTAATAATTTGTTCCAAGAACAATCAATAGCTATTATCCCATACTTTTTAACTAGATCTTTATCAGAATGAGATATTTCTTTCTGGGCGAATGGATTTAGTAAAACTGCTTTTGCCAATATTCCAGAAATGGTTTTTTTTATTTTTATTAACCCAAATTTCCTTAATTTCAATGCCGTACATTTATTTGGATCACACTCATTAAAATGTAAACAATAAAGATCGACCTTTTGTGATCTATTGTTCATATCTAGCACTTAAAAGAGTGTTTGCTGCTTTAATAAAATTTTCTGTAGTTTTTTCAGTTCCAAGAATTTCCAAAATTGAATATATAATATTTCTCGCTTCTGCTATTATCGGTATACCCCCGTAATCTAAGGAAAATAGTCCTATGAATGAGATCTCCTGAATATTCGAGACATCACGCTTTTTTGAGAATTCAAGGATTCCAGAAGGACATGTGATAATGCCGAAAAAGTTTTCTGAATTTTGACCACTTATTGCGAGATAGAATAACAAATCACCCATAGAACTTTGACTCGATTCTTCTTTCATTTTTTGATATGCGACTGTCGCATTAGCAGAGAAAGCTTCTATGGAAATCGGTAATTGTTTACCATCCAATTCCCGGGCATCGAGCATTAGACCAGAAGGGTCTGCTAATGCATATCGGATAAAAATGGGATTCTTTATTGAATCTAATATCTGACTTATAGCTGGAAGAGGATTTGAGGGATCATAATTCTCTGGAGTATAAGATACGAATGGGATATCACTCCCCATCCCAATAAGATAAATCGCACTTCTTACTTTATTAGAAAAGGCTTCTAACTCTTGTTCCGAGGATTTTTTCCCTCCAAAAAATTCCCCTAATTTCTGTTTCAAATAATACATCGAACTAGCTAATCCATCTGCATCCAAAGGCCAGTATTCATTATAATCATGAACAATTGTTAAAAGAGTTTGATTAATTTTAATGGTAATAAGACATACTTTTTCAAAATACGTAAAAGAAATCACTTGGTCTTTAATTTCTAAATCCTCCCAATTCTCTTCACTTACTGAAAAAGCGGCTGATGCAAGGCTGGTAATTTGGTTTGGATTTATTTCAAATTCACTCTTTCTCCCAATTTTGGCTATTGATAAACCATCTAAGTCACATAAAACAACCAACAAAGTACCATCTGAAGATCTTAGAATTGAAGTCAGATACTTTATTAAAGATTCACGAACACTCAATTTTATAATAAACTCCTATTTTTTGAATGATATAAAACTACAAGTAATCAATATTATTATTTTTTTTTATGTTTATTGTTTTTAGTCTTTTTTTTAAAACTCAATTGGTTATACATAGGCTCTTTTTAATTTTTAAAAAAACATATGTTTTGGGTAATGATACAATTATCCAACTAAAAACTTTAATTATTTTTAACCTTTTTTAATAATGAAAGGAAATATTGGAAAATCGCGGGAATTGCCAAGTTTGGCCAAAGGCGCTGGACTTAGAATCCAGTCCCGTAGGGGTTCGGGAGTTCAAATCTCCCTTCCCGCATTCTTTTAAAATTTCATAGAAATTTATATTATTATCCTTTTCTTCGTTTAATACATATGAAAGCATAGGATATGATCGATAAAAAAATATTTAATCCACGATTAATTTAAAAAACAAAAGCTAAATAAAAAAACATAAAAGCTTCTGTAGTGTAGTTCGGCCAAACTTGTTTAGAATTAAACAAGGTCCAAGCATACGGGGCTTTCACCCCCGCGACCCGGGTTCGAATCCCGGCAGAAGCACCACTATTTGCTACATCTAAGGTATCACACCATCTATTTTTTGATATTCACTATTAAAAAATCTTTAGCTCTCGACAAATATATTCAACCCTAGCTCAAACCTTATACTTAGTCATCTTTTGAAAGAGGAGATCAACCAAAGACTCAGTGATCCTCTAATAATTTGATGAAACAATCCCTTTCTCAAATTCAATAGGTGGCACATCTAATGCGTCACAGTGACACATCAGAAGATTAGATAATTAGAGAAAATCCTCTCAGATTTCAAATCCTTATCGTATGCAATTAATGGTGATAATCTAATTGGTTTTCTTATACAACATTTAAGGCACACTGGTGCTAATTTAAAAAGATTATCGTACATAAACATATTAGGATAGATAAAAAGTAAAAAACGCCTCCAGCATGGGTTTTGTTCTGGCTGTAAACCAGTTAGTGGCTATAAGGCCCCAGAATATCGAACATGCGACCGCCCGGTGTCAATGGAAAAGCTAAATGCTAATTTATTAACAGCCGGGTGCTCTACCTAACTGAGCTATGGAGGCAATATTAATTTTTTAATTAATAATATTAAAGATTATATTTAGATTTTTCTATAATATGCTCTCTAAAATGAATTAGATAATTCCGAATTAAATAAAATTCCTTCTTAAGATCCAAATATGAAATTAATAATCGAAATTTAGATAAATTAATGGACTAAATTCAAAATAAGATAAGATTTTTTAATTCTGATTGTATTTAATTTATCAATAAAACAGATCAATTGAAATTATGGTATATAAAGTCTATTTTAAAGGTATAAATGAGGTTGAATTTGAAGAGCTAAAATTAACCTTTAAGGAGATTCCAAATGAAAAATCTATTAAAATACCTCCTGAATTCACTGATAGGCTTAAAACTCTAAGTTCAAGTAATAAAAATATTATAAATATTCAAAATATTGACTCTGTTCAAGAATTTGGATCTAAAGATTCTATTAGGAACTATTCTAATTTTTTTGTAATACTCACTATATCAAATGATCAAAAACAAGGATTTCTTTTCGCTTTTAAAAAAAAAACGGGAAATTTTCTTATAGGAAGGTGGCCTTTCAAAGAAAAAAAGACAGATATTGAAATTGAAAAACTGGTTAATAATTGTAGAACTTTAATTGATAATTACCAAAAATATGCAAAAATCTGTTTGATATCATAACTAATTTGCGAAAAAGTCGATATTCCTACCTGAGAGGAAAGCAATAACTTCATTCTCTTTGGGCATCCCTGTTCGTGCACCTAACTTTTGTATTTTTAAGGCAGCAGCGGCATTCGCGAAAATGCATGATTTTTCTATATCCCAGCCCTTAATCCAATAGGCAACAGAAAAGGCACCATTAAACGTATCACCTGCCCCAGTAGTATCAATAACTTTATCAACCTCGAAAGCCGGAATTCTTTTTTGAAAGTCTGAAGTTTTGATTATGGTACCCTCCTTTCCAATAGTGATAATGACTCTTGGTATTCCATAATTCGCTAATTTTTTAGCTGCCTCTTCTGGTGTGTGAGTCTTAGTGATTTTTTTAGCACCTTCTCTATTTAGGATAACTACGTCTGCCTTTAATAAAACTTTTTCTAAACTCTCCCAACCTCTTTCTGCGATTTGGGCCTCTAAATCAATACTTAATTTTACATCGTGCTTTTTTGCTATTTCAATAGCTTTTTCGGTTATTTGTGGGTGAATTATTGTGGTATGCAACAATTTTGCCCTTGAAATATACGAAGACTTAATATCTTCAATATTAATTTTAGTAGTTTTCATATGTGGGGATTGAATTATTGTTTTTTCACCTTTAGCTACAAATATGAAATTAACGGGAGTTTTTTTGTTCTTAAGTTTTAGGGTGTGATTTGTATCAATTCCTTCTTCTTTAAAATCCTCAATTAGAAAATCTCCATAAGTATCATCCCCAACTGCGCCAATAAATCCACAATCTACACCTAATCGAGAGACTGCAACCAAGTAATTGGCTGTAACTCCGCCTGAAAAGTAGTTTTCAGATATCGCGTCTAATTTTTCATCTGGTTTTGGAAAGCGTGGTACCTCTGCTACCCAATCAACAACTACTTCTCCTAATCCAACAATTTTGATATTATTCATTTATTTTTAGTAGATTTAAAAATTTTGGTCAATATTTATACAAAACTCCGAAATAAAGATAATTCAAATTTCGATTTTGTTAATAATGTGTTCTAATTCATTATCAATATTTAAATATTTAAAATCGTAAACGATTACCTCATATAAATTCGAAAAATCGCTATATTTCGCTTTACCCCTAACTAGTATATCTTTACCTAGAATTTTTTGATTTATTTTATCTAAAAAGGTGTCTATATCGGGCGAGTCTACAATCTTTGACACAATCTCCGTTTTTTCTCCGATTAATTTTTCAGCATTCTCTCCAATAAATGTACATCGTATTGTATCGGTGCCATCGTCAATTACCAGATTTAGGATCATTCTTATTTCAATTTCACCCATCTCCTCACACTGACAATTATCAACTTTCTTAAAACATTTAGAACAAGCATCATAAACCGTTATCGAATTAATTTCCTTAACGATAACTCCTTTTAGTTCAAAAAAGCCCGAACTATTAATCTCTTTTATATTGGAGTAATTTCTGGTAAAATTTGAGGATCTTTCTGTTGTGTTTTTAGCACTTAATTCCTTTATTTGGTCTATTTTCAGATCAATGAATTCTATTTCAGAATTTTCAATAAAACTTATTTCCTTTCTTTTATAAAAGCTGCTGAATCGTAACATGACATTTTTTAAATACACCCCTTGGCTATTTTCTATTTTTTCTGAATATTTCTCAGCAAGATCTCTCCATAACGTTACTCGAATTCCATCAGTTTCGTCACTGACTACAAAGCTAAATAAAGAGACTTCCTCTCCGCTTTTTAAGGTGACTTTTTTCAAATTATCAACAGAAGATACAATGCCCTTGAAGGAAACAATATTTTCTATGTTTTGTAATGACTTAATATCATCAACAAAATTTCCCTTTAAATCGATTTCTTCATTTATATGGACGATTTTAGAGTTGGAATTTGCAAATAGTTCAATTTCTCTCTTATTAAAATTACTCTGTCTTGGATTGAGATTTGTTATTTTTATATTATCTCCTTTTTTCACTTCCTTAAATTTTTCAGTATCTTCATTCCAAAAGGTAATCCTTATCGAGCCCGTAGAATCCACCAAATGAAGCGACCTAACCTTTCCTTCACTTCCGTCTTTCCTTTCAAACTTATTGACGGGTGTTACTCGTAGAACCTTTCCTTTTGTTGAGATGGATCTTTGAGATAAGTTTATCTCTTCAATGGGAATTATCTCTTTAGTAATTTTTGGATAGTTTTTGTAATTGACATCCTCGGGTGATAGAATAATCTTCCCTAATCTGCCAATATGTATTTCAACTCCATACTTTCCGTCTTTAGCATAGCTATTAATGACTTTAACTAATTCATTTATATCAAAACCAGGGCTCTTTAATATGTCTGTTTGTTCATCCCATAACACGACTCGTATATCACCTGTCTTATCATGGAGAAGAAATGATCCAACTTTTCCCTCACTCCCATCTTTTCTATTAAATTTAAATATTCTATATATCTCTTTTATCCTCCCCACTAAAGTAATATTCCTCATATCTGAAGTGATATCAGAAACATTAATTTCAATCTCTTGTATCAATTCATTATTCTGATTCTTAACATCTACCCCTAATTCTTTTGCGATTATGAAGAGTGCGCCCTCATCAGAGATTAAGCCCTTCAATTCTTGTTTCTTTTCATTGACTAAATCCTCTATTTTCTTTTTTGTTAAACCCGTTTCTTCAATAATTTTCTTGATATAAATATCTGTTTTCATTCTTTTTCACTGTTTTTTATAAAAAAAATAGTATTTAATATCCTTTAAAAATACATTTATTAGGTTATTAATTATCCTAATAAACTTATAAACAATTAAGCTCTTCTGATTAAATGATTTATCAACTATTAATTTTATTAGGACTTTTTCTTTCTTAATTTAATCATGTCTGATTTTAAAATAATTCCCGTTATTGATATCCTAAATTCAAAAGCAGTTCATGCTAAAAAGGGAGAAAGAAATAAATATCGACCCCTAGAGTCTCCCCTTTTTGATACTACAAATCCTATACTAATAGTCAGGAAACTAAGCTCTCTGGGTTTTAAATGCATCTATATTGCCGATTTAGATGCAATAATTAAAAAAAATCCAAATCTAGAACTTTTGGAAGATATAACCACCAATAATGATGTGAATATTATTTTAGATCCCGGTATAAGGAATGAAAAAGAGATTAATACATATTTAGATATAAGAATATCTAAATTAATCATTGGTCTTGAAACTATTTATAATTTGGATGTAATCTCTAATTGTTTTTCCCTCTTGCCAAAAAATAAGATTATCATAAGTGTCGATATGTATCGAAAGAAAATCATATCAAATTGCAAATCTCTCAATAATGTAGATCCTATAAAAGTAATTGAAGAACTAAATAATATCGGAGTATGTGAGATTATTCTGTTAGATTTGTTCAGAGTAGGGCAGAAAATGGGAGGTATTCCAAAATTATATGAAAAAATAAAAAAATCATTTACGGGAAAAGTCTTAGTAGGAGGGGGTATAAAGAATTTAAATGATGTTGAAATATATCAAAAAGCTGACTATGCTGGTGTTCTTATTGGAACTGCCTTATATGATGGCACTATAGATTATGACGATTTGATTTTATAGGATTTAATCAACTACTATTTGTCCAGTGCTGGAGATATCTAAAGATTTTTTGCAAACTGGGCAATTATGTTTCATTTTTATCCAATCTAATATATGTTCTTTATGAGCTTTTGCTTCACAAAGAGGGCATCCCATCACTTCATCAAAAATTTCGATATCTTTTCCGCATACTGAGCATTTTGCTTTTGATTCTGTAGAGATTAGAATTGTTTCTTTCTTAGTATCTAATATTATCTCTTCAGTGTTTTCTGCAGTTGGGTTTATCTTTTTAAGTTCTGTCTTAGTATCAACACAAAATACTGTACCTTGTGAGTCATCTTTACGGTTTCCAATCCAGACCACCTTTCCCTTAAAGTAGGATGAACCATTTTTTAATAAAATCAATTCCAAAATTCTATTTTCCAATACATAAGTTTGTATAACTTTGGTATACTCAATATTTACATTCGCAGTCAACTGTTTAATTACTTCAATCGGTTCTTTGAAAACTTCTTGAGTGATATCAATTTTCGTTTCTTCTTTAGGAGACATTTTTTTACTATTTAATTTTTATATATAATAAAAATGATCCAATTTAAATTTTTTAAAATTTCTAAAAAGATTGCAATATTTTAGTATTTTCTTAAATATCGTAGATCTCAATACTTATTCTGTACTAAGTCTTACCTATGAATGAGACTCAAAAAATACTTATTTCCTCGATATTAGGTAGTTTCGCAAAAAATTTATTAACATTCCATTTATTTACATCAATGATAGGTCATGCATAATAATATCAAATTACTTGTCAGTCCAAAGAATATCACCGAAGCTAAAATCTGTGTGGATGCTGGAGCAGATTACGTGGATTGCAAAAATCCAGACGAAGGTTCACTTGGAGCAAACTTTCCTTGGATAATTAAGGAGATGAAAAAAATCATTCCAAGCAATAATGGACAAAAATTAAGTGCAACTATAGGGGACTTTCCTAATCTACCCGGTAGTGCCTCATTAGCTGCCCTTGGAGCTGTATGTTCTGGGGCAGATGTTATAAAAGTAGGATTAAAGGGACCAAAAACCGAAGAAGAGGGTACTTTTTTGATGGAAAAAGTGGTTAAAGCAACCAAAACCTATAATCAAAATATCAAAGTCGTAGCTGCAGGATATGCTGATTATTCGAGAATGAAGAATGGACTACACTTTCTTAAAATCCCTCTAATCGCAGCAAAATCAGGTGCCGATATTGCTATGTTGGATACATATATCAAGGACGGAAAAAATATTTTTGACTTTCTTAATATAGACGATTTAAATAAATTCAGAAATCTATCCCAAAAATATAATCTGGAAATAGCTTTAGCTGGAAAATTACAAATTGATGATATGAATAAAATTAAAAAAATACATCCTGACATAATCGGAGTAAGAAGTGCCGTCTGTGAAGGTTTTGATCGGAATAAAGGTATGATGAAATATGACCTTATTACAAAACTAAAAAAGAAACTTATTGCAACATAAAAATGGAAAATCAAACGAATTTCAGAAAAATTACCATAAAAATTGCTGAAAAAGAAAACTTCTTCGATTTGAATTTGTGCGCAAAAGAATTTATTGACCTAATAGATAATTTCAAATCGAAATTTCTAAATCACAAATATTTCGTCTTAGTTGCCTATTATGAAAATATTTTAGCGGCTATCTTGGTCGCAGAAGATAAAAGTAATAGAATAGACTCCTTGGAAAAGATTCTCCCTAATATATGCCTTCATTTATTATATGTAAATCCAAATTATCGCAATATGGGTATTGGGAAGAGACTAGTCAATACATTCATTATGATTATGAAAAATCGCGGATATGCTACGATTTATGTAAAATTACCGAATAAATATAAGAAAGGAATTTCCTTCTTTCTAAACAACGAATTTCTTGGTCTCAAATTTAGACAAAAAGGAAACAAGGATAATAACATTATCTTAGAAATTCATCTATGGGAAGATTTTGGAATTCGAGACTGTCAAATAATAAGATTAGATTCATTCGCATTTTATTAAAAACAATAAAAAAAGAGTATTTATCATGGAATTTGAAAACTTGTTAGGAATCATAGGCATTGGAAAAATGGGCAGTACCTTATTAAAAGCGGCTTTAAAGACAATTGATAATCAACAAATTATCATATATGATATTGATGAGAAAAAACGACAGCAAATTTCCGATCAATATGATTTAAAAGTAGCGAGGGATAATGCCAATTTAATAACCACTTCTAAATATATATTATGCGCGGTTCTACCTCAAGTTATTGATAATGTATTAGATCAATTTTTAAACATTAAAAATAATCAAATTATTATTTCCATCGCAGCAGGAGTCTCAATGGATCATATTATGAAAAAAATAAATAAAGAAATTGGAATAATTCGAGTAATGCCTAACACTCCCGCCTTGATAGAAGAAGGTGCCACAGCTATTAGTCATAATAAATATGTCAATCAAAGTGATCTTGATTTCATTAAAAATGTGCTTAGAGAAGTAAGCCTGGTTGTCGAATTAGATGAGAAACACATGGATGCGGTTACAGGACTTTCTGGAAGTGGCCCTGCTTATGTTTTTATGATTATCGAGGCCCTAGCTGACGGTGGTGTGAAAATGGGTTTGTCCCGCGATATTTCGATAAAACTTGCGGCAAAAACCGTATTAGGGGCAGCTAAGATGGTATTGGAAACAGATATGCACCCCGCACTTCTAAAAGATAAAGTAGCAAGTCCTGGTGGAACCACGATTACCGCTCTCCATCAACTGGAGCTTTCACGTCTCCGGTCCTCATTAATCTCTGCTGTGGAGGCTGCCACACTTAAATCAAAGTCAATGAAAGAATAAATCATGCTAAAATATTTTAATGCCTTGTTCTTCTATTTTTAAACAATATATTTTGTTAACTGTTTGATAGGATTCAATAATTTCTGTAATCTCATCAACCCTTTTTTTCTTACAAATAGCAAAGATAGATTTTCCCAATTGGTTTAAACTCGCACCAATTATCTGTTTTTTGTTTAATTCTTCAAGAAGGTTTCTGATCTTAAATAAGTTTAGAATATCCAATATTTTTGTATCCTTTACAAATCTCCATGAGAGCGTCGCAAATTTTTTAATATTTGGATCTATTTTTAACTTTCTTAGAGCCTCCTTCCCCGGTTTGTTAACTATCGAATGAAGTGATTGGTTAGAGAGGAATTCTTTGGTTGAAATTGCCCCAAATGAAGTACAAATTACTCGAATATTTGCTGGAAATTTGATATATTCATATTTGCAAGGATAACCCGGGGCCGCAACGATACCAAGCCCTGCAGAGAGTTGACCACATACGGTACCTAATCCCGTCTTATTGATCACCTCAGCTATGTGGGCGATTCGACCACATTCAAAATCGGAAAGATTTAGATTGAATAATCGATTAAGTCCAAATATAGTTCCTAAAGCCCCTGAACCGCTGGCACCATAACCGCACCCCACGGGAAGATCGAATTCATGAAATATTTTTATATTATGCGCATTTGGAAGAGAATTCTTAATATAATCATAGATATAATACGTGGTTTCTGCCTCCTTATCAACTTGAGAACCATTGATGTATATTTCACAGCTAGAAGAATTTCTCTTATTTTTCCCTATCGATTCGGAAAAAATTTGTGTAGTCCCCATCGCACTCAATGTAAATCCCGCACCTCTCGAACCAATCAGCTCTGGATTTTCTAGTTTTATACCATTTTTAGTGTCAACAATTTCAAAAAACCCCGTAACTCTGTGTGGGACCTTAATGATGATTTTCTTCCTTTCACTCATATATTTTAATAAGTTTGATTAAATAAAATATTATAATAAAAAGAAAAATCAATTTAAAATTAAGCATCCCAATGGATAAAAAGAATATCGTAATTAAAATTGGGGGTTCTCTGCTCTTCCGTAGGAATAAGGAAATCAATTCCCAAAAAATAGAAGAACTCTGCAATATCATAAAAAATAAAAAATATTATGATTCAATTGTAATTGTTGTTGGAGGAGGGCTAATCGCCAGAGAATATATACATTTTATCAGAATCCACACTAAAAATGAATCTTTAGCAGATCTTTTAGGGATACAAGTTTCTCGAATAAATGCACAATTGTTTGTTTCATATTTAAAGGAACTTGCATATCCGCTAATCCCGAAAACGATTGAAGATTTTTCTATAGCTCATCTATCTCATCGGATAATTATAATGGGGGGAATTCAACCAGGCCAAAGTACCACATCAGTAGCATTAGAAATAGCTGAATATATTCAAGCAGAACAAGTAGTTATCTTAACAGACGTTGAGGGCATCTATAATAAGGATCCTAATCAGTTCAAAGACGCAAAACTTCTAAAAAAACTAAATAAATTGGATTTGTCACATATTTTATTCAAGAATACGGATGAAACACAAGCATCCGCAGGAGAATATAGAATTTTCGATGCCGTTTCATTACAAATTTTAAAGAGGAGTAATATAGAGGTACATGTTGGTTCAGGAAAAGATCTAAGTAAGTTTAAAGATTTCTGGGAAGGTAAGATAAAAAATATAGGGACTCTCATATCAGATTGACTTATTTTTAATAAATTTTTTTTAATAATGAAGATTATCCAATATAATATAATAGAACAATTCAAGAAAAACTAAAATGTCACACTCTTCATGGAAAAACCAGATCCAAAAAAAATGGGGTCCGCATCAACATTGTCCCGTATGCGGTAAAGCTATGGCCTCAGAAAGAAAGTTTTGTAGCCAAAACTGTAGAGACTCGTATTTACAGAATCAAAAGAAAAAGAAAAAACAAAGCAGATATCAAATCGTCTTTCTCGTTGGAATGATGGTTGTTATGTTTGTCCTTATGTTTGTCTTTATGTAGTATATTTTTTTAATAAAATGCAGAGATAACCAAGCCCGGTCAATGTACATTTACAATTAAATGTATAGATTACCGGTGATGGACTCAAGATCCATTGACACAGGTCTGCGTGGGTTCAAATCCCACTCTCTGCATTTGTTTTAATAATCCAAACGTTTTTCAGATTATTTTAAGTTTTTCAAATTTTCGTTGAGAAAATCGACAATAGATTTAGCTATTTCATTTTCCTCAACACTTTCCTTAATAAATAAGAGCAATAGAACGGGTACATCTAAAAAATTTGTAATTCTCTTAGTTATAACAGAACTCAGTAACTTTTGTTGAATT
>WJIN01000333.1 GCA_014730295.1 Promethearchaeota archaeon | reverse complement strand
CGAGTGTGCTGGAAATGAGGCACGGTCAGCAATGGTCGCGTCGAGTTTCTCGCATGCGAGGAGGGAGAAGTCGTAACAAGGTAGCCGTAGGGGAACCTGCGGCTGGATCACCTCCTATTTTTTACTCTTTTTATTCTATTATCTAATGACTATGTACAAAAATCTTATCTATATTCGTTTTAGGTTAGGATTTCTTAAAAATTGAACTAACCAAAGAATAGACAAATATAGATTTTTTCTCAAAAGTGTTTTATATGAAAAGAAGGTTTAAAGCTAATTTTATTTAGTTTATTTTTCAAATTTCACGGGTTTTATTGCGTTTTGGGGGCATGATAATTCACATTGGAGGCACCCTTGACATCTATCCACTTGCGTAAATTTAAAACGTATTCCATCTATTTCTCCATCATCTTTTCTTACCTTATCTAAATAAAATAGATGGTTTGGACAGAAGTTTCCGTCTTCTTCCACGCATTTCATGCACATATCACATTTTTCATGCTCAATTTTGACTGTTAGAACTTTTTCATCAGTTACGGAAGTAACTTCAATAGCATTTCGGGGGCAGACTTGTACACACGCTAGGCATGCCTTGCAATTAGAATAATTAACAAGCCGAATGCCATCTTTAAAATAAATTGCGTTATGACGGCAAGCGGTCATACAACGTTCACAACGCATACACATTTCTTGATCTATTTGAATAGGGATGAATTTTTCCTGAATAGTTATCACTTTCAGCAATTAGTTTGAAATACTGTGTTTAAAATTTGTCTATCCCATAAATATTTCATTTTTATAAAATATTGAAAAAGTTATGCAAGACTTTTCACATATAAATATAGTAATATTTCAAAATTTTAAGTTACCCCTACTTCTTCCATTAGAAGAACGGATTGGATTATCGATAGTATTCTGTATAGGATTCAGATGATTCTTCTCCTGTAAGCTGTTTTCTGCGGTATTCTTGAGCTTTCTCTGCCAAGTCCAACATTTGTTCCTTTATCTCCTTGCCTTCTTCCAATAATTTTGAAGTGTCTATGTCCATATCATACATTTTATTTAGTAGCTCGATAACGGATGCTGCACCTTCTGGTGTGGGAATCTGATATACAGGGGTAAACAAGGCATATCCTTGAAGTTTATTTGTTAATGCTTCATTAAGAATCGTTGATTCTGGTCCAATAATAATACCTTTTTCAAACATCTGAGCTCCATTTTCCTCCAAGAAACTCATGAGTTCTTCTTCAGCAGCATAATACACGGGAAACTCGTCAATCATCCCTCTCTGGGGGATTCCTTGGAAGACCACAACTTGTTTTGCTTGAACGTCTTCATTTAATGCCCAGTTATTTATGGTTTTTGCCAAATCATTATACGCAGAAGGGATCTCAAATGGAACCTCACAAATAGCCACAATCAAATTATAGCGTGGAGAATAATATATTCTAAAAGGATGTTTTAACTGTCCTGAATAAAATACGGATATGGGAGGCAAGTATTCACTTGTCACAAATCCAATTTCTCTCATATCTTCAACTTGTTCTATCAGAGTATTTGCAATTATAGGCCCTATAAGTCCAATTCCAGCTAACCCTAAAAGAATAGTAGAATCCTTTTCTATTTCAACTGAAAAATCCTCTATAACTACCTTGCTCTTTTTGCCAGCATCACACACATATTCTTTTACAACCATTATTTTCACATTAAATGTTTATTCTTTTCTCTATTTTTAATATTTTAATTAAGCCTTAAAAATTCACTTAATTCATATAACCTTAAAGTAATTATGCTCTTACTAAGTCTAATCTAATAATTTCAATTTCTAATGTATAAAAGAAAATTTATATTAGTATAAAAATAAAATTATTGGTAATATTGAGTATAATCGCCTTCTGAAGCCTCAGAGAGTTGTTTTCTCTGGTATTGCTGAGCTTTTTCGGCAAGTTCCAGCATTTTTTCCTTGATCTCTTTTCCTTCTTCTAATAAAGTAGCTGTATCTATATCTAAATTATAACGTTTATTCAATACTTCTATAATAGATGCCGCCCCTTCTGGTGTAGGGATCTGATACACTGGTGTAAATAATGCCAATGGTTTTAATCGATTTGTTAATGCTTCATTAATTATAGTCGCTTCTGGACCCACAATTATGCCTTTCTCAACCTTTTTTACCCCATCATCCTCAAATTGTTGTATTTGAGAGTCTTCCGAAGCGTAAAAAACTGGGAATTCATCAATCATTCCCCTCTGGGGGATGCCTTGGAAGACTACTATTTCCTTTGCTCTAACATCCTCTGATAATGCCCAATTGCATACTGTCTTTGCGAGATCATTATAAGCGGAGGAAATTTGAAATGGAACTTCTGATATTCCTAAAATGAGATTCTTTTGAGGAGAATAATATAATCGAAATGGATGTTTTAAAACACCATCATAAAAGGTTGAGATTGGAGGAAGCATATCGGAGGCAACAAATCCAATTTCTCGTATGTCTTCTATTTGATCGATAATTGAATTACCTATTATAGGTCCAATGAGTCCAACTCCCGCAAATCCAAGGATAAAAGTGGCACCCTCTTTGATTTCTTCTCTAATATTTTCAATTACTACCTTACTATTCTTACCAGGAGCACATACATACTCCTTTTTAATGTTTTTCATGAATTCTACCTTAATTATTAGTATTTAAATCGATATATAGTTGAAATATTATTATTAAATTTAAAAATTCGATCTATGAATTTTAAATAAAGCTTTCTAATTAGTTTCAAATATGAAGATTAGAAAAAAATAATAAATTATTGATTACCTATATAATTCATACGGTCCCTCTGTTTCTTCACCAGCTAGTTGCTTCTGCCTATATTGTCTCGCCTTATTCGCTAAGTCTTGCATCCGTTCTTTAATTTCTTTTCCTTTTTCGATAAGTTCTTGGGTATTGATGTTTAATCCGTACACACTGTTTAGGATATCTAAGATACTTGCCGCCCCTTCTGGTGTCGCAATCTGATATACTGGTGTAAAAAGTACAATAGGATTTATCTTGCTCGTGAGCGCGATATTTACCAGTGTAGCTTCTGCTCCTGTAATAATTCCCTTATCAACCTTCTCAATATCTAAATCCTTGAATTTGTCAGAAGAATTCTCTTGTGCTGCATAATACACGGGGAATTTATCGATCATCCCCTTCTGGGGAATGCCTTGGAAAGTAATTATTTCTTTCGCTTTAACTCCCTCAGATTGAGACCAATTACACAGTGTTTTGGCCAAATCATTATAAGCTGAAGATATCTGGAAGGGAACTTCTGAAATTCCCAATATGATGTTATATTTCGGTGTATAATAGATTCTAAATGGATGCATCAGTTCCCCATGATGGAATGTCGCAATGGGAGGAAGCATATCAGAGGCGACAAATCCAATTTGCTTCATATCTTCAATCTGGTCAATCATCTCATTTGCAATTATAGGTCCAATGAGACCGACCCCCGCAAAGCCAAAAATTAACGTTGGGTTCTCTTGGATTTCAACCCCGTCTTCTTCTATTACGACAAAACTCTTTTCTCCGCTGTTCACAAATTTTTGTGCTGTCATTTCATTAATCACCTTTTTGTTTATAATTGTTAGATCTCTCTAATTCTAGTATATTAAATCTAGACATATAAAAATTGGATTTATAACTTTTAGATCCTAATCAGAACCTATAACTTTTTTTAATTAAGATTATCTTCTCTATTCTTTCCTAAAAATATATTTCAATCTATTTAAAAAAAGACTAAGAGTACTTTGGTTTTTTTTTATAGAAATAAATAATAAATATAATATAGGCAATACTTTAATAACAAAATAAAAAGAAGAATAGAAAGGTTGAAATGTCAGAGATTTTACAATTAAAGAATATTACCATCCCCACATTTGATCAGAAGGCCATCATTGTTGACGATGTGTCATTTCGTGTAAAGGAAAAATCAATTCATGCGGTGATTGGACCTAACGGATCCGGAAAATCTACCTTAGCTTACTCCATCATGGGACTTCCGACCTATAAAATAAGCAATGGTAGTATAATTTTTGATGGACAAGACGTTACAGAGTTGGGGGTCACTGAACGCGCTAAAATGGGCATTACACTCGCTTGGCAAGAACCAGCTAGGATTGATGGGCTCTCAGTTTTAAAATATATTGCACTTGGGATTAAAGATAAAACAAATCTTAAAGAAAAGGTAGTTGAAGCTCTCAATACGGTAAATATGAACCCAGACAAATATCTTGATAGGTTTGTCGATGATTCTCTAAGTGGTGGCGAAAGGAAAAGAATTGAGTTAGCTGCGGCAATCGCCATTCGACCAAGATTAATCATTCTTGATGAACCAACGGCGGGATTGGATCTGATTGTTATCGAAGATTTTTTAAATATTTTCAATAAAATTAAAGCACTTGATATGACCATCCTTTTAATTACTCACCGCGAAGATATAGGGATGATCGCAGATTATGCTACGCTACTTTGGGGTGGTAAAGCGGTAAGAACCGATACATTCCCAGAGGTAATGCTTAGATATTGCGCGAAAGCTAATTTGAAGGAGTTCTGTAAACGGACGCTTTTCCAAGAAGCAGATGTCTGCTTCGGCGAGGACTACATAGATAAAATATTCGAAGAAGAACAAAAAAAATAATGTCATTAATCCTCTTGAATTCGTGAAAGAAGCTCCTCAGTGAGTGTTTCAGGTGAACGTAATTCTAAATCGATGAGCTTCTTTTCCTCCTCAGTAAGGTTCGACATATTAATAAGATCATTGTTAAAACTATACTTTACCATTGTATTAATTCCTACAAAATACTGAGCTCCTTTTAATCGTTTAGAACCATCTTCCATTTCATATAACCATTTTCGCTTCACATTCTGCTGTTTGCACAGCATTGTTGATTTAAAAAACGGTTGGGATTTAAATTCCTCTAACATCTTCTTGGCCTTTTTTTTACTCTCTATGTCTTGCAATCCTTCTCGATCAGGATTAATCATTACACTAAGATCAGATAAGAATAATGGATTATCATGAGAAGATTCAATTCTTTTATCCTTACATTCAATCGGTTCCCATAAGATACATGGATGATCGGGAGCAATGAAAAAATGGTCTTGTTCTCTTAAGTCTTGTAGTTGAAATTTTCTTGCCAGGAGTAAATTGGGCAATTGTGGAAAAAAGATATAATATGATTCCATAAACATAGTAACTAATAATATCTCCTTTATTTAATATATATAAGTGTTCAAAATTATTTAATTATTATTTAAAAAGGTAATCCGTTTATCTTTTCTTTTAGTTCAACAAAATAATTTGCCACGTTTTTATAATTTTCTTGCTTATCTTTTCTGCCATCTTCTGTATCAGTGTTAAAATCGAAAACAACATCATTGAATTCAGCCCATAAAGAATCATCTAGATGATCAAACTTATAGCTTCGAGAGGTTAAGTCCACATCATAATTGTTCTCAAGGAAAGGTATTATAAAAGATTCAATATATTTGAATCTTCTATTACCGCTAACTTCACTAGAATATGTAGGCACTCGAACTGAAAATTTATTATCGGATTTTTCAAATATATTATCTCTAAATTTATCTGTTTTTATTCTCATTCGTTTATGCAATAACTTATATTCCTCTAATTTTTGTTCTTTTAATTCCCAATCTTCAATTTCATTTAATTCTTTATAAATTCCAGTATGCCATAACCACGCTTTGAATCCTTGACCAGTATCAGAATGCTGGATCCCATCAGACTCCACCGCTATTTCGACAATTCTTTCTCCAATTCTTAATCTAACATACACATCTACTCTCCATTTTTTATATTCCCACTTACTATCATACCCCTCAAAGGTTTCAATGGTATTCTCATCGAGGCTAATATTTTTTTTAATATAAATTATTTCCAAATAAATAAACATCAACTAATTAGTTGCTCAACTTTTAAATAATTAACCTACCTTATATAGACTAATTAGACTAAAAATTGCAGTCAGTTATGGATATCGAAAAAATAAAGCAACAATTAACGACACTAATCTATTCTCAGAGCAATATTATCAATGAAGAGCAACCATTTGAGAAATATGTTGCAAAATGTCGAAAAAACAATATAAATAACGAAGAAACCGTAGTTCAGCCATTCACCATCTCATTTTTAAAAATTTTAAACTATTTCAATCAACATAATCTTACGATTGAAGAGGAACAACAAGGAAATAAACCGGATTTTTATTCGGATACTTTTATTTTGGAATGTAAATCAAGTAGGTATGATGACTTTTCAAAACGGGTCGACAGAATAGAATCTCCAAAAGAGCAACTTGAGCGATACTTGAAAAGCCGAGAATTTCAACGAGAATATGGAATATTATTCTCATTAGACCGCTTAGAGGTATTTAAATTGGTTGATGGAGACTTAGAAAAGCTCGATCATTTATCATTTTCTCTAATCAACGTTTTGGGGAATGATATATCGAATTTTGAAAAGTTTGTAAATACATTTTATGTAAAACCTATAAGCAAAGATCAAAAAATAAAAATAATCGCTGAAACGGAAAAAGAAGATCTTATTACCATAGAACCAAAAGTGTTTAACAAAGTGCTAAAATCCCTAATAAAAGATATTTCGATTGAATTACAAGAAAAGTTCATTGCATTACCTAAAGAAAATGATGAAACGCGCTTGATAAAGTCGAAAGTGTGTCATCTCAAAAAGCAAATGGATTTAAGTTCTACTGAAGAAGCAGAACAAGAGTTCATTTCCCAAACCTCATATATCGTATTGGCTAGAATTTTATTGACAAAATGTTGGGAGGATATGGAGTTAATAAAGCCTCCAAATACTTATAACGGTGGATTTAAGAAATATATTCAAGACTATAATGAAAAAATAGAAGAGGTTTATGAAAAAGCGCTTAATAAATCTCAAGATATTTATTATTTATTCAATCCTAATAATCCTTATTTACTTATTGATCTATCGGAAGATTTAATAATCGATATCCTGTTTGATATTTGTAAATATGATTTTAGAACCTTGGATTATGATATTTTAGGATATATTTATGAAGATTATTTAGATATTGAACATCGGAAAAAATTCGGACAATATTATACACCTCCTTCCATAGTAAATCTTATTTTGGATAGAGTGGGTTATGTCCCTGAAAAAAATAGATTTCTCACCGATGATATTTTAGATCCCGCTTCGGGTTCCGGAACATTTTTACTCAATGCGGTGAACAGAGTTTTAGATTCTAAGCAAGACGGTGCAGAGCATCCTATTAAGTATAAAAAACAAATTGAAAACCACATCTACGGTTCAGAGTTAATGCTTTTTCCTTATCTTATTTCAGAGATTAATATTTTGATTCAAATATCCCCAATATTAAAAGATGTAATCGATCAAGGCAGAAAATTGAACGTTTTTCATGTGTTTCCCAATAATTCTTTTAATTTAGTAGATAAATCGTTAATTACGCGTTTATTTGATATAGAGGAGGATGAGATTAAGGGAAACAAGCTTATGGATCCCGCGGTAATAGAAAGAAAACGTCCGAAACTCAATGAGCTACAGCATAAACATGATTTTAAATTTGTCGTTGGAAACCCCCCTTATGTTGCAAATGATACAAATCCTGAACTCTTCCGAGAAATGAGGGAGTTATTTACTTTTTGTGAAGAAACTTATCATAACAAGATGGATCTTTTTTATTGGTTTATCATATTAGGCATTTTAAAGCTTAGAGAAGGAGGAAAATTAGGCTTTATTACTACAAGATATTGGATTGATAAGGGTGCTAAAACAGGGGTAGAGACACTTAAAGAGTATATTCTTAATAATTGTTATCTCAGAGAGGTCATAGATTTACGTAACGTAACTGTTTTCCCAAGCGCCACAGGTCAGGAAAACATTGTTTTCGTTCTTCAAAAAATAGGGGACGAGATTGAGGATGATTTTATCTCCATCTTTAGGATACAACCAAGACCACCAAAAGCAGATTGTACATTAACGAATTGTATATTTGAAAAGGGTTTCTGTAAAAATGATCAAGAATATTTAGAGTGTCTCTGTTCTCGTGAGTCTGAGTGGGATAAACTACTCGATAATCCTAACAGCAATCTCGGAACTTATATCAAAGCGTTTAAGTCCGCTCGGAAGACTTCAGATTTAAACTATAATCGATCTTGGGATATATTTTATCCTGGAGAAGGATTCATAAAAGACATTATGGATAATATCTGGAAATCTTGTAAGAGGGATATAACTAAGAAGGATGGTTTGGGTATAACGCATACGGAGGAGGATGTAATCAAATTTGTGAATGATTTTTTCATTCTACGTGTCGGGGTTATGACTACTGCTGATGAGTATTTTGTGTTGAATGATAGCGATCTAAACATAGACAATGAGCGGTATTTGATCAAGCTACAAGATTCGATTAGTATTAGTAGAAGTAAAAAGGAGGAGGTTTTGGAGGAATTAGATGGGGTAATCGATTCAGAGGGATATATATGGTTAGAGTTAAACGAAATAGAAAAGTCCCGTCTAATAAATCTTTATAAAACGCCTAGTGTTTATAGACATGGATTAAATATATCAAAATATCAGGGTAAACTAATTTTCTTTGAGGACGAATCCTTATATCACGAGTGTCCATCGTTAGTAAAATATCTTGAACAGTTTAAAGAAGAAATTGAGCAAAAGCTCAAGGATTACGATGAGCTAACCCCCAAGAGACCAAATAAATGGATAACCGTTAGAAGGGGTGGGATTATTCGCCTACCAGATTACAAAGATAGAAATCTTTATAAATACTATCAAGATAAACCTAAAATCTTCTATAATTACAGGGTCGGAAATGATAATATTTTTGGATATACGAATAATTCGATGATCGCAACAACAGATATGTATTTTTTTCACAAATTCGGAGAGAAAATAAGTATATTTTATATTCTGGCGTATTTGAACTCAAAACTCATCACCTTTTATTTTAAAGAAAGGCCGATTGAATTGATGAGACAAAAAACGAATGTAGAAAATGATATTCCTATTTTTATACCTCGAGATGATAATGAAAAGTTGCTAAAAAGATACATAATCATAAAAGAAAGACGCCTTACAAAGAAATTACAACTATTAGAAAAGCTATACCGTACAAGAGGATTTCATTTTGAAATAACCCAAGAACGATTTAAGGAAGTATCTATCGATCTTCAAAAATATATGGAAAACGTTTCGATGCATACATTCGACGACTTATCCTACAAGCTATCCTCCAATATAGATATTGAAGAGATTGATAGGAAGAATTTTCCCATCTTCATCAGTAATCGCTATGGAACCGAAAACATTTCTTCTTTTCAGGAAAAAGTACATAATTCCGATGTTATTTTTATATACGGTTCGCTAGAAATACAAGTCAATCAGAAGTATTATGAAAATGTCCGAATAATGTTAGAAAGTTATATAGATTTTACAGAATCCCCAAAATTTAGTGAATTATTGTCTTTAAAAGTTCCAAACGAGCGTGTCCTTGAGGTGTATAAGATTCAAAAAGAGAGATTAGAATCAAAGCTTACCCAAATTACCGCCGATGATAAGTTATTGATCGAGTCCTCAATTGAGTCCATACTCAAGAATGGGTTATCAGGAGAAATCACCAAGATTAATTCCATAAGAGAAATTTTGCATTTTATCGATATGGCTTTTATCAAGATGATAGCACCTGATTATAAAGATCATATTCTGACATATTAAGACACAAAATTGAGTTATCTTTCAAACCTAATTATTTCATGATCTAGTATTTGGATTATATCATCCAGATACCATTTGAGTCATAGTAAAATTATCTAATAAAAGGTTAAAAAAAAATGGGAAAATACTCTTAACAATGTAGTTTTTATAAGATAAAATGTAGATAAGATAGATTGAGAGAAAAAGATTTTGATATTCATAAACTTCATTGATCGTTTATAGATGATAAAATCGAGATTATTAAGAAAATTCAATCTTTTAGTATATTTGTCTTATGTGTGAAAGGGATAAGGGAAATTTTAAACATCATCTTAAAAAATTAAAGAGTTTAAGAAATAATTTAACTCACTATAATAACTTAAGAACTAGGTTTATAAATTGGAATGAACTGTTAGAAACAGTAAAAATTTGTGGATTCTTTCCCAAAGAAATGAGGAAAGAACTCGAGTAGAAAATATTTTTCATATTTTTATAAAAAAGGGGATATTGATTATTGTAAACATAATCTTTACTAATAAAGAAGGCGATAAATATTGTATCGCATTTTCTTTTTATTTAGGAAATAACAATAAAATGGAGGAATAGGGGAAAGAATTATGTTATTGTTTTGTGTATTATAGAATATCAAAAATAGAAATCATATTATCAAAAAGGAATAACAAAAATATGAACGTTGGAGAATTACTCGACCAATTAGAAGAATGCAATGAGGAAGATACGGTTAATTGTATAATGCAGTCGGAAAATGATGGATCGTTTTATCATACTATTGCTATAGGAACTGAAGCGGGAGCACAATTAGTCAATATAATTCTAGCGAATATAACGGGAGAAGGAATTACAGTGAGACGATTAAAAAATGAATTAAATGCATATGAAGCTACACTACTTGTTTCTGTTAAAATAAATAGATTCAATCCAAAGCAGTTTCGCTATCAAATTAATGGAATTATAAATAGGGGAGATGTTGTATATCTAAAATTACCACAATTTATGTCGGATTTATATGAAGAATAAAAATAAATTGTATTTATACTTGAAAAAGAGATTGTATTACCTTCCTTACTAATTAAGAAGTTGAGGGAAGGGATAGGATCGTATTAAGCCATACATAATTATAGTTTTATATTCTTATACTAACCATATAGCAATTTAAGATTAGTCTTTGAATTAATATGGAATCCTCGTAGGAAAACCTGCGTGCGCATTCCTCACAAGCGGGAATAAACAAAAAATCGGATTTAGTGATTAATATATTAATCTTTATATAATATAATCAATAATTCTAATCTGATAATAATTTTGGGAATGTCATTAAACCTCATTAATTATAAGAAATAGGTGCATTTTTTATGAAAGATCAAATAAGGTTATTTTTATTTTCCCTTCATCGACAAAAATATTTAAACTTTGTGTACTCTCATTCTAATCGTGCATTTCCTCTTAGAAATCCTTAAATTCATCACAACCTTTTGCTTAATTATGAAAAGAAATAATTTTATTGGAGGATTAATATGGAATCAGAACTGATTCCAGTCAAAGTTGGCACACCAGATTTCTATTCTACTTTTTATATAGAACTGGCGTGTCCCAGTACGTCGAAAGGGTGTTCATTGGAGGGAATTATCAAGCGTGGGCATGACACCACGGTGAAAGGACATCCACAACATTACGAGTGTAAAATGTGCGGACGGCATTTTTATGCCCATACTTCGGGGGTTTTTCGTCAAATTGAAGATTCCATAAATGAGCGGTTGTTTTCGGCTTTACAAGGCGGAAAGATAGATACTAAGCTATTAGGAGAGATTTTGGGCTCGAGTCCCGCAACTATCTCGAAATTGATGAGATATCTTATCGAGAAGGTCGCAAATCATCCCAAAACCGAACTTCTTTGGAAAAGTCCCATTACCGCTAAGGCTATTTTCATTGACGAGACATGGATAAATATTTCGAAAAGTACTTGGTATCTTATCGTCTTATTAAGCGAAGAGGGGAATGTTCTTGCATTTGAGCTTGTAAAGCATCGTACCTCGGATAAGATCATACAATTAGTTAAACGAGCTGAACGACGTATAGAAGATCCATTGGGGATTTTGGTCACCGATGACTTTTCTGCATATAAAGGGGTGGCAACGGGGTTAAGAAGAGACCTTATTCACGTAAGACATATTCATAAGCCACCTTATGGACGTGTGGTGATCGATAAGATCGAAATAAAGGGGAGAGAGATCATTACTACTCATATAGCGACGACGAACGATATTTTGGTGCAAACAAATACGTTCTTGGTAAGAATATCTCAATCGGTCAAGAAGATACATGAGAAAGGAAAGAGAGGCCGTAAAAAGGGGAGTAAGAACCGCCCTAAAGAGGTTATAGAGTGTGAAAAGCGACAAAAACAAAAGCAAAAAGGAAAAATAAAACCCGGTCCGAAAAATCCCTTTAAGCACGGAGAGATTCATGTATATCATTATGATGCTAAAATGGGATTGGTTCATCCGAAATACCGTTCGGATGAAAAAATCGTCGAATACCTTGAAACGCTAAGCAGTATTTTCAAAGATAAGCATATAACGACCAATCCCGTAGAAAATGTATTTTCGGTCATTAAAAAACTTATTGATTTTCGTGGGAAACGTACGTTAGAGTTTTGGAGGATGTTAATCAGGTACCATTTTACCGTCAGGGAATGTCCTTCCATTTTACGAGAGATTCTGGAGGATCTGGAATTATCACCTCAAATAAGGCATAAGGCACCACTCCAATTAGTATAATAGAAAAAAATCTTCATTCCGAAATATGTCGGAAGAACAATTAAAGGTGATAAAATATTTAATCTAAGAAGGGAAAATAAAAATTATCT
>WJIN01000332.1 GCA_014730295.1 Promethearchaeota archaeon | reverse complement strand
GATTAATATAATATAATCATAAAATTTACCCTTAAAAATATTTTGGCTTCATCTCCTTAACAAAATCCCAAAGCCATTTTAAACCCGAAGTTTCCATCATCTCTTCAATAAACATTTCATAAACATCCCATCCTTTTTCAATTAAGTTTTTGGACATTTGCTCTTCTTGTTCCATAATCCATTTATTATGAATTGCTCGATATTTCCAATCTGAGCATAAATGTTTCCAACGACGATAGCTGTGTTTAGATATTTTTCTACATTCAGGGCAATTACAATTTTCTAATTTTTTTTTCTCATTCTCTGAAAAAATATTATTGAAATCTAACCCTTTATTTCTATTTACTCCAAAACTAGCACTGCCATTACCTGCATATCTTTCGCCAGTCCCAGGTAATATTATCTTTCCGTATGCTGCTTTACGTCTATAACCCGAAGAATCTGAACTTTTAATCTCACAAAAAGCTGCGATGTGATATGAAAGCGGAGATGATCCTATTCCAAAAATATGTAGATCCATTCCATATTTTTGAGCCAATGAAGATAAATATAGAAAAGCTTCATAAACGTTTTTATTTGGTTGTCTATCTCCAAAATAACCCTTAAAGTTATCCTTTAAAATAAAGGTACTACCTAAAGCAATATAATTAAAATCATTTTTCTGAAGAAACTCCAAATTTTTTTTCAAAGAATTCTTATTCCAACCATGCAAAGCTGGAATTAAATCTAAATTTGTACAATCTTGCCAATAAATAATATTATCTTTTGAATTAGACCAATTAGATTCCATTTGTTTAATTGTCATATCAGTTTGAAATGGATAATCAAAAGGAACTGTATATTTTGGTTTGAAAGTTTCTTGTATGTCAATTATGTTATTAATATCAATTTCTATTTTCTGTTTTTTTCCACTAAAATTGTTTTTAAAAATCGAAAATGCTCCATTATCCAAAAAAAGATTTTCAAATGGATACTTGATTACTGGATTTTCAACTTCTAAGTAATTATAAACACTATCCATTACGTTGTTATGTTTTATGCCTTTAATATAATTAGTACCTAATTCTCCTGCCCAATAATCCATAAAATCAACTACTCTTTCTCATAATGGTTTTTTCAAGTTTTTTTAAATTTTCTGGTAAAATTAACAAAAGGTCATGATCAGCAGTCTTATGTAATTCCCCCTTTATATGGATAATATCTAGATTTAGATCCAATTTATTGAAGGCGTGTTCTATTGCTTTCATTGATTCTGAACTATTTCTCAAATATGAAATATAGTCATAATTTTCAATATCTATCTTACTTTTAAAAAATTCAAAAATTCTTTTAGTGGTGATTTTAATATATAAATCTTTAATTCTATTTGTTTCTAATAGAGGATTCCAATCATATGAGTTAAATGGATACAAATGGCAGAATTCATAAGGAATTATCCCCGCATTAGAAATTACAAATTTTTGAGTATTATTAAATTTATCAATAACTTTATTGAATATTTTATGAATTGGAGAATTATTATATGGTTTGATTGCTGCACATGGTATGAAGATAATTAATTTCTTTTCTTTCTCTAATGAATAATGTTCTCTTAGGTAAGTCTGCCATATTTCAAAATGTGGATGTTTTAATTGACTTAATCCTACACCATTTAATCCTATATAATCTTTGTCCAAAATTTCAGGTGGTTTTTGGTATTTAAGTCTTTTCATCATTTATATTTTAGTATTTGTTATTCATAATATAAATATTTTTCCTGAGATCAAACAAATATACATATATCAACTCCTCAAAAAGAAACTGACATATATTTTGCTAATAGTAATTATCTCTTATTTAATACTAGTATCACAAAGACAATATTTCAAAACATAACTATAAAAGTAGAATAAATATATAAAACCATAGTATCGTAAATATGGATAGGGATAAAATTTTCGAATTAAACTTCACTCCTGTCAATTAACAGCACACTATTTAAGAGTTCACGCTTCTAAATCCTCTCAAGTATGTTCTAAGCAAAATTTATTAAATATAGAAATATTTTTCCTATTTGTAAATATTTGTCCCGTTGACTAAAAATCTATAAATATTAAGCTTAAATGAAGCAAAATATTCTTAGAACTAAAAAGTAATAATTTAGAGTTATTTATTAATCAATATATATGTTCCCCTCTTTAGATCAATTAATTTTTCAGAAATAGAGTCGAAAAGACTTGATATTTCTTTCTTGGAGAAAAAATGCTGAAATGTCAGCCTTGTAGTCACCCAACCATCTTCATAAGGAATCCAGTTATCCTTTATGTCTCTTTCCTGCGATTCTGGGCGAACAGCGAGTAAAATTATAGATCCTTCCAAAAGATACTTCTCAATAGCTCTAATTAGGTACATTCTATCTTCAGGGATTATAATATTTAATACGTAGTTCGTTATCACTAAATCATATTTTCTGTTAAGAACTTCTTGTGGTTGTTCTACTTTAAAATCAGGAAAAATATCATAGGGAACATAATTTCCATACTTTTGAATACAGAACTCTTTATCTCTCTGATGACCTGCTCCGTAATCAATAACAGAATTTATCTCCATATTATGCTTCTTACGATATTTTTCAAATTTTTGTATTGGTGCACTTGGTCCCAAACTTTTAGGTAATGCTGTTCGATAATAATTCTCTCTTAAAATTTCCTTAGTAATATCTGTCTTTTCTACTTTCATTGTAAATTTTTCTTAAATTTAAGTCTTAATCCAGACCAAAATATTAAAACCTATCATCTTTCTTACTAATTTATATCCAATTCACTAATATCTAATTAAATATTAATAGTCGTATTGAAAGTAATGTTTAATAGGCTTAGTTTTTATTTATTAAGAATATGAAGGACAATCCAAAAATAGACTATAAAGCTATTGGTAAAGAAATTTCGAAATTCTTTCAACGAAAAAGATTTACATCAAGCTATAAACCAATGCTTTTTCAATCAATTCTTATTAATATTAAAAAGAATAAAGTTATTGAATCTGACGGATGTTATCTTATTTCCGTTGATGATTTGGCAAAAAATTTTCTCAAATTTAATTTTATCCTTTTTAAACGCTTTAAATTGAAACAATTAAACCGAGCTAAACAGAGTGTAAAAATTTACTCAATAATAGAGAAATTCTATTCCGATGTTGATTATAAGAAACTTAAATCAAAGCATATATCAAATAAGATTATTGAAAAGGTAA
This sequence comes from Promethearchaeota archaeon, assembly GCA_014730295.1. The sequence goes on along the minus strand of WJIN01000332.1, from coordinate 1,893 downwards.
AAACATTATTTTACAGACATGTGATATTTCTATTACGAAAAGATATGCCTATTTATGATTTCTATAATAAGGATAAAAAGCTTATACCTCTAAAGCTTAAAATAAAGGATGAGCAAGAGTTCAAAAACCTGATAAAAATAGACGAAGTTGGATTTATTGGATTTACTCCTATAATTTTGGACTATATCCGATATCACTTCCCGGTTCTCGAGAAGGCAAATTTAGGTGTTTGTACAGAATTTTTAGAAGGATTCAATACGGTCCCGAAACTTTTTACGAAACTACTGGTTGCTGCGGAATCTTTCCGATTTCTTAGGAATATCTCTAAAAAATATAAATTGAAACTTTATGAATATCAAGATGAAAAGTGTTTTTATTGTGGACAGAAGTTTGGAGAGTCACCTCACGCTGACCATTTCATTCCCTACAATTATCTTTTCGAATCTCCAATTTGGAATATAGTTGGCTCATGTTCTGACTGCAATTTAAGGAAAAGCGATTATTTAGTGAATTCTGACTATTTAGGGAAATTGCAGGAAAGAAATCGGGATTCGAAATTTCAAGAAAAATTCAGCAAACTTTTAGAGAAATATCTGGGAGGAGATATTGAGATGATCAATAAGGAGTTGGAGCAGCATTATCACAATTGTTCGATATATTTCGAGTTTATCCCAAATTTTCCTAATTTAATTTGAACTTATTTTATCTACGTTAAGAAACTAAACTAGAATATCATCTCCCAAAATCCAGAGATCTTCGTCAGCTTTATAATCTTCAGTTTTTCCATAATAGGAAATATTTTCTTTTGAAAGAATTCCTAAATGGACCAAATGCCGTTTAAACGCGAATATAAAATTGTAATGGCCATAATCACCCACAGTTTTAGCATAATTATTCAATAGAATTTCTTTTTTTCCTTTCAGAAAAATATTGATTACGTCCTTTCTCGCACTCTTTTTCACAAAAAAGTTCAAGAATAGATTAGGATAATTGATAATCATTTTATCCAGAATCATATCAAATGATATAATTTTTTCCTTAAATTCCATTAAAATTGTAATAAATTTCTTAAAATCAGGGTTCTGAAAATATATTAGTTGTAAGAATTTTGCCAAATGCGGCAATTCTGAATGTACACAGATCCCTCTTCCTCCCGTGACATCAATCTTGTGTTGTAACTCAGATAAAGTATAGATATTTAAGCTATTAAAATATTCAAGGCAAAATTCTCCAATCTTTGATAAACTAAATCCATCTTCTTCCAAATTCAGTACACCTATGATGTTAGCTCCATCAATAAATTGAGCATAGGATTTATTTTTCCAATCGATTTCCTTTAGGTCCATTTTCAAGTGAGTTTTAGTCTTCACGCGTTCATTGTGAAATAAAAATATCGGACTAAAATAATTTAAAATGTGAGTTCTCCCGAATGAACTGAAGCTTCTTGTTTCTTTTTTCTGACTCTTAAGGACTTCTATTTCATTTTTGATGTCATCTAGATATTTAGGAAAAATATTATAAATCGGATTCTCGATTTTGTCTATCTTTTCGCTATGAGCATCAATAAAAATTAATCCCAGTCCAGAGGATAATGCTATGTCTTCTATGGAACTCAATTTTTCACTTATCCCCCCAATATATGACAAATTCACTCCAGATTTATAAGTTAGTGCTTGACCAATTGCCTTTTTATAGTCGTCCAGCCCTTTTACTTCAATCGAGAAAATTTGGTTAAAATTATTGATACCATAAATATCAGGTCGAGCCCCTCCTATCAAAATACTGTGCTTTCTATATTTTAACTGTCTGTGTATTGGATGATCGTCAATCCAAATATTCCACTTTTCTCCATTTAAGTGGTCGCATATTATAGATACTACATCCGCTTCATTC
>WJIN01000331.1 GCA_014730295.1 Promethearchaeota archaeon | reverse complement strand
GAAACGTTAATGACTTTTGAGACATTTTAAGAAAAGATCACTTAAAAAAAGTATAGGATTCTATTTTTAGACATTGATCATAATTTATTATCTATAATACATTTTAAATGATTGTTTGAACATCTATATTTCAATAAAATAATCATAGTGCCTAAATTATGAATGAAGGACTTCCGGTTGGAGAAAAAGCACCATACTTTAAGATTAAAGACGTACTTGGAAATACAATAGATACATCAGAGATATTAGATAATTATAGTTGATTACTTATCGATTTCTTCCGAGGTACATGGTGAGGTCATTGAAAACAGCATTCTATGCTCTTAAATGAGAACTTAGAAAAGATCCGAAAATACAATGTCAAACTTATTTCAATGTCGTCGGACAGTGAAAGCCATATGCGGGAATATCAAGAGCAAAACAACCTAAATTTTCCACAAATTTCGGATAAGAACGCAGAAATTGCACAAAAATTTGATATTGATATGTATGAAAATATCGCAGAAACAGATATTAAATCTAAGCAGGCCTTACCTTCTAAATTTTTAATCAATAGCTCGGGAAAAGTTGTGTGGACATATATTGCCAAGTCTAAGACAGACAGACCAGATATCTCGAAAATTCTCAGCGCAATTAAACAGTATTGCTAAAAATTTCCCATTTGGATGAGTCAAATGTAAAAAAACGAGACATTTGATGACTGCCTCGCGTGGGTTATGGGAATCCTTTCCTTTTTTTATTCATATCCGCGTCCTTAATAGTTCGATGTTTAATGCTAAGAAAAGATTTTCTATCAGAATCGTAGAATTTTTACCTAAATAATCCTTTATTGTCCATAAATGTGATAAAATTGAATTGGACTAAAAAGAAGAAATTATTAGTTTTTATTCCTTTACTCCTCCTTTCATTATTCATTACTGCCCTCGTGGTTATAGGCGTTTCCCCAATACCGTATGATCCATCATTAGAATTTCCGATTGAAGAATCTGGGAAAATAGACCATATTCGCCCGTATGGAGTACCAGATTGGAGCGGTCCTGGAACACATCATAACGGAATTGATCTAGTTATTAATGATACAGTGACAATAATCTCCCCCGTAAAAGGGACCATTATGGGTATAACAGAACATAAAAATCCTCATTCAGAGAATTCTAATATATTATTCAGTATAAGTATTCTTATAAATTGGGGTTGGACAGTTGAATTATGTATAGAGCCCAATTTTGACGGCGATGACACCTACAATAATACATTACAACGAAATGCCATTAAAGTATCTATACTTCAACGAGTGAATGTGGGAGACCCAATTGCGGATCTGTTATATGCAAACGATGGTTCTCATCTTCATTATGGTTTACGCGGAACTTTCATAGGGGACTTTTGCGCATATAAATACTCCTCCACTTATGCAAGGACTATCTTTGACACTATCCCAATGGGAGATGGATTTTTAATGGATCCAATTTGTATCATTTAGATGATAATTGGAACCCTTTGTAATGGAGTAAAGATTAATAAATCCCATTATCCTAAATTAATTTATGACTGTTATTTGTAGATCATGCGGGACCGCGATCGATGATGAAGATGAACCGGGAAAGTATTACTGCGCTAATTGTGGGAAGTACACCGAATTCTTTAAGATGGAGTCGGAAGGAGAATCAGAATCATAACCTTATTCTCATGAATTTTGTCCTAACACTTTTTATTTCTCAATTTTTAGAAAATAGTATGATCTGAATTTTTTATTATCTATTATCTCAAGTTTATTTAATTTTTTAAGATATTATAACCACTATTTTTTAAAATTCTATTCAATATATCCTAAATATGAAAGGTTATGTGATCTGCGAAGAATGTGGATTTACTTTTGATGATAAAGAGGAATCGGGAAATTATTACTGCCCCCAATGTCAAAAAGAGAGAAAATTTTTTTCTTTTACGTTTGGTTGCGGTGGGAAACCATCAGAATTGTATGAAAGATTATGAAACAAGAAATTATTGGAAATGTTCTAATTTAATTTTTGTATTTCTTTATAATTCTATTTTATTTCCGTTTTTTTAAAAACCTAATCAAGATAGTTTATCTTTGGAATATTTACAGAGAGCCTTTTTTTTAAAGTCAAGTTTTCCGAAGCTGAGAATTAATATTAATAATAGCTATAACTATATTTATTAATATAAAATGGATATTGGCAAATAATTATCTGGTATTAAAATGAATATGAATAATAAAAAACTAAGTGAAGCTGTACTTAATACGCCAAAAATCTCCCTTACTGTTCCTATAAACTATACCAAGGCCATGCGAGAGGCTCCAGGCAAGCCCTTAATAATAAACCAAGCACGTGGTCTAAAATATACTCTTGAGGACCTACCTATTATTATAAGAGAGGATGAGTTAATTGTGGGAACATTTGATGAAGATCTTCCAGTCGCTATCCCCAGACTAGAAGCAACAGGTTTAAGAATTTTGAAAGAATTAGATCTCCTCCCAGTACGTCAAGTTAATCCTATTAGAGTGACTGAAGAAGAAAAAAAAATACTTAGAGATGAACTGGCCCCTTATTGGGATAACTACAAAATTGAAACCTATGCGAAAGAAATTGCCCCAAAGGAGGTTTTTGAAGGGTTTTTCAGTGGAGGTGCTTATGTTCCTACAGAAACGGGGGGTATAGCTCATGCCGTACTGAATTACCCACGCTTATTATCAAGAGGGCTACTTTCATATATAGAAGCAAGTAATCAGAAAATAAAATATTATAAAGAAAACCTTGGTAAAATACCCTCAGCCGATAAAAAAATAGCGTTTTATAAATCAATCAAAATTGTCTCAAAAGCACTAATTAAATATGCTGAACGATTTTCAATAAAAGCAGCTGAAATGGCTAAATATGAGAGAGATTCATTAAGGAAAAAAGAGCTGGAGAAAATAGCTGAAGTATGCAGGAACATTCCAGCTAATCCTGCGAATGATTTATATGAGGCGATTCAGTTTATATGGTTCATTCATTTGGCAATACATCTCGAAAATTTCGAGCATGGAATTTCTTTTGGACGTTTGGACCAATATCTCCTCAAATACTACATTGATAATTCTCAATTAGCAATAAGACTCTTTAAAAATTTATTTTTAAAAACAAATGAAATTATTGCCCTTTATGATTCTATAGCAACACAATATTTTGGAGGTATGGCAACCACTCAAAATGTTCTTATCGGAGGAATCGATACAGAGGGAAATGATGCTACGAATGACCTAACCTATCTAATATTAGATGCTTTTGAAGAAGCGGGAGTTCCAAGTCCCAATGTAGTGGTAAGGTGTCATGAAAATACTCCATCTCTGCTTTATAGAAGGATTGCCAGGTTTTTAGAAAATGGGAAAAACCTCTTAGGGCTCTATAACGATCAAATCGTAGTAGATGCGTTAATGAGGTATGGTATACCCTTGGAGGAGGCCAGAAATTATGGGGTGGTTGGTTGTGTGGGCTTATCAACTTCGGGAACCTCATTTGATAATACCGGTGCGATCTTTCTAAGTCTTCCTAAAGCATTAGAATGTGTATTAGGTACGGATAAAACCATTATAAAAGATTTGATAGAAAATCATGGTTATATTAACAATTATAAATCTATAGATGAGATTTTCAACGCATTCCAAGAAAAATTAAATTCTATTATGGAATTATCAATAAAGGCTGGGAATGCATTTCAACAAGCACATAGAGAATTAAAACCAACTCCTTTGATGTCATTATGTATTGATGATTGCTTTGAACAAGGAAAAGATGTGAACAAAGGCTCTGCGAAGTACAACTTCTCTGGCATTCATGTGACTGGTTTTTCAGACGTAATAGATTCAATAGCAGCAATTAACAAAGCGATATTTAAAGAGAGGAAATATACTATGGAAGAATTAGTTAAAGCTCTGAAAAGAAATTTTAGAAAAAGGGACGATATGAAGGAGTATTTGGAAAAAAAATGTCCAAAATATGGTTCTGATAATCCTGATGTTGATAATATTGCTAAAAGAGTAGCGGAAATTATTAGAGATGCAGTTGAAGGGTATAAATGTGCAAGGGGTGGCGATTATCGTGTGGGTATACACGCTATGACCACCCATGTAGGGTTTGGTGTTTTTACTAATGCTCTACCTTCCGGGAGAAAGAAAGGAGAGCCACTGACAAAAGATATAGCTCCTGGGAACTCAAGTGAAGAGGGCCTAACAGCTACACTAAAAAGCATCACTAAAATTGACCATGCTCTTTTTGCGAACGGATTGGCATGTACTATAAATATAAATCCGGAAATTGCGAAAATCGAAGATGGAAATATTATCGATTCATTATTAAGAACATATTTTAAATTAGGCGGGTCTCATATTCAATTTAATGCAATTTCCCCCCTAAAATTAAAAAAAGCTCAAAAAAGACCCTCTGATTATAAAAATCTAATGGTTAGGGTTTCTGGATATAGTGCTAGGTTCATTGATTTACCCAAAGGAGTACAAGATGATATAATTGACCGATATTGTTATAGGAATCTTTAGTTATGGATAGTTTTCAAAGTTATGTCAGATAAAGTGAAGGATAATAAGAAAGGAATTATATTTAATATTCAAAGATTTTCCTTACACGATGGACCAGGTATTAGAACAACGATATTTTTTAAGGGATGCCCATTAAGATGTATGTGGTGCCATAATCCCGAAGGGATAAATCAATTTAGAGAACTTCTTTATAAATCATATAGTTGCATATTTTGCGGAAATTGCATAGATTCTTGTCATAATAATGCTATCTATTTAGATAATAAACAAATCATAATTAATCGAAATGATTGCGATCTCTGTGGAAAATGTACAGAAGTTTGTCAAACCAACTCATTAGAAATCTGTGGAAAGTCAATATCTGCTGAGGAATTAATTAATGAGGCATTAAAAGATAAGGACTTTTATATATCTTCCAATGGGGGGGTTACAATCTCTGGAGGTGAGCCTTTATTCCAAATTTCATTTTTAGAGAATTTAATTAAGAGACTTAAAAAATGCGGTCTTCATGTGTGCGTGGATACAAGCGGATATGCATCAACAAAAAAATTTTCTGAAATTTTAGAATTGGTTGATATGGTATTGTTTGATATAAAAAGTTTGAATGATCAGAGACATAAAAAATTAACGGGAGTTTCCAATAAACTAATATTAGCAAACCTTAAAGAATGTCTAAATAAAAACATTGAAGTAAACATCAGAATTCCTATAATAAAGGGTTATAATTTTATAAATCTTCAAGAGGAACTTGAAGATCATATAACAGAGCTAATTGGAATGGGTTTTAAGAATTTTGAGTTTATACCTTATCATCGTTTTGGAGAACAAAAATATCAAATGCTTGGAAAGCAGTATGAAATTAAGTTAGATTCAAATGATATTAAGTCAATAAAACGCGTTGTCGATGATCTCAAAAAAGAACATTCTGTTAAAATAGAATTAACTCAACCTATTTTGACCTAAATTCTGGAATTTAATAATAGATTCACAATTTTGTTTACCTCTAATTTTCTGAATATAACATATATCTCATTATATTAGTATATGTTATTAAATCCATTAAGAACAGAATTTAAAAAGAATTAGTATAATTAATCTAGTATGGGGAATACTCAAATGTTAGTTAGTGAACTTGATGTGCCGCAATCAATAATAAATAAATGGCAAAGATTAGTCAATGCTTTAGCTCAATTAATGGGAGTACCCACGGCAATCATCATGAAATATGAACATCCATATCTTGAGGCAATTATAACAAGCGAAAACGAGGGAAACCCAATACCTAAGAATTATAGAGAGACTATTTTTGATAAGTATTGCGAAATTACTATAAAGAAAAAGAAAATACATGAAGTTCCTAACGCCTATAAAGACCCAATTCATAAAAACAAACCGGGATTAGAAGAAAATGAATTAGTCTCCTATTTAGGATTTCCTTTGGAATGGCCAACTGGCGATGTATTCGGAACAATTTGTGTGCTTGACAAGAAAGAGAGACATTTTTCAGAGAAGAAGAAGAATCTAATGAAGGAGATGAAAGTAGCTGTGGATGCTCATCTTGAACTCATATTTAATAATGAGACGTTAAGAAGAGCTCAAGAAAAAATCAAAGAACAACGAGATAACCTTAAACTATTGACTAGTACCGTTCGGCACGAGATTGCCAACAATCTCACGTTTATTTATGGTTTTCTACAAATGAAGCAAGAAACTTCACAGTTACCTAACGAGATAATTGAAACTCTAATGCCGCATATTCAGAGCATTTTAGATTCTATTGAGCATATTGAAGAATTAAAAGAACTTTTCACAAGAGAACGCTCTTTGAGAGAAATAAATCCAAGAAACATCATTCAACAGATTAAAAAGGAATACACTCAACCAATTGAAATTGAAGGCACTTGTACTGTTTTGGCTGACGATTATTTGGATCTGCTTCTTAAAGAATTAATTAGGAACGCGTTTAAGCATACCGATACCGAAAAGATAGATATTTCCCTTAGCGAAGATGATAATTCCGCAAAGATTAGGATTCAAGATTATGGTCCTGGATTACCCCAACGCATTATAGATTCACATTTCCAAAACCCCAATCAAAATAGAAAATTAAAAGGTCTTACTATCATTGAAAAAATAATGGATAGATATGGAGGGAAAATTATCTATAATAAAAACGATAAAGGTGCTCTATTTGAACTAATTTGGGATAAGCATATGGATAGCCATAAATAAAAAATAATCTAAAGCTCTATATTATAATTATAATTCTTTGACATAAATAAAGCTTAATACTCTTAAGCTTAATCTATCATGGTGAGATATATTTCTGAAATCGAAAATTTCAAAGAAAAAGCAGCGAGAAAGTTTACATTAAACGAGCTTAGTGGGGCATTTGGAGATTGGGGGACTTTGGTTCCCTTCTTGATCGGTTATGTTTCGTTAGTTAAGTTAAACCCCGCGGGTATTTTCTTATGTTTAGGTTTAACAAATATCATATTAGGGATACGATATAATCTCCCATTACCCGTCCAACCACAAAAAACGATTGGTACGATCGCACTTTCTCAAAAATGGACTCCAAACAAAGTCATCTCGACGGGCTTTTCCACGGGAATTGTTTGGTTCATTCTTGGAGCCACTAAGATTCTCGATAAAATTACTAAAAAAGTTCCAAAACTATCTGTGCGAGGAATTCAACTTGGATTATCATTTATTTTAGGCTGGTCTGCTGTAATATTATTTATAAATGATTACATCATAGGGTCAATCGCTCTAATCATTATAATTCTATTTATTCGCTGGGAGAAAGTCCCAACAGCAATATTTCTAGTAATACTAGGGGTATGCATAATGATTTTCTCGGGTATCCTCACCATAGATGTTTTAGCCTTTAATATCCCTTACTTCCCATTTCATTTACCAACGATTGAAAACATTATTATTGGATTTTTAGTAGCCGGGATCGGTCAATTAATACTCACGTTAACCAATGTAATGATTGCTACGATTGCATTAGTTAAAGAATTATTTCCGGAAGCGAAAAGTGATATTAATTCTAATAATTTAGCCTCCAATATGGGAGTTATTAATCTGATAAGTCCTTTCTTCGGAGGAATGCCTCTATGTCATGGGTCTGGTGGATTAGCAGCACAATATGCTTTCGGCGCGAGAACGGGCGGGTCAATGATTTTCGAAGGCACTATCGAATTAGTGTTGGGACTCTTTTTTTCTGATTTATTGTTTACCGTTTTTATTTATTTTCCTGAAGGAATTTTAGGCGCTATGCTAATTTTTACCTCATTTACGTTAGGAAAAGTAGCCTTAAAAAAGATAGAAGATTGGAAAACCATCCCGCTGATTATTGTCTCAGCTTTAATATGTTTTTTTCTCAATATCACCATCGGATTTATCATCGGTCTACTTTTTTATTTAATCTACAAAAAAGTTTTAGAGAGTGAATAAAAAAGTATAAATGCAAGATTTAAATGATCGATTTGCACTAGATTAATTTGGGGAAATATATAAATACAAAAAGGAAAACTATTTAAGAGAGTTGTTAATGAAAGGTATAGAGGGCATCTATATAATCAATAAAAGAGGAACTTCGATTTTTTCCTATAATTTGTCCAAAGAAAAGAATAGGGAATTAAATTATTCCATGTTAGCAAATCTCTTTTCAGCGTTAAAAAATTTTGATCTAAAAACGGGTGAGAATGGTATAAATAGCTTGAAGGTCAAAAAAAACTGCTTTTATTTCATAAAAGATGATTTTACCGAAAATTTCATCGTAGCTAAGTGTTCTAAAAAAACAAAATCATATGAGACAACTGAAATCCTATTAGAAATAAAGTTTCAGTATATTAAAAAATATATGAAACAGATTTATGTAAAGCAAAATCCTATTCGTTCAGATGCGAATTTCAGAAAAATCATTAAAAATGTGTTAGAAAAAGATATAAAAAGAAAAGAAATGCTTAATTCGTTGGAATTATAGAATAATTATCCCTTAACAACCCCAATAGGTTTGAATCGAGCAATTTTTTCTACTATCCCTAAATCATGACTTACTTGTACTACTTGATCCACATCTTTATAGGCTCCAGGAGCTTCTTCAGCGACCACTCTCATATTCGCGGCTTTTATATGAATTCCACGACTTGACAAGTCATCTAAAACATTACGAGCAGGCCATTTTCTATCTGCGCTCCTCCGAGACATTACCCTCCCAGCACCGTGAGCAGTTGAACCAAATGATAAATCCATTCCTTTTTCTTTACCAACACACAAATATGAAGCTGAACCCATAGTTCCCGGTATTAATGCGGGTTGTCCGATATCTCTGTAGTCTTGTGGAATTTCAGGATGTCCCGCAGGGAAAGCTCTTGTTGCACCTTTTCGATGTATATTGAGTTTCATTTTAGAGCCATTTACCTCGTGCTCTTCAATCTTTAAGATATTATGACACACCCCATAGATGAGGTTTAAATCTAAATCATCGATATCTTTCTTGAAAAATTGCTCAAATGATTCTCTAAGCCAATGAGTAATCAATTGTCTATTGCAGAAACCAAAATTAGCCGCACAAGCCATTTGACTCAAGTAATTTTGCGCCTCATTGGTATCTGCGGGAACACAGGCTAATTCCCTATCTGGAACTTCAATTCCATACTTTTTCATTGCTTTTTCAACCATCCTTAGCGAATCGGTGCAAACTTGATGTCCAAATGCTCTGCTTCCTGTATGCACCATCACCGTAACTTGTCCTTCCTCTAATATACCGACCTTTTTTGCTATTTCCCTATTAAATATCTTGTCAACCCTCTGGATTTCTAAGAAATGGTTACCGCTACCGAGTGAACCTACTTGGTCAATACCTCTTTGTTTTGCCTTTTTTGACACCAAATCGGAATTTGCGCTATCTAAACATCCATTCTCCTCAACATGTTCTAAATCTTGTTTTGTCGCATATCCGTTTTCTAATGCCCATTTAAGACCGTTATCAGCCAAGTTATCTAGATCTGAATAAGAAATATTAATTTTTCCTTCCGAACCGAGACCACTTGGGATATTTCTATATATTCTCTCTAATAAATCGTCAATAACATCTCTTACATCATTTTCATACAAATTGGTTCTTAAGAGCCTAACCCCACAGTTGATATCATATCCGACACCTCCAGGGCTTACCATTCCGGATTCCGCATCAGTTCCCGCAACCCCTCCGATACAAAATCCATATCCTTGATGAGCATCGGAAAGAGCAATAGCGTGCTTTCTGATTCCTTTCAAGGTAGCAACATTACTTATTTGATCTAGCGTTCTATCTTGCTTGATTTTGTCAAGTATATAATTGTTAGCGTAAATTTTAACTGGTACTTTCATCTCGAAGTTTCCAATTTTATGAGCTGGTATTTCGTAGATGTTTTCATCAATTTTCTTCACGTTCATACTTTCCAAAATGATTAAAGAATTTTAAAAATTTATCATTAAATTTATTAGAATAAACACAAAATCTCTTAATTATTATATGAACTGAACCAATAGCCTGCTTTAACTATAAAGGAGGGAAATTGAAAAATTTCACTAAAATCAATACACTATAATCATAACCTTTAAGTTAATCAGATGGATTTTTTACCTATCATTTTTAGAAAGCAATCAGAGTAGTTAGGAAAGATCTCAGTGATTGGTAATTTAGATATTAAATGCTTCAAGCTAAACGAAAATTTTCTTAAGAATTATAAAGGAAAGCAACCAGAGTGGGGCCCTCTGGGATATTTTACCTATAAACGAACTTATGCGAGACATATCCATGGACAGGACCGAAAGGAGGAGTATTGGGAAACTGTGAAACGAGTAGTCGAAGGATGCTTTTCAATTCAAAAAAACCATTGTCAAGATTTAAAATTACCATGGAATGAGCAAAAAGCAATAAAATCCGCCCAAAGAATGTATGAAAAAATATGGAATTTCAAATTCACACCTCCTGGAAGAGGATTTTGGATAATGGGTACGGATTTCATAGCAGAACACGGTTCTATGGCATTAAATAATTGCGGATTTGTCTCAACTAATGATATTGAAGTTAAGTATACCCAAGCTTTTGAATTTCTCATGCACTCGCTAATGGTGGGTGTAGGGGTGGGTTTTGATACCAGAGGTGCTGGGAAATTATTTATCAAACAGCCTAAAAATGAGAAATTCAAATTCACCATTCCCGATAGTAGAGAAGGATGGGTTAAAGCTCTTAAAAAGTTATTAAAAGCATATTTTTTAGGAGAAAAACAACCAGATTTCGATTATTCAAAAATCCGTCCTAAAGGAGAACCGCTTAAGAGTTTTGGTGGAACTGCGTCGGGTCCAGAACCACTAAAGAATATGCTAAATGATATTGATATTATTTTAAACGGAAGAATTGGAGATGCTATAAATTCATTGGATATTCTTGATATAATGAATTTAATTGGAAAATGTGTTGTCGCGGGAGGGGTAAGAAGGAGTGCGGAAATTGGATTAGGCAAACCAGATGATAAGGAATTTATAAAGGCTAAACAAAATCAAAAAAAACTCAGATCCCACAGATGGGTAAGTAATAACAGTATTATAGCTGAGAAAGGTATGGATTATTCCTTTATTTCTGAGCAAATTGCAAAAAATGGTGAACCCGGTCTATTTTGGTTAGAAAATGCCCAAAAATATTCGCGAATGATAGATCCCCCAGATAATAAAGATAAAAACGCATTGGGTATGAATCCTTGTGGAGAACAAACTCTAGAATCTTTTGAACTCTGTTGTTTAGCAGAAACATATCCTTCACGGCATCAAAATTGGGAAGAATTTAAAGAAACTCTAAAATATGCGTATATTTATGCTAAAACCGTGACTCTTGTAAATACTCAAGTAAAAGTAACTAACGCAGTAATGCTGAAAAATCGTAGAATGGGTATCTCTCAGACAGGCATAACAGAAGCTTTTTCAAGACATGGAAAACATAAAATGATTGAATGGTGTAAAAAAGGATATAAATATCTAAAAAAACTTGATGAGAAATATTCAGACTGGCTATGTGTTCCCAAGTCCACTAAAATTACTACGGTAAAACCGAGTGGTACAGTAAGCATATTACCCGGGGTGTCTCATGGTATCCATTTCCCCCATTCAAAATACTATATACGCAGAATAAGGATACAAGAGGGTTCTGAATTAATTAAGTTAGCAAAAGAAGCAGGTTATAAGGTAATAAAAGACAAATACTCTGAAAACACAATGATCATTGAATTTCCTGTAAAAAAAGAATATTTTACTCGTGGGAAAGGAGATGTATCTATTTGGGAACAAGCAGAAAATGCTGCATTATATCAAAAATATTGGTCAGATAATCAAGTATCTATAACGGTTAGTTTTAAAGATGAAGAGAAAAAAGACCTAAGATATTTACTACAGAGTTATGAAGATAAACTTAAAGCGATTTCTTTTCTCCCTTTAAAAGAACACGGCTATGAACAAGCTCCTTATGAAGAGATTTCGGAAGAAGAATACAAACGATTATCGGACCATCTCAAGCCCTTATATTTGGAAAAAGTCAAAGAAAAAGCCCGAGGACAAATTTTTTGCGATAGTGAAGAATGTGAAATCCATATAAATAAAAATCAATAATTTAATCCCAATTGTATCCTACAAAAATTTGTCAAGATTTCCTTTTTTTGTCTTTTTAAGGTCATCTATAGTTTTATTGGAAAGAACCGAATCTTGATATTTTTTTGTAATATTTATTTCCCGATTTGCCTCAGAATCCCCTTTTTTAATTAGAAGCCATTGTTCCTCACGTTTTGTTTTGATTAGTGCGAACTCGCCTTTGAGACGTATTCCGTTCAAAAGTATAGTAATGTGGCCATTTTCATAAGCTTGCTTTAGTGAGACTTTCTCAGCATCTTTTTCTGTGATATTTTCAAAAGTGCCTAAATCCCACACTATTACATACCCCCCACCATATTCATCTTCCGGTATGATTCCTTCAAATTCGGCATAATCAATGGGATGATCTTCTGTTTCCACCGCTAATCTCCTTTGACTGGGGTTGAGTGATGGTCCCTTCGGTACTGCCCAAGACTTTAAAACTCCATCTAACTCTATTCTAAAATCATAATGAAGATTACTAGCATCATGTTTCTGAATAACGAATATATTCTTGTCTGTCTTCTTTATCTCTCCTTTTGGTTCTGGAGTTTTATTGAATTTCCTTTTATTTTTATATTCTTCTAAAGACATTCTTCCTTTCCTTATTATACAATAGGTTGATCAAAATCTGGTTTATCCGGTTTTCCCGGTCTTAAAGGTTTTCTCTTGATTTCATATCCACAGGCGGGACATTTTACCTTTTCTTTTTTCATATTTATATCTGCGAGCTTAAATGTGTATCCGCATGCGGGACAAGAAATTGTCAATCCTTCATTATTCATATTCATATCATTCATGTAAATTAACGATTTTGATTATAAAATTGTTGTTTTAATAGGATAAAAACTTCCCTTTTTTCTATCTGATCTTACTAATAAGGTTTAAATTTTTTTTTGGACAAGTTTTTGGCTACTAAAACGAATTTCCAATATATAAATAAGCTATAAATCTAACATTTTTATTATTCATTCCTTATATTATAAGTAGAAAGAATCCACAAAGAATAACATTTTTAGAAAAGAGGTGTAATTTATGAGTGTATCTGAAGAACAAATTAAGAAGGACATAGTAGATCAACTCTATTGGGATTCTAGAGTAGATGCATCTGATATTGAAGTAGAAGTCACTGGAGACAAGGTTACATTAAAAGGTTCAGTGCCGAATTATTCTGCTAAGGGCGCAGCTTCTGCTGACGCTTGGGCTATTTCAGGGGTACGTGATGTTGACAATCAAATAGAAGTTATTTATCCTCCTTCAGTTACGGTACCTACGGACGAAGAAATAAAATCTAACATTGAAACATCATTAGAACTAAATCTCAGCTTGGATGCTACTGATATTGAGGTTTCAGTAACCGCGGGAATTGTTACATTACAAGGATCTGTGGATGCGTATTGGAAAAAGACAAGGGCAGAAAGCATTGCATCAGGAGTATCGGGAGTACTTGATATCATCAATAAATTAACCATCGTACCAACAGAAAATTTTATTGATAAGGAAATTGCAGAAGACATTGTCGGTTCAATTAGTAGAAACTTCAACATCGATGCTGAAAAGGTAGATGTAAAGGTAGAAGATGGAGAGGTCACACTTTCGGGAACGGTTGCCGATTGGAGCGCGTATAGAGCTGTTATGGATGCAACTGAGTTCACTGCTGGCGTAGTTGATATCAATGACAATCTTATAATAGAAAGTCTATAGAGCGTCCAACAGATATCTATTCAAATCCAATAAATCTAATTAATTTTTTAATTTTAAATTCTACTGTACATAAAAATATATTATTCTCATTAAATTTACTCCTCCCACATATATTCTTCTTTATCTTGATAAATTCATCATTTTAGTTATTTAGATCACCTTCCACAAAATTTTAAATTTATCTTTAATTAGGGTACTATGTCTTTTTATAGTGAAAAAATCATAGTTATTGTATATTTCATAGATTTATAATCTATTAATATAAAGTTCAAGTCTAAAAGGCAAAGAAAATGATAGCTGATGCATTAGAGGGAATCTTAATTTTCGTTATTGTCCTTGGTTTTTGTGGCGCTTTCTTAGATGGATCACTAGGAATGGGATATGGATTACTTTCTCCGATTCTAATTGCTTTAGGGTTAGATCCGTTAGTGGTGATTCCTATGCTGCTCCTTTCTCAAATGACAACTGGATTTTCAGTGACTATTTTTCACGCATTATATAAAAATATGGACTTAAGTTCAAGAAAGACTGAAGATATTAAATCTACGATATTATTCATCATAACTGGTTCAATTGGAATGACTATCGCGGTGTTTCTGGCGACAAGCCTAACAGAGGAATTCGTAATGCTTTATATCGCAATTGTCATAATTATTGCTGGTCTATTAATGCTCCCAAATATTCAATTTACATTTTCTTGGAAGCGTATGTATATCTTGAGCGGCATCGGTTCATTTAATAAAGCAATTTCAGGAGGCGGGTATGGACCACTTATGACAATTGGGCAAATTACTTCTGGAAGAGATGCCAGAGAATCGGTCGCAGTTACTGACTTTTCCGAGGCGTTTCTTTCTGGATACGGATTTATACTCTATGTCTTTTTCGAGTCCTTTAGTGAGCGAATCCTTCTTACGATCGAATTAGGGATTATTATGATAATTTCAGGGTTAATTGCTACCCCCATCGGAGCGCTTTTTACAAAAAAACTGGACAAGAAGAAGGCAAAAAAGATTATTGGATTTTTATCTATCTCAATTGGAATATTTACATTAATCCGGTTCTTTCTAATTATCTAAATCTTCCTATTTTCAGATTACGTCATGGGATATGAAGAGATATGCGGTTATAATGATACTCACGATAATAAACAATATTGAATTAATATACCAAAAAAAGGAGGTTGCGAGATAAAATAAGGTACGAATTCCCAACATCCAATGATTTTGAGCTTTCACGAGTGTTTGTTTTGTTAGTTTAAATCCTTTCACATCCCCAATGGAAAAATCTCTTGGCTTCCCAGTTATTAATATCGAAAGTCTGGTGGCATATCGGATAGATAATATGAAATTAAACAGACAAAATATTAACATTATTATCGTCAAGGAAAATTTGATGATCCCTAAAGATAATCCGGGGATATTAAATAATTGTTCGCCATTTTGGCTTATATTTTCAAAAAACCCTGTTAAAATACCAATAAGTATAAATAGACTTGAAATAAAAGTAGAATTACCCATCAAAAAGTTTCTTAATGCTTGCACCCCAGTTAAAGGTGATTCCTCGTCTAAACGGCTTTTAACCCAGTTATCGTAAATTAATTTAAATACACTATATTTTGAAGGTCTTTCCCTTTTCCTTAAGTGAAAAAAGAAAGTCGAGATAAAAATAATAAAGCAACATACAAAAATTATAAGAGCGATATCATCGAATAGACTCATTTATGATTCAGAAAGTACATATTTTAGTTATATGATTTGCAAAGATTTTAAAAATTTAAAAATTTGATTCAAAGAATTTCTCTTAATATTTAATTCAATATATAGATTACTTAGAAAAATAACTTCTCTGGACATAAAGATATTAATGATTTATTGTAGTTTTTTTCACTTGGAACTAAGAGAAAAAATTAGACTCTTAGAAAAATTAATAAATAATATAAAGAATCTTTAAAAATTGATGAGTTCTATAGTAACTTAAACCCTTAGAATCAGATTATTCAATATTTCTCTTATATCAGATCTTTTCATTCTAAAATTTGATTTGGTGATTTTATGAGCCATGTATCAAATAAAAAAATAGCAAAATTTCTTTTTGAAATAGCCGACCTACTTGAACTAAAAGGAGTCCAATTTAAACCTCGTGCGTACAGACGTGCTGCTCAAAATATAAGTACTTTATCTAAGGACATAAAAACCTATTATCAAGAAAAAAAGCTTCAAGATATTGAGGGTGTGGGAGAAAGTATAGCAGATAAAATCGAGGAAATAATCGAGACCGGAGATTTAGAATATCTAAACGAGCTAAGGAAAAGATTTCCTGAAGGTCTCCAAGAAATGATGAAGATTCAAGGATTAGGTCCTAAATCTCTGATGAAGCTTTATGAAGAATTGGGAATTGAATCTGTTGATGAGCTCGAAAGGGCTGCGAAAAACGAAGAAATACGAGATGTTGAGGGCTTCGGAAAAACCTCCGAGCAAAACATTCTTGAAAATATCCAAAGATATAGAAAATATCAAGAACGTTTTCTTCTGGGAAATATCCTTCCCATAGCTAAAGACATCGAAAAGCAATTATCTAACCATAATAAAGTTGAAAGGATAAATCTCGCGGGTTCTATTCGCCGAAGAAAAGAAACCATTGGAGATGTGGATATATTAGTGGTTTCCTCTAATTCAGATAAGGTTATGGACTATTTCACTAATCTAGATCAAGTAGAACGAGTTGTTTCTAAAGGAACTACTAAAAGTACTGTAATCGCCCAAGAAAATTTGCATATCGATCTACGTGTGATTGAAGAAGAAAGCTTCGGTTCGGCTCTCCAATATTTTACCGGCTCGAAGGCACACAATATAAAATTACGAAAGATTGCCCTGGATAGCAATTGGAAATTAAGTGAATATGGATTAATCGATAAAAACACGAATGAAAAAATTGCGGGGGAAAATGAGAAAGATATATATGAAAAATTGGGACTGGATTATATTCAACCAGAACTTAGAGAGGATAGGGGCGAGATTGAGGCAGCTCAAAAAGGAATCCTACCTAATTTGATTAAAACAGAAGATATTAAGGGGGATCTACATGTGCATACAAAATGGAGTGAAGGAAGCCATACAATCGAAGAAATGGCGGCAGAAGCTAAAAATTTGGGATATGAGTATTTAGGAATATGTGATCATGCGAAAACGCTTCAAATAGCGAAAGGAATGAATGATGAAGAAATACGTAAGCAAATGAAAGAAATTGAAAAAATTAATGATGATATCGATGGAATTACGGTTTTATCTGGAATTGAAGCAAATATCGATTCTGAGGGGAAATTGGATGTAAAAAACGAGGTATTACAAGATTTAGATATTGTAGTTGCGAGTATTCATTCGGGATTTAAAAGTTCTGAAAAGGAAATGACAAATCGAATCATCAATGCTATGCAAAATGATTATGTTACCATTATCGGTCATCCAACAGGACGTAAATTAAATCAAAGAGAACCATATGAAGTTAACTTGAGTAAGATTTTTGAAGAAGCAGAACAAAGAGGAATCTTTCTCGAGTTAAATTCATTCCCAGAGCGCTTGGATTTAACTGATTTAGGATGTATGAAAGCAAGAGATTATGGTATTTTAATTTCGATTAATACGGATTCACATAGTCGAGATCAATTAAGATTTATGGAATTAGGTGTCGCAACAGCCAGAAGAGGATGGTTAGAAAAGAAAAATGTGGTTAATACCAGAAATCTGCAAGAATTAAAAAAACTATTATAACCGAAAATCGGTTTTATAAAAGGGGGAAATTAAAGAATAACCTTTTGATGATTATGAATAACACAATCAAAAAACAATCATAAACAGATTTTAACATTTGAATGCGAGAAAGCACCGACCTTTAGGGCGTGGTAGTTCATTATAATTATATAATTCCATTAATTTGATTTTTGAATTTAACCAATAATAAATTTCCAAAAAACCCCCTAAAATAATAAAAAGTAAAAAAGATCAAGCAAATTGGATTGGGTATTATGCAAGTTTTTGTGAGACATGGTTATTTATCCATTTTGTAAGCTCTTTTGGTACGTAAACGATATCTTTATCATCTCTCCGTCCTTCAAAGATTAGACCGAGAGATAATAAATTCTCATAAGTTTCGCGAAAATCAGCAGTGGCTTTTATATCGAGAAATCTTTGCTTCACTTTTTCAACAGTTTCATAATTATCACCATTTAGAACCTCATCTAATATTATTATCATCTCATCATCGAGTTTTTCTTTCATATCCTCCTCAAATCCCGGTTCTCTCATCCTTGCCTCAATTTTATTTATCAAATCTTTTCTGGGTGCATCTTCCCATCTCATTATATTATATTTTTCCGCAATATTCCGTAGATTTCCGGTATCCATATCATATAATCCATCTATAATATTTTTCATATCTAATTATTCACCCCATTAATAGTAATTGATTCCAAATAATTACACTAGAATAAAACTCTTAAAGATTTATTCTAAAATTTATAAATCTGGATTATTTTACATTTTAAAATCAAAAATTTAGTCCAGTTTCCGAAAAAATTATAATTCGATAAAAATTACTAAATTTCTTTCTGATATATTGGAAATTTAGAAGGATCTTAAGAAAACGGATTACATTTTGATCTAGGTCCCTTTTTGTAATTTCTTTTCAATTTTTTCAAAATGTTTTTGCTTTCTACTTAATTTATGTTCTAAGTTTTCTAATGCCTTTTGTTTTGCAAAATCATAAAGAGTAGTTTCTCTTTCATTTGAATTTTTCAATATTTGAATTGTCTTTTCTGTAATTTTTTCTTTTATATGTGAAGTAATCGCAAGGACATTATTCTGAGATTTTTGTCGTGTTGATAATGCTAAAGCATCTCCAGCATTCGAAATGAAATCTGGAAATGCTAAAATATTTTTTTCTTTTAAAGATTTAATTACTCCATCTTGATACACCATATTCGCAGCTGGAATAATAGCCTTAGTGTTAATTGAATCTATATTTCCTTTATTTATTACGTCTGGTCGTGCTCCTGGAATAATAAAATCGATTGAATAATCAGAAGAAAGTTCAAATAATTCCTCTTTAGCTATACGAATTGTATTATGTTCATCATATTCATTAATTAGATTATCTCCATAAGTCTTTTTCATTTCTAATAGCTTATCTATATCTAAACCATCCTTATTAAAAATAGCCCCTTTAATTGTCGAAATACCTAATAATTGATGACCCAACTCTTTCATCTGTTTAGCGATTTCAGTACCAGCCCTCCCAAAACCCTCTAAAAGAATCCTAGCCGGTGTATTCCAGTCAATTCTTGGCTTGGAAGAAATATAATTATTTAAATTTTTATATACCGCTTGAAGACAATGAGCTACGCTCACACCAATATAATTTTTCTTTAAAGGTATATCATATTTGAACAATCCTATCTTTCTTGGCATCAAATCGGGCTTTCCAGCTAGCTTTAGAATATGTTCAATATCTTCATCTTTCGTTCCCAAACCTGGTACAGGATAAAATAGATCTTCCTTAATAAATGATTTAATAGATTCCCCGAAACTCTCAATTATTAGATCTTTTTTATGGCTATTTGGATCTAATATTATTCCTGCTTGTCCTCCTCCTATTGGAATGTCATAACTACTAAATTTCAACGTCATCGCCCTTGCCAACCTAATTGTTTCATTTAAAGTTAGATCAGATGTGATTCTCATACCTCCCATTGGAATACCATTTACTGAACTATCGATTACCACGAACCCTCTCATTTCTACGGCCGGTTCTCTTAAAATTATGATGGATTCAGGACCGATTTCATCCAAAAAAAGATTATTAATGTTCAAACTCATTTTTCTATTCACTTTATTGAAAATCGTTCTTTTATGAAATCTTTTAACCTATTATCTAAATTTGTTGGTTTAATGAAAAGCAATTCTCGATTAAAAGAATTTGAATTATAAATTATACATAGAATTTTTTAAGAGAATACTTGGATTTTATTAAAGATAAGATTGATAAAAAGGGCGCTAAACGAAAATATCTTTAAGAGATTATCCTCAATTTCAGAGGAATTAGGTACTCCGAGAGAAGCCGCAAGATATAGTGATGAGGGGGGTGAATCAGGTGCTTCTGAATTAGTCTATGAGATTGATGCAATAGAAGTATTAGCTGATGCAGAATTTAGCATCGAATGTGTAGGAATTCTATTTGATAGCTTTAATATGAAATCAAAATAGATTTTACGGATAATTTCCACAAAAATTACTTTTTTGCTAAAAGATTCACAACTCTAATATTTTTAAACATTAGTTTTAAAAGTTTAAAAATAATACAGCAATTAACAATAGAGGTATGAAATAATTATGTCAGTAAATAATCCTTATACAGCATTTCAGATTCGTATGGAAAAGATGCTGATACATGGGTCTATCGGAGATAAGGCTCTATTTCTAGCAAATGACCATGGCCTTGAGCATAGGGCGGATTTCACCATCCCCGAATCATCCAATCCTCATTATGTGATGAGTATCGCTGAAAAAGCTGGGATTCCGCTCGTCTTACATAAAGGAACATATATAAGATATGCCCATATGCATCCTGATTTACCTATGGTATTGAAACTCAACGGAAAAACAGAATTATTCTATAATAACAGGCCTCCACGTGGAGGTCTTGATTGTTCCGTGGAAGAAGCTGTGGCAATTTGTCCGAGCCTAGTCGGAGTGGGATATAGTCTATACGTAGGAGGACAAGATGAGGCTCAACAAATGACAGAATTGGCAGAGATCGTGAGAGATGCACGAAAATTTCAGGTGCCCATAATTTTATGGTCTTATGTTAGACAACATGATCCAAGAAAAAAAGAAGAAGAAGGTAAAATGGAAAATGTACGATACGCCGCAAGAGTCGCATTTGAAATGGGTGTAGATATGGTCAAATTATATTACCCTGAAAATAAAGAAGGTCTAAGGAAAGTGAAAGAATACACACCAGGTATTTATTGCTTGATCGCAGGAGGTGCAAAAATGGATACGGTCGAGGTTGCCTACCAAACAGCATATGATATTGTCCAAGATCTTGAAGGAATGGCAATTGGAAGAAATATTTTCCAAGATCCTAAACCGATCAACAAGGCATTAGGATATAAAGCAATATTTAAAGGAAAAAGTATACAAGAAGCCTTAGACATTTATAATCAAGAAAAAATCGAAGTACTATAAATTTTTTTATCTAATTTTTATTTTTACATTTAAAATCTTATTACTCTACAGTAAATTTTTCATCTTCAAGCAAATTGGACAGTGATCAGAACCTTTAATGTCTTCAAGCCT
Source organism: Promethearchaeota archaeon (assembly GCA_014730295.1). Next base: position 18,723 of record WJIN01000331.1, on the reverse strand, counting down.
ATAGCTATCTTCAATCTTATCCTTTAACTCATCACTAATAATAAAATAATCAATTCTCCAACCTAAGTTTTTCTCTCTTGAATTAAACTGGTAACTCCAATAGGTATATTTCCCTCCCTCTTGTTCAAATTCTCGAAAAGTGTCAATATATCCCTTCCTAAGAAAGCGAGAAAACCATTCTGTTTCTTCTATTGTGAATCCTGCATTTTGCTGATTTTTTTCTGGTTCAGCAAGATCCTTTTCAGTGTGAGCGACATTGAAATCACCTCCTATAAGAAGAGGTTTATCCTTCCTCAATTTCTCACAAAAATTCAAAAATTCCTTATTAAACCAAGTTTTAAATTCTAATCGTTCCAACTCTGTCCCGGCATTGGGAAAATATACATTGATTAAAAAGAATCGTTCGAATTCTAAGGTCATTAAGCGCCCTTCTCTATCAAATTGTTCTATTCCCATACCTTTTTGAAGGGAAAGTGGTTCTTTTTTACAATAGGTTGTTACCCCACTGTAGCCCATCTTTTTTTCTGAGGAAACCCAGTAATCATGGTATCCATCTATTTCAAGTAATCTCGAATTAGCATTTTTCTTTTTTGTTCTAATTTCTTGAAAAAGATAGAAATCAGCATTTTCTTCACGAATGAAATCAATTAATCCTCCTTCTGCCCTCGCATTAATACCATTTACATTCCAAGAGATTAATTTCATATTAATATTGATTGTATTTCGGTATTTTCGTTTTATACATACCAAAAAAGTCTAATAAGTGTAAAAATGCCTAACCCTATTGAGACATATCCTATAATTTTCTTGGCTTTTCCTTTATTAAGCCTGTCAGCGGTTAGCGCACCTAATGGTGTGGCTATAACCGCAGATATTATTAAAACTATCATTAAGTCTATAGTGGTACCAATATTTTGAAATCCCTCGAATAGGAAATATAATAAAAATCCGTATCCCGAAAGGAATGATTCCGATATTACTGAGGTTGCGACCGACTCCTCATGATCCCTTCCGGATATTACTTGACCCGACGTAGTGATTGGGCCATAGCCTCCTCCTGAGATAGCCTTATTAAAAGACGCTAATCCGCTGATTATATACATTTTATTCCACGAAAAACGAAATCCAATTTCTTTTACCATTATTATACCGACAACAAGAATCATAAAACCAATATAAATGTTTATTGCTAATTCATTGAGATTGATGGCAAGAAATATAGCTGCTGTCATTCCAATCATACCAGCTACCGTAAGGAGTACAGTTACTTTCACATCTCGTTTTTCCTTGGAATCCAATTCAACATTGCGAAATATAGCATGGAATACAGATCCACTTAAGCCTGAACTCATCTGGGCGATCAAAATAACGGGAACTACAACTATCGTTTTAAATCCCATTGCTGTTAGGATAGGTGTCAAAGTCCCGAAACCCATACCGAATGCGTTGTCGATAAACGCACCAATCAATCCTAAAATAATAATTATGGCCAAAATATCAATGGAGATTTCCACGATTCCAAACTCCTTTTTTGTTTTATCTAAGATTATTTTTTATTTATTGTTTATGGAAAATTTTTAAAAATAAAGCATTTATTCCATTTGTCCCTACCTAAATCAAATAATTGAGAAGATCCTCAATATTAAAAGGATTCCTATTATGATTGATGAAATGCCAATTATGATCTTCGATTTTTTTTTGTTTAAGATATCGGAAGTTAATGCTCCGAATGGGGTTGATATCATTCCCGTGGTTATAAGTATAATCATCAACTGAATTTGGTCGAATAGTAGGTCATATAACACAAAATATAATAAAAACCCAAAACCAGATAAGATAGCTTCAGAGATTGAGGTGATCGCCCGTGTTTTTTTATAATCTCCATCCTTCATAAGTTCTTGATAGGTTGCGAGTGGACCATATCCAGCAGCTGATATCGATTGATTAAATCCGCTTATTATACTTATAAGATAAAATTTTCTATTGGTAAATTTGAGCTTAAAATTTAAAATAGTAATAATACCTACGAAAATGATCATTATTCCAATATAGAGTAACACATAAAGTTCAGATAAAAGATATACCAGAATAATTGCTCCAACCATTCCTGCCATGCCTGTTATAATATAATATATGTTTAAGCGGATTTCCTGCTCATTTTCGAGAAACGGCGTATGATGGAAAATCGAAAAATATATTGTTTTGGTAAATCCTGCAAATAATTGAGAAAATAATAATGTTGACACTACAATAATAGGGTTGAAACCGAGCAATATTAACGTAGGTGTGGCTAATCCATATCCCATTTTAAATGCGCTATCGATGAAACTAGCAACCATCCCAATTATAAATACAAATATCCAAATTAGTGTATCCATTCTTATTGTGAAGTCGGAATTAGATACTAATAAATTTTGTATTTTAAACTTATTAATGGAAATTTATTTCAAATGAAATTTTTTGTCCTAAAATCTTATAACTAACCGAATCTATTGTGATTTCATTATCGCGAGACGTCATCATCTGGGTTTCTTATCATTTTAATGATCTCTTTAGTATTCTTTTCTTTGAATAAGGGGTAATCCTTCCATATTCCACAAACTTCATCAAGATATTAATTTCAATGATTTTTCCCATATGAATATCATTACCTATAAAATCCCAAATTCTCCACAGAAAATATACTTTATGCGAAATTGCCTTCTCAAATGAAAATCTGCTCCCAGAGATCTCCAATGGGCTTGATTAAATTCTAATAAATACCTCAAACTGCGTATATATGATTAAACAACTACAGATTCTCCCAAGTATTTATCTCCGTAGAACCATGCACTCTTAAAAAGGAATTTATAACTTATTAAGGGAAATAATAAAAAATTCTTTTATATACATTTTAATGAACAAGAAATTTAATTTGGTTAATTATGAAGGATATTTTATGGTTTGAGGAAATTGATAAAGACGATATCGATGCGGTAGGTGGAAAAGGAGCAAATTTGGGTGCGATGGTTGATCACGATCTTCCTATTCCTCCAGGATATGCCATTACTTCAAAGGTATATTTCGATTTTATAGAACAGACGGAGATTAAAGAAAAAATTGAAGATACCCTAAAAGGCCTGGATGTTGAAGAAACAGATAAATTACAAGAGGCATCGGAAACAATTGAACATCTTTTTTTAGAGCAAGATATCTCTGATGAGTTTAATGACTTATTTTTTAAACCTTTTGATAAATTAAAAAATGGAAATAATGAACTAAATGTTGCGGTTAGAAGTTCTGCAACGGCAGAAGATTTGCCAGAAGCAAGTTTCGCGGGGCAACAAGAGACATATTTAGGCGTAAATAAAGAAAATTATGTGGAATCAATAAAAAAATGTTGGGCTAGTCTCTTTACTGCCAGAGCTATATATTATAGAGAAAATAACAATTTTAATCATATGGATGTAGGAATCTCTGTGATAGTGCAAAAATTAATCGATGCTGATGTTGCGGGTGTTATGTTTTCGAAGCATCCTTCTACTGGCGAGGATCAAGTACTTATAGAAGCAGGTATGGGGCTTGGCGAGGCAGTTGTCTCAGGAAGCATCACTCCCGATACTTATTTGGTAGATCCTGTAGACTGGAAAATTCTAAACAAGGAGGTTTCAAATCAAGATTTTAAAATTATCCGCCAAGGAAATACTACAAAAGAAATTGATCTCTCGCAAAAAGAGGGAAGTCAACAAAAATTGTCTGATGATAATATCCTTAAATTGGCTAAAATTGGAAAAGATATTGAAGATTTCTATAAGGGAGAAGGGCAAGATATTGAATGGGCATATTCAGATAAGCTTTATATTCTTCAATCACGACCGATAACTACTATACCTGAAGAAAACGGAGAATCACAAACAGCACAATCTACGGAAGCTAAACCTATTTTAAAAGGTCTCGCGGCAAGTCCAGGAATTGGGGCGGGGGCGGTGAAAATTATCGAAGATGCAAGTCAATTAGATAAAATTATCTCAGAAGATGTGCTTGTAACGACTATGACGACTCCTGACATGGTTCCAGCGATGAAAAGAGCTCAAGCAATAATTACAGATGAAGGAGGCATGACTAGCCATGCCGCTATCGTTTCAAGAGAACTTGGTATTCCATGCACGGTTGGTACAGGAGAGGCTACAAAAAAACTAAGTGATAATGACAAGGTTACTGTAGACGGGAAAAAAGGAGTTGTATATCAAGGGATTCAAGAGAGTATGGTAGAAGAGGAAAGCAGTAAAAAAACTCATGAAAAGGTTGCGAGATCTGCTCTCATTACCGGGACTAATCTATATGTAAATCTCTCTTCGCCCGATGCTGCTGAATCTGTAGCGAAAAGAAATGTGGATGGAGTCGGCTTATTTCGAGCCGAATTTATAGCCGCTCAGATTGGAATCCATCCGCAAAAGGCCATAAAAGAGGGTAAAAGCGAAGATTGGTCTAACCAATTGGCAGATGGAATTAACAAAGTTGCTGCAGCTTTCGATCCAAAACCCGTGGTTTATAGAACGCTCGATTTTAAAACAAATGAATATAGAGAATTGCCAGGAGGGGAAAAAGCCGAACCTAAAGAAAATAATCCTATGCTGGGATTCAGAGGATGCCATAGAAATGTCAAAAGTCGCAGGGTGTTTGAGCTAGAATTAAAAGCTATTAAAAAAGTAAGAGATGAGTATGACCATAAGAATCTCCATGTTATGCTCCCATTTGTAAGAACTGAACGAATTCTTAAGAAAGCTATTGAAATAATGAAAGAAAACGGGTTAGCTCGGAGCAAGGAATTTAAGCTCTGGATTATGGTTGAAGTACCTAGCACCGTATTTTTAATAGACGATTTTCTCAAATATGTGGATGGCGTGAGCATCGGAAGTAATGACCTCACACAATTAACCTTAGGTGTTGATAGAGACAATCAAAATCTTAGCGAATTGTTTGATGAAAGAGATCCCGCAGTTCTTAAAGCTTTAGAGATGGTAATTAAGGGATGCCGTCGCAATAATAAGACCGTCTCAATATGCGGACAAGCTCCTTCTGTTTATGAAGAAATCGTTGAATTTTTAGTAAAGCATGGAATCACGAGTATAAGTGTAAATCCAGACAGAATTGAGCCGACAAGAAGATTAATTGCTCGAGTTGAAAAAAGGTTTTTACTAAATAAAATGAGAGAGTTATAGATTTTTTTCATAATAATAATATAAAGGAGAGGATAAATTCCACATGAGTTTAGAATTATTAACAATTGGGAGTTGTACATTAGATTGTATTATAGATATTGAAGATATACTGAGATTCGAGCTTTTGAAAGAAGATGAAGTAAAGAAATACACTGCCATTGAGTATAGTAAAAAACTAAACATTGAAAATTTGAGGTTTTTTCCTGGAGGTTCTGCTGCAAATATCGCGTCAGATTGCGCGATGATGAAGATTTCGAGTAGTTATATCGGGATGATAGGAAAGGATTTTTCGGCAAAGATGTGTCTTGATGATATGGAAGGTCGGGGTGTGGATATTTCCCATGTAAACCAAACCGAAGAGGATAGAACAGCATTTTCTGTAATTTTAAAAACGAAATGGGGAAAAGACCGGAGTATATTAGCCTATAAGGGAGCGAATGACCTTATTTCACCAGAGGATATTAATGAAAATTTATTTGAAAATATTAAAGCACTTGCGTGGACTTCTCTGACAAAAGAGCATAGCTGTGAAGCGGTGGAAAAATGTATAAAATTAACTAAGGAAAAAGGAGGAAAGGTATTCGGTGCTCCAAGTATGTCCATTATTAAAAATAATCCAAAATGGGCTGATATTCTAATCTCAAATTCAGAGATACTATCTTTGAATAAAGAAGAAGCTCAAGCGTATACAGGAAAGACGGATACAATCCATATGATTAAGGCATTAATTGACAAGGGATTGGATCTAGTTGCTATAACAAATGGATCAAACGGATCTGTTATATCGGACGGTAAAAAAGTTATCAATAGCGATGTGTATGATGTCTCTGTGGAAGACATGACTGGTGCAGGGGATGCATTTATGAGCGGAATCATCGTCGCAACTCTGAATAAATACAATCTTGACAAAACATCAAAATTTGCTGCTGCTTTAGGGGCGTTTGAAGCAAGGGAAACAGGAGTACGGGAAGGTATCCCAAGCAATTTTGATATGGTTGAAGAATTTATTGAGAAAAATCCATTGGAACAAGTTATGACCGAATTAAAATAAAAGAAAATAAATTATAAAGCAAAAATATAACTTATAGACCGAGAGGAGAATACATTTGGACAATAAAGATAATGATTCGCAGAGAGGGACAAAATATGTCTCTGGGCCTGGAGGAGTCTGCGTTTGCCCGCGTTGTAAGACTACTAAGACAAGATCCGCTGGGAAACCATGTTAAGAAGAGATCTGTCCCGAATGTGGAGCAAAAATGATTATGGAATAAGTTGGGTTTATTCTCGATTTAAACTCTTCAGATATTAAACCGCTTAATAAGCTATAATGCTAAGTTTTATTAGCTCCACTTAAAATAAACTAATGTAGAAACCAATCAAAAGTCCTATTAAGGAGTGATTAAATTATGAAACATGAAAAAAAGAAAAAAATGAAGCAAAAGAAGATGGAAAAAGAACAGCCCGTTGATGAAAAAAATCTTGAGAATCGAGAAGAAAAACCTAAGAGAGCGAAAGAACCACGAAAAAACTTGCCAAAAATGCATAGAGAGAAAGGGTAATTACCTTTTAAATCATTCAAAATTTATTTTTAATTGAGGGTGTGAGGTCATCAATATTTCTACAGGTTTACTTGTATTTTTGAGTAAATGTTTATGTGTAATAAATTCTTGACTATAATTTCTTAAAAAAGAACTCAAGATTGCAACTTTTTTTTATTAGAGAAAGAAGATACCTATTTAATTTTCAAATTCTTTTTTTCTTCTAAGTAAATAAATATTTTCTATTCGAAAATGAGAAATAGAATTTTGAAATGGCAAATTGGTGGATCTATCTTCATTATTATGTTTGGCTCATTTTTGCATTTTCTTTTTGAACTTTCTGGAAATTTTCTTCCCGTTGGTGCCATCAGTGCCGTGAATGAAAGTATTTGGGAACACTTGAAATTAGGATATTGGCCTTTAGTCTTTTTTGGGATTCTTGAGTATAGATATGTTAATAAAGAATCACAGAACTTTTTTCTGGCGAATTTAGTCTCAGCATTATTGATTCTTTTTATAATTCCGGTCTTTTTTTATTCTTATACTGCAATTATTGGTGAGCATATACTTTGGCTCGATATTTTCAGTTTCATATTCGCTGTAAATGTTGGTCAATTTGTGAGTTATAAAATTATGATGAAATCTGAATATAATCTTGAAATTTCATATATTTCATTGTTTGGAATTATAATTATTGGTGTTCTTTTCGTAGTATTCACATATTTTCCCCCACAAATACCCCTTTTTCAAGATTCATTAACTGGCTTGTATGGGATACCAATATAAAAGCTATTTTTTCTTCGGGAAATAAGTTAATCTTAAAAATGAGAAAAACCAATAAGACAATAAGATGGCAAAATTTTACTATGGAAAATGTGATGCAAAATGAAAAAATGGCATGTAGATGAAAAAAAACAATGGTTTAAAAAATGGTGGCCCGAAGAAGTTAAAAAAAATTTAGAATTTGAATCGCTTAGTCTAGGTGAGTTTTTCGAACGGCAGAGAGAAAAATATGGCGATTTGAATATGATGTGGTTTTTGGAGTCTTGGATGACTTATGAAGAGGCAGGAAAAATGATTGACTCCCTTGCGACGGCATTGTATGATTTGGGTCTAAGGGAAGGAGATTGCGTTGGTTTTCTGCTCCCAAATAGTTTCCAATATGTTATTAGTTATTTCGCATGTGCTAAAATCGGAGCAATTGCGACGGGAATAAATCCGACTTATAAACCTCTTGAGGTTTTACATCATATAGAAATAACTGAGGCTAAAGCCCTCATTGTTCTTGATGCGTTATATGATGAATTAGTCAAACCAATTATCCAAAAAATCAATTTAGAATTCATTATCTCTACAAACATTGCCGATCTGGCTTCAGGGATTTCTTCAGTTTTGAAATTCATTGGGAAGCTAGTAGGTAAAATACCGAAAGGAAAAGTTGATTTTGAACCTTGCTATGATTTTGTTGAATTACTAAACACCCCCGCAAAATTACCCTATATTTCGTTTGATCCCACAGAGCATACTGCAACCTATATAATGACAGGTGGGACAACTGGTGTGCCTAAAGCAACAAATCTTACCCATTTCAATGTAGTTTCAAATGCAATTCAATGTGTGGAATGGCTGGGCGGAGAACAACCTGGAATAGCAGATTTAGGTGTTTTACCATTATTTCATTCCTTTGGGATGACTGCGGTAATGAATGCATGTATTGGTCTAGGAGGATGGATGATGCTCTTTCCACGGCCTCCAGAGACTGAGGAATTAGTTGAAACAATTGAGAAGCTGCCTGCTCCAGAGGGAGTTGCATATGTTGGGGCAGAAATTCTATTCAAGCGACTAGCGGAATTTCCCGATTTAGATGATTATGATATTATGGGTAAAATTAAAAAATGCATTTCCGGTGCGGGTCCACTCCACGCTCCAGTTCAAGAAGCATTTGAAGAGAATACTGGTGGAAAGATTGTTGAAGGATATGGACTTTCTGAGGCCAGTCCGGTTGTAAGCTCGGGAAGTCTCTTTGGAGAAAGTCCTTTAGGTAATATCGGTATGCCAATACCGGGAACAGACTGGGGTATTTTTAGCGCAGAAGCAGATGATCTAAGCGATGGACCAATTGCAAATGGTCTTCCCGGTTCAAAATATGGAGAAGAGAATACTGGAGAGATATGTGTTTGCGGTCCCCAAGTTATGAAAGGATATTTAAACAGACCTGAAGAGACTGCCACCACACTTCAAGAATGGGATGGAAGAATTTGGCTACGAACTGGAGATATCGGCTTTATGAGAGATGATGGATTGGTAACCATTCGAGACCGAAAGAAACAGCTTATTAAGATGGCAGGTCATTCTGTGTTTCCAAAGGAAGTAGAAGAATTCTTAATGAGAAATGAAGCGGTCAATGAGGCTGCTGTTGCAGGGCTTCCCGATCCAGAAGGGAAAGTAGGAGAGATTATCAAAGCGTGGGTGGCATTGGAGCCTGGTTATCAAGGAAAAATCACAGAACAAGAACTTATCGATTGGGCTAAGGAAAACCTCACAAGGTGGAAAGTGCCAACTCAGATTGAATTTATTCCCGAAGTTCCCAAAAATGTTTTGGGAAAAGTACAACGAAGGGCATTACAAGAAGCGGATCCGTTATACAAAGAATAAAATTTAATCTCAATTTGTCTTTTTTTCCTATTAATTCCTTGTTTTTTTATATTTAAAATCTTAGAAATTAGTTAAATGATTTTAGGTCATTTTTAATCAGAATTCAAAAAGAAAAAGAAAGGAAAATTATTTTATTCGGTATCTTTTTTAGGTGGCAATGGAATAAATTGGCTTGTTCGGCGCTTATATTTAGCATATTCACTATCACCTTCAAATTGTTTATTCAATAATCTGACACCAGAAACATTAATGATCATATATGTTATAATTATTGGCCCCATAATCGTTATAAATCCATAGGGAAAATATATTTTAAGTGCAACGCTCATTGCTATTAAAAAGATTCCCCACCATTGAGTAACTTCTCCAAAATAGTTTGGATGCTGAGTATAACGCCATAATCCTTTATCAAAAACCTTTCCCTGATTTTCTGGATTATTTAAGAATACATATAATTGATAATCTCCTACCGTTTCAAAATAAAACCCGATTGCCCAGACGCCAATCCCAATAAGATCTAACCACCAAATTCTCGGATTATCAACAACATTAATATATGTCACCGGAGAGACAACCAAAAAAATTATTAATCCTTGAAAGAGATAGATGCGAAGAAGACTATTTATAAGTACTTTGTCTCCCCATCGTTCTCGCATATTTTGATATCGTTTGTCCTCACCCTTCCCCCAGTTTCTAATAGTGACATATGTCCCGAGCCTAATACCCCAGATCGTAACTAAAATAGTGATTATTATTTGTCGCAAATCGAAAGTTCCTTTTAAGATTAAGGTTGACCATGCAATTAGCATAAATCCACCTGGATAAAAGCGATCTATCAATGAATTATCTTTTTTGGCAGTTCCTATAACAAATGCCAGTAATAAATATCCTAAAAAGAATAGACCAGTCCAACCAAGTATTTGCAATATAGATATTAAAACATCAGACATTTTTTTCTCCCTCGAAATGTAAATAATAAATACATCATTAGGTTGTATTAAATAAGTGTTATCAGCTTTATATTTAAATTTGATATTAATAAAAAATCATATGCTTACCAATCTGGAAGACTGCAAAAAATGTGGTCGTTTTTGTCTGAATACCGAGATGCTCTTTTCAAAAAAAGAACTTTATCCTATATTAAAGGCACTGCATTATCAGATCAATCACTTCGATTTTTCTAAGAAATTATCCAAAGGAATATATCAACTAAAAAATACTTTAATTGTGATCTGTATCATTAAATGTATGTACGATTCATCCACTCCCTAAAGGGCGTGGCTTTCTCGCACTCTATTGGTAAAATATATGATCATCGGCCTAAAGGATGCCATTATTATCCATTGGCATATGATATAGAGATTAATGAATGTGTGCTTGATAAGGATTGTCCACACCCAAAACTTTTCTTAAAAAACAGAAATAAAATCTCAATAGCATGCAAGGCCTTGAAAGAGTATCTCGAAAAGGATCTCAGAATCACCCTAAACAATACTTTTGTTCCATTTAAAAAAATAAGTAAATGAAAACCAAGGGTTATTCCTGAGAATTTTCTTAAGCTTTTTCCTTATCTTTTCTTTTTACATATACTAAATCATATTTTTCCCGTAAATTTTCGATATCTTCCGAGTCTCCAATTAAGTCTTCGAGATTATCTTCAAAAAATCTATTTTTCTTAAATTTGCTTGCTGGGACACCTAAATATATCCAACCCGATTCTAATTCTTGACCAACGGTAGTGGTGGAACTGGCTGCTACTATACAATTATCTCCTATTTTCGTTCCTGGCATAAGTATCGCATGACTCCCAATTTCCACATTATTACCTATTTCTGTTTTTCGAATGATAAATAAATTACCTGCGATTAGAGCAGATTGGATTATACTTCCTTCTCCCACAGTAACATTTTCCCCGAATTCGATAAATTCAGTATCCACCCACCCTTCGAAGAGTGAATTACTAAACTTTGTTTTCACCCCGAAAATTTTAAAACAGAGATTATCTAAAAATGGGAATGGAAATTTATGCGCAAGCCATACGGGCCATTTCTTAATGGTATTTCGAATACTCCAATAGCGATAATCAACATCATTTATATCTCTCAGAAAGACTCCTTCACGCGGTTTATGGATCAAGTTAACACATAAAAGCAAAAATTTCGCAAATAGAAGTGACATTAATACACTCGAAATATACATAAAAATAAGCAAAAATGGCAGCAATACATAAAATAAAATTATCTCAGTACTCAAATAATGGTAATAGATCCAAAATTCAAATTGAATGGTAAAAATAGCAACCCAGAAAAGAAATAAATAAAACAGCAGATATCTTTTCTTAACGAGAACATTCGTTGTAAATGGTCCAACTTTTAAAGATGCAGGTTTTGACATTTTCTCTCTTTTTCTACTTTTAATATTTCCTATTTATTATCCTTCTCATCGATGTTGATATCCTCCTTTACTAAATATTTGGATTCCTCATCAACATCTTTTTTATAGACCATCCCAGTTCTTATTTCCGAATATTTATTTTCTTTTAATTTTGAAGCGGGTATTCCAAAATAGACCCAGCCCGGTTCAAGATCTTGATTATAATTCGTAGTACTAAATGCTCCGATTATGGTCTCTTTGCCTATTTTTGTGCCAGGAGCGATATTGGAAACACCACCTATTACCGCATAATCCTCAAAAATTATTTTTTTAATAATAAGATATTTCCCTACAACCATCGAACTCATTAGCGTTGCTCCTTGACCCACCGTAATTTTATGTCCAAACTCAATAAATTCCGTATCAACCCACGCATCAAACATATGACTGGAAAAATCTACTTTAAGACCGAACCATTTAAACCCCCAAATATCTATCCATGGGACTGGACAATTATCCATCACCCATAAAACAAACTTTTTCAATTGGACACGAAGACACCAAAAATCATATTCGTTATTTCCCTTTTGAGCTTTAAAGATACCCTCTCTTGGGAAGTGAATCATTTCAACGATTATCATGAGCAATTTTGTCGATATAGCCACCCCGAAAATGAAGACCATATAGGACCCAAACACCATAAGAGGAAATAGTAATACTTGTAATATAACTAATCCATTTAAAATAAAAAAATAATTTACCCAAAATATTATAACTAGAAAACTGCTTATCCAGATAATAGGAATATATAATATCAAAGGGGCGTAATTGATTGATTTCATTGCTCCCGTAGTGATAAAATCAATTTCTAATTCGGAGATTTCATGTCCTTTTGGTATAACCAGTTGATCTGATTTAAAACCCTTTTGATTTGTCTCACTTTCAGTCATCTTTTCCACCTAATTCTTTTTGTTTTCAGATTCATTTAATTGTTCCGCGCGTTCCAGATCTTCTTTTGACACATCTAGATATTCTCTTACTTTCCGTGAAAACGCTCGTCGCAAGGGAACTCCAAAATAATAATTATCTCCTTTCAAAACATTGTGTTTTGTTGCCCCGGCCATCGGGAGGAGATATGAGTTATCATTAATCTCTACACCTGGTGCGATACAATTTAAACAAGAGGTTGTCACATTATCTCCAACTTTAATTTTAAAATAGGCTACATTTCCGAAAGTTCCATCTACTGCATGCGAACTAAATCCAGAATTTACCCCAATATAGGAATTATCTCCAATTTCAACAAATTTATCTGCTCCGAATTGCTCCTCAAGAGTTGTCCCCTTCCCAATTTTGTTCGCACCCACAAAATTATAAAGCCAAGGAAGTAACCAAGGAAATGGTCCCTTATTAAAAGCATGTTTTGGATATTTTATTAAAAAGCTGCGAATGTGATATAAATTAAGTGTTTTACTGGGAATATTGCGAGGAATAATTCCATTTTTTGAGGGTCGTATTTTTTCAGTTGTATTCCACCAAAATCGAGTAACGGCCGCTACAATAAACAAATGTATTAAATAACAAACTATTACAATTAAAGGCATGAGAATTGATGCTAATAATGCTCTAATATCTGTAAAAAGGATTATGAAAGAACTTGAATTCAGAAAAAACGGAAAATAGACTAAAAATCCATATATCCACAAAATTATTGCGGGAATAAGCCAAGAAAGTAAATATGCAGTTCCAAATCCCAAGAAATAAAAGTGAAATTGAAGATTGATTTCTGTCTTCTCTACTTTAAGCTCCTTTCGACCCGTTTTATCATACGCATCAGGTTTCGATTCATTTTGTTTATTCGACATAATTGGAGATCTGTTTTGTGAATGGTGTATAAAATTGAATCTACTATTAATTTTCTAATGTTAAAGCTATATATAAGGTTTATTTCTATTTAAAAGGAGATATAATAAGATTTAATAAGAAAAAAAACAAATCATTAGGTTTTTAATCGCCAATTAATTTTTTTCTTTTCCAATGAAACCAAAGATCCCCCGTCAACTGGAGTGTTCCCGGGATCAGAAATATCCACGCCCACAATATGATATAAATTACTGAAATGACCACATACCATATAAGCGCTCCCTTTAGAAATGGTCTTATAGGATCCATTCCAAACATGGGATACAAAAGAATAATGCTTAGTACATTTATACCAATAATTATAATCATGGAGATGGTCGCGTCAAACAAAAATGTGTCGGGAAATTGCAACCACCATACAACCGCAAGGATTATGGCTATTACATTACAGAGAAATATCCATACAATGAAAGTAGGAATAAAACTTTTAGGAGCATCTTTTCTATTAAGAGTCATAGGAATAGTTATTAGGATTTTCTTAAAAAAACTTGAGATTATATTTCATTAAAAATTCAAAATATTGAGAGTAGAAGGGTTGATCAAGGAATAATTAAAACTAATTATATGAAATCTAATATTTAATTTCCCAAATTTCGAAACAATTTAATATGGGTTATCAATATCTCATCTTTGATGAGGAACGATTTTATATATTAAGGAATATAAATTAAAAAGATGATCTTATTTGCACGAGTAAATAAAAATCCACAGAACTACTAAATGGAAATTAACCGAATGCTATTATCTATCCTCAATCCATTTCAAGATATTTTTACTCTTTTTTGGAAAAATCTCTTTAAGAATATTTATTCCGATTTTTTGTACATTAGGATCCGCATCAGAAAGCACGGATTCTTCTAGAATAGTAAAAACTTTGTCTCTGTCCAAATCAAGTAATTTCAGTGCTTCTAGACTATATATTCTAATTTCAGGGTCATCATTTTGTTCAATAAAATGTTGAAGTAATTCAAGGGTTTGGGCTTCGGTATATTCTTTTGTAGTGAAATGATGATATATATCTGCCACACTCAGATTTTTCTTCATATATTCCAAGGTATCTTGATACCGAATTTTATAAGACTCGTCTAATTGAAAAAAGAACGTACATTTATGATTTTCTGGTAATCTGTGTTTACGACAAAATACCATTCCGCAATATTTACATCGAAATGGAATTTTTTCAATTTGGTTTTTACAATAAAAACATTTTGTCATTATTGCTCTTAAAGAATAGATATCACTCGGAATTTTTATAATTAGTCCTAATTAATCCTAAATGCATAAGTTTTGTGCAATAAATAGATAATCTACTATCAAATCGAAATGAAGAAAATTTAGAATCTAAAATTTAATATTTTAATCTTCCCTTTCGGGTCTAGGTTTTAATCTCTCTACATAGGAGACATGCTCAGCTTGATGCTTTCTATAATATTTTTTATAGATTTCCTCAAGCCTTTCTTGGGTCTCTGCTTTAAACTGGATTTTATCTTCCAAACCATCTTCAAAAAACCGGTTTTTTTTAAACTGTCTTGCAGGAACACCATGATAGATCCATCCAGATTCGAGCTTTTGCCCAACGGTAGTAAGGGACCATGTACTCAGCGAAGCTCTCTTCCCTATATGAGTTCCTGGCATGACGACTGCATGAGTTCCAATTCTTACATCATCTTCTATTACGGTTTTCCGTACAATTAGCAAATTACCCATAATAACCGCGGATTGGATATGGGAACTCTGTCCAACAACCACATTTTTTCCAAATTCAATAAATTCAGTATCCACCCATCCCTCGAAGAGTGAATTTGTAAAGGTGGTTTTAACCCCAAACATTTTAAAACAAAGATTATCTAAAAATGGGAATGGAAATTTATGCGCAAGCCATACGGGCCATCTCTTAATAGTATTTCGAATACACCAATACCGATAGTCTTTATCGCTTTTATCCCTTAAAAACACTCCCTCTTTGGGTTTATGGATAGTATTTACTACACTTAAAACTATCCTCGCAAAAATTAATGAAATAAGGACCAATTCAACATAACTGATGAATGCAAATAGAGGTAAATAAATATAAAAATGGATTGGTCTCTGATAATCCCATAAAAGTTGCCAATATAACCAGAATTGGAGCATAATAGGAATTATACTAATCCAGATCAAAAATACATAAAACAGAATATAACGTCTTTTCGGTAATTCGGTTGGAGCAAACGGACCTACTCGCATACTAGTTGGGACACTCATATATATCTCATCTCTCTATACTAAATCTTTTTTATCTTCATCTATATTTACTTCTTGTTTAATTTCTACTTTTTCTTCCTCATCAATTTTCTTTTTAACGATGATGTCACGTCTTTTGATTGCATGCTCATTTGTTTTCAGTTTACGTGCGGGAATTCCGGCATAAATCCAACCTGGTTCAAGAATCTGATTAAATGCTGTAGATCCCGCCGCACCCACGATAGATTCCTCTCCCAATATGGTTCCAGGAGCAACTGTACTCTGTCCTCCTACTACTGTATGGTCGTCTAACACAACTTCCTTGATAATGAGATACTTTCCAATAACCATGCTTGACATAACTACAGCACCTTGCCCCACCATCACCCTTTTCCCAAATTTCACAAATTCTGCGTCACACCATGCGTCATGAAGATGGCTAGAAAGGTCTATATTAGTCCCAAACCATTTAAATGCTAATACATCTGCCCAAGGAAGAGGCCAATTGTTGAAAAGCCATAATACTAATTTTTTTATTTCGATTCTCAAGCACCAAAACTCAAAATCATTATTCCCAAGTTCAGCTCTAAAAATTCCTTCCTTTGGTCTATGGATTAAATTTACTAAAATCAGTAAGAGTTTGCTAAATATAACACACGCAAAGGTAAAAATGGTTAACATTGCTAATATATGTGCTGGTAAAAGTAATAAAAATATGATTATTAGATCCCAAAACGGTTGATAAAACCACCAATAAACCAATGTAATCATACCACTCAACCATATGATTGGTAAATAGACCAATAGGAATTTAAGATTAACTCGAGATATGGCACTGCTCGTGACAAAATTTATTAAATACTCATCCTCTGATTCTTCATCTTTTTTCTCATTGCTCAAGTTTCTCCACCTTTCTTGTTACTTTTTTGTTGTATCTCCATAAGTTTATCTGCTTTCTCGAGATCCTCATCACTAAGCCCTAAATATTTTTTTAATTTACGAGAAAATAATTTCCGTATGGGCATTCCAAAATAATAATAACCTCCTTTTCCTTCTGTAAATTTCAGCGTTGCTGCTCCGGGAAATACATATGAATTATCCCCTAATTCCGTACCTGGTGCTAATGGGGTTTCTGCCCCAACAGTACAATTATCACCTAATTTTACCTTGAAATAATAAATGTTCCCAAAAATACCCTCTACCAAATGACTTGCCAATGAGGCGTTCGGTCCAACATAACAATTTTCGCCTGTAATCGCAAATCTATCTCCACATACTTCCTCTTCGACAGTTGTTCCTTTTCCGTATTCAGTGGAACCAATAAAATTAAAAATCCATGTAAACACCCAAGGAAACATTCCTTTCATTACCGCATTCTTTGGATATTTGAGCAAAAATGAGCGAATATGATATAAACTCGCCGTTTTGCTTGGAATATTTCTTGGTATCACCCCTTCTTTTGAAGGTAAAATTCTCTGAGTAAATCCATACCAAAATTTTACGACGGCTGCAGCAAACAAGAGATGTAGCAATACACAGGCTATTAAAACTAATGGAAATAATAATATTGAAAGCAATGGTCTCAATTCAGTAAAGATTAGGATAAAATTAGAAGTTTCAAGAAAATATGGTAAAAAGAATAGGAAGATATAGGCAAAAAATGCAATTCCAGGGATTAACCATGAGACAAAATAAGTTGTGACAAAACCAATTAGATACCAATGGAATTTGATCGGTTGCTCTTCTTTAATAATTTCTTTTTCATCACTTTCTTCTTCATTTATTGAATTCGTTTCCAAAAATTTTCATCTCGAAGGATGGTTAGTAATAAACATAATAAAAGCGAGTTGTTGTTTTGGTTTTGAAGAGTCTCATTGCATATAATCAACCACGCTTATTTAATAGTAAGTTCAATACTCTTTAAAAATTTCTCGATATCAATTTAAAGATTATTTAGATGGAATATTAGTTTTTCTTTAAATACAAAGGCAAAGTTGGAGAGTAAAAACGTAAGTTTCACCATCTTTAGATATAATAAATAGGATACTAAATATGTAGTATAATAATAATAATTAGATGGGAAAAAATGTTATTGATATTACAAACGAATATAAATACATTTGCCAAATTATTAATGTTTCATTAAGAATAAATAAATTTAGAGAAGTATAATCTGCATAAATATAGGAACGTCTAATATTAAATTAAAAAAAATTAATAAATCTACAAAATCATTAATAGGGAGTAGGAAATTGACGAATAAATCGTTTAGTTTGGAAGATCTTTACCCTAAATATGTAATCAACAGCAAAGGCGAAAAGAAACCCTTTGAGGAAACTAAGATCGCAACTGTTTTAAATAAGGAAACGGGGTTAGATATGCACATCGCTGAAAATGTTGCTGAAGATGTATTAAGAAAAGTAATTGGATTGGGTGTCGATGAAATAACTACAAATCATCTCAGAGAGTTAGTATGTGTAGAACTTACCCAAAGAGGAATGAATAAACATAGAAATTTATTTGCTCGAGCGATTAATTTAGAGAATATTAGTTTTAAATTAGATGAGGAGTATCTCAATCAATTTAAGCAAAAGCAACCGGACTGGGGTCCTTTGGGACATTTTACCTATAAACGGACTTATGCGAGAATCATTGAAAAAGAAGGAAGGAAAGAAGAATTTTGGGAGACTATTCGAAGAGTAGTCGAGGGCTGTTACTCAATCCAAAAAGAACATTGTATGAAACTCAGCCTTCCATGGGACTCGAAAAAGGCTCAGAAATCGGCCCAAAAGATGTTTGAAAAAATATGG
>WJIN01000330.1 GCA_014730295.1 Promethearchaeota archaeon | reverse complement strand
ATTTAGTGAAGAGAGTTTTAGTTTTGACGTATTTCAATCCTTGTTTTATTGGATAATCCTTTGCTATGAAATGCAGGATGTGAGGGGGTCTATTGGAGAAAAGATTTCAATCCTTGTTTTATTGGATAATCCTTTGCTATCCTACTCAAATCAAATTTAAAATAGGACTATATTGATAATAAAGATATTTTCCTATTTAAAACTGAATTTATTTTCGAGTTTTAATTGATTGTGAATTGATTTATAAATAAGGCTCGAAGAAATCTATGTCGAGGAAAATGCTTAAAAGATCATAAAATCTGAAAAGAAGTGCCGATGTTCTTAAATATTCAATTAAATGAAAGAGTTTTAGAAAATTAAAATGAGTAACAGAATGGAAAAATAGGGTAATTATGGTGGATATTAAATGATGAGTTCAATCTTAGCTTATCAAGAATCCGATATTGACTATTTTAATACAAATGAGATTTAAGTTATGCGACAATGATTCACAAAAATCCTTTAAGACTCGAAAGGATATAAATACTTTAAATAGGTTTGTGGTAAAAAATTGCAATTTAAGAATCTGAGTAATTCAAAGAAAATGATTCAATTAAAAAATCAGAAGAATGTCACAATATCCAAATTTTTCTATTAAACAATCTAACCATCTTAAGAAAATGATTCAATTAAAAAATCAGAAGAATGTCACCCCCTCACTCTTTTTAATTAGTTATTAATAGTTAATTTTATATATAAAAACTGAAATATATATACTAAATTGACAATCATCTTGATTTCTATTCGATATGAACGAAAAACAGCAACTCATTCTCTCATCACTTTTGCATGATATCGGCAAGTTGGGATTTAGAGCAGGAGAAAGGGGTTCTCATGAAGATATTGGTCGGACATTTCTAAGCCAATTTGAGGATTACTTCGAAGAAGTGGTCAGCCTAATCTCAATGCATCATAGACATGAAATTGAAAAATTATTCGAAAAGGAAGGATTCCAAAAATTAAAAGTGCTTATCATAGCGGATTGGTTAGCCTCTACCGAAAGAATAGGACTCACACAAAAAGAAGAAATAAGTAAAATTGGATTATCGCCAATCTTTTCGAAACTTAGTATTTATGAACAAGAAGAGAGCGGGGAAGAAACATTCTATTATCCTGGAAATCAGATACAACTAAAAGATGATTGTGAAGAAATTTTTCCAAAACCTAAGGATCAAGTTAAACCCAATATAGAGCGCAATTTTGAGGATAATTGGAACACATTTCAAGAACATTTTCATAATATTTATACCTATACGCAAGATTTTGATGCTTTATTTGACTTTTTATTAAATTTATTGCAAACTCATTTCAAATTTATTCCGTCTGCAGCATATAAGGTTGAGCCCGATATCAGTTTGTTTGACCATTCAAAAATCGTGTGTGCCTTCTGCGCAGCCTTAGAGACATATTTTACAATGCATAATTATGATGGGGATGCCAAAAATAAGGTGCTAAATAATTTAGGTTGTCTCTTAAAAAATCTCTATTTAGATGAAGAGAACATTATGCATGAAATTGAGAATAATACGGAAAAAAGCGACTTATATCAGACACATAAATATTTCACGCTTATTCATGGAGATTTTTCTGGTATTCAAGACTTTATCCATCGTATAACCTCGAAATATGCTATGAAAACTTTAAAAGGACGCTCCTTTTTCTTGAGTCTCCTTACCGATGTACTGGCAGAATATGTAGTAGAAAAATTAGAATTACCCAAAGCTAACATTATATTTGCGGGCGGAGGTCATTTTTATATACTCGCTTATCAATCTGATGCGATTGGAGAACTTTTAGAGGACCTCAGCGTCAAAGTTAACAATTTATTTATTCAGCATTACAACGCTCAATTATATTTAGCATTAGACTACATTCCCCTTACGATTAAAGATATCGTAAAGTATCAAGAAGCGAATGTATGGCGCAAGGTGACGCAAAAAACAAGTATGAAAAAGAAAGAACGATATAAGGACGTGATCCTTTCGGAACCTGAAAAATATGCAGAGATCTTCGGTCCAAAAAAAGGTTCTGCGGAAGAATTGGAACGATGTGTGATCTGTAATTCTTCTCAGAATTTAGAAGATTTTCGACCATCTGATGAAGAGAGTGAAGAAAAGTGGTGCGATACTTGTAAGGGATTTCTCAACCTTACAAATGATCTGAGAGGTGCACGTTATATCCAATTTTCAGATAACCCTGAAGCGCTCTATAACCAAATTTTAGAACCTTTAGATAAGAGCATCAAATTTATCGAAATGCTGAATGGTCAAAAAGATCTTTTTTCAATAAATGATCCTACAGCAAATCTTCTCGGTACCAAGTATTACTCAATTGCCTTTCCCTTTAAGGAGAAAGGAATGAATATGATTTTAGATAATGACGATTTAGCTGACAAAGCCGAGCAAAGAACAGGATTTAACAAACTGGGGATCTTAAAAATGGATATTGATTCTCTGGGCAGAATCATCACTCACGGATTAGGCAAACAGAATAGTCTATCAAGGGTATCTACTTTAAGCACGTCCTTATCTCTCTTTTTTAAGGGATATGTATCTGAGCTGGTGAAATCTTCGTTTAAAGATGAGATTTACTTGATCTTTTCAGGCGGCGACGACTTATTTGCTGTGGGTGCGTGGGATAAAACCATAGAATTTGCTCATGTTCTTTATAAAGAGTTTAGAAGATTTACCAGCTATAATCCTAATATTACCTTAAGCGCGGGACTTGTCTTGGTAAATCCTAAATTTCCAATTATGAAGGCTTCGATGATGGCCGAAGAGGCATTAGATGACGCAAAGCACTTTGAATATTACACTGGTGATGTAAATACGAAGAATAAGATTTGTCTTTTCGGATCTGTACTAAATTGGGATTGGAGTCTTGAAAAAGAAAAGGAACATCAAACCATTGTCTATAACAACGAAACATTTGAGGAATATAGGATATCTCAAATTATTAGCATTATGGAAAATCAACATTCGGAGATGATAACATCCGAATTAATCAATTTCATCAATGATAAGTCTGAATTCGAACTAGCGATTATTTTAAAAGATATTTTTGTGTATTTGATGCAATCTCAAGACTTTTCAAAATCAATCCTTCATAAATTAGATCATTCAACCCGTGGGCTTCAAGGTTTACTGAAAGAGTCGTTGAAAAGAAGGATCGAAGTCCCGCGATTATGGAGATTAAAATATTATTTACGTAAGGTTTTACATTCTAATGAAAAAGACACGAAATTATTAAGTCAATTTATTATTCAAATGATTGAAATAATTATAAAAAGCAATTTATTTGAATCAAGTTCACATTTACAAATAAAAAATATTGATTTTATATCTGTCGCAATAAAATGGGCAGATTATTTAACTCGCAAATAAAACAATTAGAACAAACATTATATATGGAGGAATATTATGCCAAGAAGAAGAGGAAATAGAGGAGGAACACCACGAGTCGTAAACGATATAATGAAGAATGCAGAATCCATCCTAAAGATGGAAGATATTGAGAAATTTGTCTCGTTAAGCGAAACTTTTGGTGGATATTGCGCAAAGAATGATATTTCTACATCGCAGATACGAGGAATTTTCCAGGTAGTAAAACGATTACCAGAAAATTATGAGGAAAGTAAAGTGGACCTCAATTTATTACGTCCCAAACTCGCATATCAAACTGGACGGTTTGATGAGTTAAAGCCATTAGCAATGGTTATTGATGCGCTGATTAAAAAAGTGGGTAATGATGAGACATTGAAAGGATTTAAGGAATTTTTTGAGGCGATTATAGCCTATCATAAAGCATATGGAGGAGATTAAAATGGCTGAATACCAACTAAAAGGAAAAGTATTAATTAAAGGAAAAATCGTAATCAAAACGGGATTGGCGATAGGAGGAAGCACGACATCATTGGATATCGGTGGAATGGATAACCCTGTAATAAAGGATGCAAAGGGCATTCCCTATATTCCGGGCAGTTCCATTAAAGGAAAAATAAGAAGCTTATTGGAAAAAGCGTACTATCCCCTTCGAAATGAATTCGAAGGCGACGGAAAGGGACGCTTCCATCCTTCTCGTGTGGTGCATGAATTTAAGAATAAAAAAGAGGTAGACGATATCATCAAAATATTCGGTGGCACAGATGCTGATGAGCCAGGAAGAGGGATTTTCAGAGATGCATATTTTGACGAACACTATTTCGATGAGTATAAAGCAGAATTGTTCAAAAATTTGGAATTAACATTTACAGAGGATAAAATCGAAAATACGGTTGATCGTATCTCAGCGCGGGCAAATCCAAGGCATTTAGAACGTGTTCCGGCGGGTGCAAGATTTGATTTTGAGATCATCTTTGACCTATACTCTGAAGAAGATAAAAAGTTAATAAAAGTCTTACTGCAAGGGCTCAAGTTATTAGAGGATGATTATCTCGGTGGAAGCGGTTCCCGCGGAAGTGGTCAAATCAACTTTGAGAACATCGATCTGCTCTATCGTCCTATGGAATATTATAAAACAGAAAAAGAGGAACAAGAGTTAGTAGAAACGTCATTTAATCTAAAAGATATAGATTCGGATCAATGGGTTACAGATGTTATTGGTAAAATTGATTTGTAGGCAGAGAAAAAGTTTTAGCATTGGAAAGGACTATACTAATCAAGTTAGTACTATAGTCCATAGTGACACCTTATTCAGCGCTATCTGTAATAACATCCGGAAATTATACGGAAATGAAGCTCTGGAGGATTTTTTGGACATCTTAAAGGGAGGATCTAAGCTTAAGCTCACTTCATGTTTTCATTATATTGATATTCAAAAAGAAGGGAAGTATCTTACCACCCTTTATTTTGTACCGAAACCATCAATTCGATTTCCCTTTGATAAGGATTCCCAAATCTTTTTCGAGAGTAATCCAAAACTCTTTAAAAAGATTGAATTTGTCTCGTTCGATATTATCGAAAAACTCCAGAACGGAGAAGAACTTAATTTTTCGAACTTTGTAGTCCTCGATGATAGATACCTTCTGGACACAAAAAACTTACAAAGCTTAGGATGGGATAAATTTTTAGAGGGAGATTTTGAGGCAAATCGGAAGGAATTTGAGGGTATTAATGAGCGGATTTCGGTCTATAGTATCACCGAAGAACAAAAAGTAGCAATCAGTAGAACTAAAAAGGATTCTATCCCGTTCACTTGGCCAAAGATGACCTTTAATGTTTCGGATTATTTTGTGTGGCATGAGAATAATGAGAAAACTAACTATACTTTAACTCCCGGGTTTTATTTTTTAATAAAAGAAGATAAGTTTCCAATAGAGTTAATGGAAAAAGTTCGAGCCGCCATCATATTAATTATGGATCAGGGGATTGGAGGGAATCGAAGTCTCGGGTGTGGATTATGTGATGAGATTACCGTTATCGAAGGAAAGAATTTTCCATATCATTCCTTAATTTATCATCAGAACAGCGGAGGATATATGAATTTGTCATTAGTGTTTCCCTCATTAAACGACTTGAAAAAAGTGAAATTTTTTAATCTATATGATAAAAGCGGTTACATTTATTCCGCCGATACTCGATCGCAACGATTCAATGATATCAAATTTATAAAAGAAGGTGCAATTTTTACCGAAAAAGTCGATGGTCGTTTAGTCCAGGTAGCATCAGAGGAATTCGCAGAAAATGTCCATAAAGTGTTTAAAAACGGGCTTGGGTTTTATGTTAATATTGGTAAACTAGAGGAGGCTGAGCAATAAGCAATGAGTAAGTTAAAATGGGAAGAATTAGGGGATTCTGATAAACTTGAATTAGAAGGGCTCTCCCCTGTTTTTATCGGGTCGGGAACTACATATTCTCAGCTTGATTACATACCAGATGATAACCAGATACATATCATCGATTTCAATAAGGTGCTTCAACACGTCTCTGAGCGAATGATAGACGATCTCACTAATGATATTCGCGAAAATTTCTCGAATAATATTTGGGAAGGAGATGTCAAGGAATTTTTGGGAAGATACGGGATAACTTGGCAAGATTTTATTGAACGATCCTACGATTTGATCGGAGATATTGGAAGAAACGAAATCAATCAATTTAATAAGACCAGTGATTCAATCTATATTCCGGGTTCAAGCATCAAAGGTGCCATTCGAACTGCGGTATTATTTAGCATCTTTCAGAAAAATCAAAGTCAAAAAAACCGATTAAGGGATAATGTGGCACGATTTTTCAATGATCAAAATATTCAAAATCTAATTCAATCCGATGGTAAAAACGACCTTCTGAGAGCACTCCATGTTTCGGATGCGACTTTAGAGGATCAAGCGCAAAATATCGCCGTTGCCGAATCTAATGTCTATCATCTCAGGAATAAGGAGTTTACCATCCCCATCTTCAACGAAGTCTTAAATCATGGATTTCAAGCAGAGGGATCGATTAAAATTGATGAGCAACTTCTTGATTCCGGATATTTGAAATCAAACACTTTCTCATTAGAAAAACATACTATTCTTAACGCTATTAATGACTTTTCCCGAGAAATTATTTCCCATGAACTCAGAACCTTCACGAATCAAGACGATGAAAATCTTATGGGCTTAATTCGTTTTTACAAATCCCTTGAGAATGAACTTACTTCTCTGAATCAAAATGAATGCATTCTGCGCGTAGGACAAGGTTCAAGTATTCTGGGAATTACCTTATTTCTGACCTTTCAAGATAATTTAGAAATTCTTAGACGATACGCTAATCTGGAGGTAGTCGCTTTTGACCAACCCGATCGGAAAAATCCAGGGTATGCTGTAGGGAATAAAAACGGATTCTTGATTTTACCAGATAAGGAGGGAGAAGTTAAACCACGGATAAATGAAACTTGGCTCTGTCAAGTAGTATCCACTAATCGTAGAAGTCATTTTAAAATTGTACGGATGGTGGAACAAATTGAGCATGATTTTAATATAGGAGAGGTCCTATATCCAGTCACAAGAAAGGTAGTAGTTTCTAGCTCGAATATTAAAGCACCGTACGGATGGATTAAGATAAAATGGACTTAAATTTTTTCAATATTATTTTGGATGCAAGAAGTAATTACTGGGAGAAGCTATGATGAGTTCATAAGCCTTTTTCCAGAACTAAAGAGGTAATATATTCGGGGCGCAGTCAGCCCCGCATATTATGACTTTGCTAAGGAGCATATCGCATCCCGTATTGACGATTGGTGCTTCAATAACCATTATCCCCAGAGACCACATGTTGCATGGAAAAGTAGACATGCTCATAAACTATACGGAACTAACCTTGAGGAAAAAGAATATTATCTCTTTGGAGATATTTGGAGAGCCTTTTACCGTCATTTGGGTGAAAAACCAGCATTGAGAGAAGTCGCTTCTGAGTGCGGATATGGGGATACTACAGCAACAGCTTTCTCAAACAGTATATCATCGGGATCCTTTCATCATATGTCAATTTATTACCTTGAAACAATAGTCAAGACTCTTAAATCTTACATTCTTACCGATGATCCTTCTGATGTGAAGTTTTATGAGGAGGTTCTCAACAATTTAGAAGAGTCAATAGAATTTCGAAGAACCATTTTAGAAGAATTTAAAAAACAGGTCAAGTATGAATATTCATATTCAAAAACACAATACAATCCAGGATTTAAACTACAAATAGATGAGAACGGCAATATATTACGGATACCTAATAATCTGGAAGTATTTGAGAAATATTTAGAATTGGTGTACGCATTGGAGGGGGGAATGCCCGCCCAAGTACAGAGATATCACAGGATTTTTGGGCTCGATAAAGTTCTAAGAGTATCGAGTTTTAGTAAAGGACCTTATACTACTAATATGGATAACGTGGAATATCCTAAACTCTATAAAATTTTTAATAATGATATAATTATAAAAGGAGGAAGTGATTTAGATAAACTCCATAAACTAAATGAAGTTGCGCGAATTGCAAAAATTCTCGGAATGGAACAAAAATACCAAACTAAGAATGCTGGAGGACCACACCATGATTGGGTGATTCCTGCCAGCTTTGATATTTGCGAGGATATAATCGTAGTTAGCGAAGTTCCGATATTCTATCCCGATCCCTCCAGCGGAAACTTGCTTACGGGACATATTGACCATGTCGTCATTATCGGAAAGAATATATATATTTGTGATTATAAACCTGACCTCAACTTCGATCTCAACACCAATAGAATAGGAAGTGTGTTTGCCGACTCTATCCCACAAGTGGCGACTTACGGCTTGATTTTCAAGCTGATGTTTAATGATATTTTCGGGTTTAACGAGGAAAACGGTTATAATCTATTTTGCTATACATATCATAAAGATAATGGGGCTGATTATATCTATAAACCAGAGACTGCCTTGAAAGCTTATACCGAAGCGTATAAAATATTAAAGAAGGGAGATCCGATTCCTTGGGAGTTCTTGCTGAATATTTGAGTCCTCGAAGATCACCGAGAATTATATAGAGGATCGAATATTAGATAAGATCGAGGAGATATTAAACCAATAAATCCTCGGCGCCATAAATTTTAAAAAGACATTTTGATTTATGAATTCCAAAAAAATTACCTATTTTACATCAAAAATGGGAGAAACTATTGAATTTCGGGGCGCACGTATGCTCCGAGCGGAGGCAAAAGCCCTGCAAGATATAGAGCGAATAGCGGAGAGAGAATTCTCTCTCACTCAAAAAGTTCAATGGCCAACAGAGATGGGATTCTCCATTTCGGAAGGGCACGTTCATGCTCTTGGTTGCTACGAATGTGAGCTCAGAGTGCTCCCAGAATCAATCGGTAATTTAAAATTGCTGAAAAAGCTATATCTTGATATGAATTCTCTAAGTAATGTACCCAAATCTGTAGGGAATCTCATTTCCTTAAGGATACTACGTATAAGCGATAATAAGCTCACTAAACTTCCAAAGAGTATCGGAAAATTACGCAATTTAATCGATTTGGGAGCAATTAGAAATACAATCTCGCACCTCCCCGACTCGATCGGAAACCTTACAAACTTACGAGATTTAAATCTCTCAAACAATGAAATATCCCTTCTCCCTGACTCGATCGGAAACCTGAAAAACCTTGAATATATAGGTTTAGATTATAACCGTCTCGAACATCTTCCAGACTCAGTCGGAGCCCTTACTACCCTAAAGGACTTACACTTGCGAGAAAATAGACTAAAAGACCTTCCAGACTCGTTGGGGAGCCTTCGAAATCTTGAATTTCTAGATTTGGGAGGTAATAACCTATCCTCCTTACCTGAGACTTTTAGTTCACTGATATCGTTAGAGAGAATAAAATTAGACCAAAACCCTTTTACCTCGTTTCCCCAAGTTCTATATAACATTCCATTTTTAGAATATTTCACCATCGATAAGGATCAGAATCAAAAATTTCGAACACAATTTAGCAAACTCGAAGAGCGTGGTGTGGAAAATTTTTCGAGATTAAAATAAATCCCCTATTTAAATCTGATATGTTTGACATTTTCACTTAGTATTAAACTATATCCACAACCTAAAATACCCGAATATAAGCGAAGTGAGAGATATTTGAGAAAAATTAGAAAAGAAACTTTATTAAAACATGGTGTAAGGGAAGAAGAAGCGGATATGGTTTTAGATATTTCAAAAAGGTTTTCTTTACCACTTAAGTTGGTAAATGATTTTGATGATGACGAAGTTAGGCGTCAATATGAGAAAGAATTTTACTACTTCAGCATTCATAACGCACATATTTCCCAGTTAGAAGCAGAATTGGATGAATATTTTCCTTCATTACCCAAATCTATGGAAAAGTTATCCCATTTAAAAACGCTGTATTTGCACATTTTTGATACTAAAAATAGATTGCCCAGTTTTCAACTGAATATGGAAAACCTAGGATGGTTAAAATTATTGTTGTTTGGGAATGCGAAAATTCCGCACCATTTTGCCACCTTTCCCGATTTGGATATCTTACAAATTGAAAATCGCAATAGACCTTCAAAGAGAAAAAATGTTTCGTTTGAGAATCCTGAAAAGATATGGGAATTAGAAGATTTAACCACACTAACGGTTTTATATATAGAATTAACCGATATACCCGAATCGATTAAAAAGTTTAAATCTCTTTGGAGATTGACCCTATGGAATAATGGTATTATCCATATCCCGAGTTCTTTATTGGAATTAGAAAACCTTAAATTTATTGATCTTAGAAGAAATCCATTAGACTCTGAATCTGTAAATATTTTAATGAAACTTAGGGAAAAAGGATTAATTGTAAATTATTGAAAAATTGGAATTTTAGATGAAGGGACGCTGTATAATTAGTTTATGAAACAAACTAATAATTCTCATTTTTTTTTATATTTCTGTCATTCTTACACTATTTTTTATTGTTATTTTCTAATTATAATAATTCTTTAGTTTCTTAAACGGAGTTTTGTATCTATTGATTTCGGGATCAATTTTAATTGAACCTATTGTTCAAACATAAATGCCCCCCGACCGGATTCAACCGGGGAGGGATTGTCATACCAGCAACTTTAAATACTTCTTCCTCTTAGAGTCACCTATTATTTACTATTTTTTAGAAGGATGGAAGTTTTAAATGAACAAAAGAAACCGAGTAAAGCTGTTTATATTTTTAACCATAATGGGTGGTACATCCATAATTTTTATATTGGTAAATATTCTATTTACTGGAAGTGATGTTGGAAATCGTGTAGTAGATTTCTTGCCTGGAGTAAATATGATGCAACAAATTCCGATTATTTTTTACTCATTGATCATAACCTCAATGATAGGGGTATTTATTGGTGTTTTTCTATCACCGTTGCTATTGAGACTTCATATAAAAATAATTGGAAAAAAACTGAGCTATGAACTTCAAGAGGTAAATTATCCTCCTGACCTTCCAAGACGGTTTTATTCTCTACTTCCTGCGATATTGGCCGTGAGCCTTTCACTTATACTAGCGGAAAATGAAACAATTATAAATATGGTTCTTTCTGAGGATTTTACTAGCGGAGGTGCTCCTATTGAATATAGTTATTTAGTTGGATTTGTGGTACTTCTTCCACTCACCTCAATAATTTCATTTATGCTTTTCATACCGATATTAGTATTATTGGAATCGGGAATAGTATTCTCTACTCGTGAGAAAGTAAAGAATAAGAGGCGTTCTGAGGAAGTAAAAAACGTTGGAGGATGGTATTATAGTATTTTGAAAGGATATGTAGGAATTGGGGCAATAATTACATTTGTTCTCTTTATATTCCGCACTGTTACAGCATATCCAACCTTTTGGGATGCTCTTCCCCCATTAATAATTCTTCCATTGATTCCGTTCTTAATTATGTTCTTTTCGATTCCCGCTATGTTTCTGTTTGAATTGGTAATCAATAAAAGATTGAACGTGGTACGGAACATTGCAATCGAGAATGGAATCAAAATTAGTAAAACAAATCAATTCCCTAAAGCTGAAATAAGGTGAGATTTTTGATTTTTTTTTGATTTTTTTCCTTTTTTAATTTCCTCTCTATCTATAATGAAAGTATAGATTAGAGTTTTGAATTTCTTTCAGAGTTTTCTGGTATGTTCGGATATTCCAACTATTTGATATATTGCAAAATTTTGTGTTCTTTTTAATAGATCTCTTATTTGAGTAATTAATAAATTATTTAAACGTTTGGAAGAGATTATGTATAGAGAAAAATAAATATTGATGTATTAAAATGGCAAGAGTAAAACAGAAAATTGCGAACGTATTCAGATTAATGAAAAAAACTCTTGATGAGGATCCCAACTACACAAAAGAGATTTATAACGAGGAGACCGGGCACGTGTTTAATTCTCGAATCCTTTTTACGACTGAAGAGGATGAGGAGGAAAGCGTTTCAATCATCTTTCACGAGGGTAATATGGAAATAATTGAAGATGTGATAGAAAATCCCTCTGTAACGATCAAATATAAGAAAGTGAAGGACTTTAAAAAACTACCCCGTAGTAAGCCCGAAGAAGTCATTAATATGATGCTAAAAAACGAGATTCACACCATCGGTAATTTAAGTGATATGGCGAAATTTTTCTTTCTGCTCTGTTATATTCTTCTCAGACATAAAGATGGGTTTGATCAACGACAACAAGAGCGGGAAAAGAAGGACATTATGGACTTTGAAGAATTTTCCAATTGGAAAAATGGCACAGAACATATGAAAAATAAATCTTTAGGATATAAGATTGATCGGGTTAAATATTTAGACGATCCCTATTTGAGCGAATATACTCTGAGCGATTTCAAACAGCTCGAATATTTAAAATACATTCGTTCGATGTCAGATTTAGAAGTATGTGTTGAGCGTGCGAAACTCGTAACCGATATTTGCAAAGAAATCGGCTATACTCCAGAAGATGGAAATCATGAACATCCGGGGTTAAAAATGGGTAAAATAGTTAATTATATTTTATCAGAGAAAACACCTATGATCCAAGACTGGTCAATTCTTCCTGGAACCTCAACCACTAAGACCTTAGGCACAATGATTTATCCCGAATTTGGGGCAATTATTTTTTGGCCCGAATTATATTCAATCGACGCCCGAGAGCTGAATCCACACGTAATTGACCAACAAGCAATTGATATTCTCAATTATGAAGTATTTCCTTATTGGATGGACAGAAACATCAGAGAATATACCAGAGTTCTTGATAATAATGCGCTTTCCCATCGTATGGATGAACATTTCGTATTTTATTTTATGTGGAAAACACAAGCAATCTCACATACGATTCCGGGTTTTCCCGCATTTTTACAAAAGGGTGTAAATGGATTACTTCAAGAAATCGAGGAAAAAGAGGCATCTACCTCTGGGGAAAAAAAGAAGGATTTTTATAAAGGTATTCAATTAGTCTTGGAAGGAGTACATAATTATTCAAAAAATCTTGGAGAACATGCAAGACAGAAAGCTCAAGAAATTACTGAGAATACCTCTGAAATAATGAAACAGAGAAAAGAGGATCTTTTGGGCATGTCTTCAGTTCTTTCTCGGGTGCCAGCCGAACCTCCAGAAACGCTGGAAGAGGCTATTACTTCTATCTGGATTATGTGGATTGCTCTTACCCAAGAAAATCCTCATATGGGATTATCTTTAGGACGCTTAGACCACTGGCTGCAACCGTATTTCGAAGCGGATATGAAAAAGATAACGTCTCAAGAAGAGAAAGACGAGTATATACGGCGAGCAATAGAATTAATGGGTAATTTCTTTATGAGAGTCTCCGATCAAGCACCTTTAGTTCCAGATGTAGGTAATCACTTATTCGGAGGTAGTAGTCAAGACTTTGCCCTTACCATTGGAGGAGTCGATAAAGACGGTCATACAGCAGTATGCGATATGACATTTATAATCCTAAAAGTGACTGAGATGCTCCAGCTGAGAGATCCGAATATGAACGCACGATATTGTCCAGGCGTAAATTCAAAGGAATATTTAGATCGTCTTTTAGAAGTCAACATCAACACTCACGCCACTCCGTCGATTCATAATGATCTCAAAATGATAGAAGCTCTAACCAAGATAGGGATAAAATTAGAGGACGCGAGGACATGGGCGGCGACTGGTTGCGTTGAGCCCACCATCTGCGGGAAACATTTTGGACATACAAATAGTATGATGTATAACATGGTGGCAGCTATGGAGATGACATTGAATAATGGGATTCATCCCATCGTGAGCGATACACAAGTATTTGGCCCTCAAACGGGAGATGTTTCTGATTTTAAGACCTTCGATGCCTTTATAGATGCCTTTCAAAAACAACTTCATTTCATAATAGAAAAAAGTGTGGAGATTAATAATTATCTCGGAACAACACACCAACTTCTTCATCCTTCTCCACTATTAAGCTCCTTATATGAAGGACCATTGGATAAAGGAAAGGATCTCGTGGATGGAGGAGCTATTTATAATACCTCTGGAGTTGCGATGATTGGATTAGCAGATATTATTGATACGTTAAAGGTCGTAAAAACTCTGGCATATGATACGAAGGAAATCTCATTTAAAGAATTAAATCAACATGTTGCAAATAACTTTTCCACTCCAGAAGGTGAACTGCTTCTTAAGCGAATCGACTCAATTCCAAAATTCGGTATGGATGATAGCGAGACAATTTCGATAGGACAAGATATCATTGATTATGTGTATGATGATTTTTATTCATTTGAGAATTATCGAGGAGGCAGATATTTGGTGGGCTTTTGGAGTATGTCTAATCATGTAGCGTTCGGGACTCTCTCGGGAGCTCTACCTAATGGGAGGAAAGCAAATAAACCATTTACTCCTGGCTTAACTCCCGTGCCCAGTGATAAAGATGTATTAATCGAAAACATACGATCTGTAGCTGCATTAGACACCGTGAAGATGCCAAACAATCTCGCATTTAACATTAAATTAGTGCCGGGTGCCCATGATACACACGAAGAGACCATTGATCAATTTTATGGCTATACGCAGAGTTATTTTGATTTAGGGGGAATGCAAATCCAGTTCAACGTAGTATCGACCGATACTCTTAGGGATGCAATGAAAAATCCTGAGAATTATGGATGGTTAATGGTCAGAATCTCGGGGTATAATGCCTATTTTGTTGACTTGAATAAAGATCTCCAAATGGAAATCATAGAGCGGACAGAATTTAAAACACATTAATTTTTAATATTAATTTATTTATGATTATTTTCTTTTTTATATGCATTTATGAAAGCGATCTTAACAAATATAAAGCGTAATGCTCTTGATGATGGTCCAGGAATTCGTACATTAATCTTTTTTAAAGGGTGTCCCTTATCATGCGTATGGTGCCAAAATCCAGAGACAAAAACCATGACACAAGAGATCACTTATGAAATTGAATCTTGTGTAAACTGCTTAAAGTGTCAAGAGAAATGTCCTAATGAAGCAATCGATTTTTCTCAAGGATATCCTATTCAAATTGAAAACTGTGATTATTGCGGAAAATGTATTCAAGTATGTGATACAAGCGCCTTAAAATTTACCGCATTTAAATATGGGGTTGAAGAGCTGCTGGAAGAGATATTAAAAGACAAGCTATTCTACAAAAACTCAGGTGGCGGAATCACGCTGTCTGGGGGTGAAGCCACAATGCAAATGAATTTCTTAAATGAATTTTTAAAGGAAGTAAAAAATCATGATATCCATGTTTGCTTGGAAACATGCGGACATTTTCCTTATGAACAATTTTCCGATTTAGTATTACCATATTTAGACCTGATATATTTCGATTTAAAGATCTTTGACTCAGAAGATCATAAGAAATATTGCGGGAGGGAAAACACTACGATTCTAGAGAATTTTGAAAGACTATTAAAAAAAGAGGATATTGAGTTATTGCCACGGATCCCGCTAATACCGGAGATCACCGCCACGGAACAGAATTTAAAAAATTGGAAGGATTATCTCCAAAAAAAGGGAATAAAAAAAATTGAATTATTACCCTATAATCCTTTATGGCTTCCAAAAATTTCCAAATTGGGAAAAAGAAGGGAATATACTCGTTCTACCTGGTTGGAAAAGGAGGAGAAGGGGAAGATTAAGGAACTCTTCTCGAATTTCGAGTATAAGAATTTTTAGTAATACTTCTTGCTTATTTTTTTAATAATTTTATAACAAAGAAGCTAACAAAAATAATCCAATTTGAGATTCAATTTCTAACTTATACAGATTAGTATTATATAAGCGATCTTATTATTTGAATTAAAAAATGTAGAGGTAAATTATGGCTGATTTAAAAATAATTCCGATTGAGACTCTAATTGAATTTAGAGAAAATGATAAGGATTTTGTGTTAATAGAAGTGCTTAGCGAAGATCAATACGAAAAAGAGCACATTCCGGGCGCAATAAATATTCCCGAAGAGAGAATTGAAACGGATGTACCTAAAAAGTTTGATAAAAACTTTCCGATAGTAGTGTATTGTGCGAGCTATTCATGTCATTCGAGTACCAATTCTGCGAGGAAATTGATTAAAATGGGATATAAAAATGTATATGATTTTAAAGCGGGGAAACGGGGTTGGCAACATGCGGGTTTGAAATTAGAATCTTAAAATTACCATATTTTTGTGATATTTCTATAAAAATTAAACTTCTTAACCGAAATCAATACAAAAATAGAAAAAAATTTATTATGACCTTAAAAGAATCAATAATAACGCCTAGAGCTTTAATCACAGGCGCTTCAAGTGGAATCGGAAGAGAATTGGCTAAAATATTTGCGAAAAAAGGGTTTGATTTAGTAATTATCGCGAGACGCGAACGGCTTTTAAATAAATTGGAATCTAATCTCAAAAAAAGTTATGGAACAGATACATACATCATCTCTAAAGACCTGGCATCAATTCAGGCGGCAGATGATGTAGTTGCAATTTTGGAAAAGAATTCTCTAAGAGTGGATGTCTTAGTCAATAATGCGGGTTTCAATGAATTTGGACAATTTGATCATAAAACAAGATGGAAAAAAGAACTTGACATGATTAACCTTCACATAATAACAACCACCCGATTAACGAAATTACTACTCCCTCAAATGATTAAGAGAAAATTCGGACGGATTCTCAATGTTTCGTCGATCTCTGGAATTGTTCCTACTCCAACGACGTCCGTTTACGCTGGAACGAAAGCATATATTCTTAATTTTTCAGAGTCTCTTAACATTGAACTTGAAGGGACGGGTGTGTCCGTGACAACCTTATGTCCTGGGTTTGTAAGAACAGAATTAACTGAAAGTATGTCGGAATCGGGTAATTTTATCACACGGTTAATCCTTATGAATGCTGAAAAAGTAGCTAAAAAAGCTTACAAAGCAACAATGAGAGGTGATGATGTTTCAGTACCAGGATGGCATTATAAATTTATGACTGCTCTCGCAAGATTATTACCCCGTAAATTTGTCGGAAAAGTAGCAGGTAAGTTTATGGGGAGATAATATTCGATTGAATCCAAATTATGAAAGCAAATATCCTCCGTCTACAATTATAGTATCTCCTATTATATAACTACATAGATCTGTGGCTAAAAAGATAACTGCTCTTGGTATCTCATCTGGCTCGCCCATTCTGCCAAATGGAATGCGTGTGGTAAATACCTCTTGAATCGCTTGCTCTTCTATTCCTGCCTTTTCCATCTGCTGTTTTGCAATTGACTGGACTTCATCTGCGCTTGGCGTAGAAACTCCACCTGGAGCTATTGCATTTACATTAATTTTAAAAGGCGCCAGTTCAAGAGCTAATGCTTTAGTCATCATTATCATCCCCCCATTGGAGCTATCATAATGAATAAGACTCCTTGTTGGATGAAATGCATCGATAGAAGCTATATTTATGATTTTCCCTCCGATTTGATTATTCTTCATAATTTTTGCAACCTCTTTCGCATAAAAAAAGCTCCTTTTAAATTAATATCCATAACCCTATCCCATAACTCTTGATCGATATCCCAAATAGGTCTCATTGGAAAAATTCCCGCATATTAACCAAAATATCCACTTTCTTAAATTAATTAACACAATAAACCACGGAATCTCTCACCATATTTAAATCGCTCACATCAACCATTTTAAATTCGGCAATACCTCCATTGTCTTTAATTTTCTTAGCTGTTTTTTTTTCCGTTTTCGGCGTCTACATCAGTAATTAAAACTTTAGCGTTAAGTTCTGCTAATCTATACGCTATTGCTTCTCCTATCCCTACAGCACCTCCCGTAATTATAGCTACTTTTTCATCTAAATCTAAAATTTTTTAATTGAATCTTTAAATAAATTATTCAAACTTTATTTCCCTCCATTTTTTTGAATCTAAAGAGTAGGAATTGATTCTTATTCATATCATCAATAATTTATAAATAAATCTTCAAAAATAAAAGAGGATTGGAAGGAAATTACTAAAAAATTCTATTATTAATGCTTCTTTTCCTTTTTTGTTAATATATATACTCCGTCATTTTTCTTAACTTCTTTCTCAACAGTTATTCCAACACGCAAATGAGAACCTTTTAATATGGGCGGAGTCTCAACTAGATTTTTTTTCTGTTTAATCTGAATTGAAGAAATCCTTTGATGTAAGTAAGTATCTGTATTTTTGCCTATAATGAAGATCTCATCACCTAATTTCAATTTCCCTCTATGGAGTAATAATTTGGCAGCTTTCTTTTCTGGAAAGTAATTTAAAACCTTTCCAATCTGCATTTTCCTATATTCCGAGATATTTCCGTGGTTATTCCTTACAATTTCTTTTCCATCGGGCATACCGAAATAGAATCCGGTGGAAAATCCCCGATTATACACCCGTTTGAGTTTGCTTAGCCACCCCTCGACTTTTTGTTCTGAAAATGAAGAATTATAATATGCGTCGATGGCTTCTCGATAGCATTGGGAAACGGTCTCGATATAAATTGGATCCCGCATCCGTCCTTCTATCTTGAACGCATCAATATTAGCTTCTATTAACTCTGGAATATATTTGATCATACACAGATCCTTAGTATTAATGAAATATACTCCATCATAAAGGAATTCATTCTCATTTTCATCATACACTCTCCATTTACCTCGACATGGTTGAATACATTTCCCCCGATTCGCTGAATAGTCTTGTGCGCCACAAATTTCCGCTGAAAAATAGCAACGTCCAGAAATTGAGGTACATTGAGCCCCATGTACAAATGTTTCTATTTCAACTTTATGTACTTTTAATTTAATCTCTTTAATTTGGTCAAGCGATAATTCTCGCGCAAGGATCAACCGCTTGGCTCCAAGGTGCTCATAAAACCTCGCAGAATGAGAATTAGAAATATTTGCTTGTGTAGAAATATGAAAATCTAGTCCTTTTTGTTTGACTAATTCAATTACCCCTATATCATGAACTATAATCGCATCAATTTCTACTTCTATGGCTCTGTTTAATATTTTTTCTATTAGGACAAATTCATTCTCATAAACGATCGTATTAAAGTAAGATAAGCCTTAAGTTTATTATCATGGCATTTCTGAACTATATAAGCTAAATCTTTTAGCTGAAAATTATCCGAAAAAGAGCGCATATTTAGATCTTCCACTCCGAAATATACCGCATTAGCAGAATTCAATACAGCATTCAATGACTTTAAATTCTTTAAAGGAGTCATTAATTCTACCTGCTTATCTTTGTTTTGTGCCATAATTGGATCAGTTGGTCTAAAAAGAATAATTTTTCTATATACTCTGTAAAATTGCGTGAGGAACCTTTTCTAACTAAAAAACGAAAGATAAAAACTGTAGAATAAATTTAAAAAAAGAAAAAAAATGTGGTAGTTAGATAAACCAGAAATAAAACAGCACTGCTCCAATAATAAAGCAAATAACGGCTCCGATATAAGTTAGATGTTTGCTGTAGTTTCTAAAACTTCGGTCACTTACCTCTATTGTATCCACTTGTAAAAACGGAGATGGACCCCGTCTAAACCAACCTTTAATTCGGGCATTCTGTCCGATAAGTTGAGGAACACGACGGATTGACCAGAAGAAATCTACCAAACCTATTCCAAAACGATAATCTATATATAATAAACCTGTGTCATCTTGGAAGTATATATCATCGCTGAAATAATAACCCGGAATTCCCTTTCCGATGATCTTCCCTTCTATGATTGCAGGTATACTTCGAACAGGGGAGGCTTTTACTTTAGTCATTAAATCCACCACTTTCATCGGCTTAAATCCGCTTCTATACATGAATTGAGTCCGTGCGATATAACCGAAACCAATGACATAAAACCATATTCCAGCAATCAACAGAAAATTGTTCACTGATACTCCCAAACCAAAAGGTAGAACTATCAATCCGGCAAGATCTAATAACCAAAATACAGTGAAAACGATGAATAGGATGAATAAGATGGTTGGAAGATATTTGAAGAATAGATCGGTCAGAAATTCCCCAGCCATTGATTTTCCCGCTTGTTCTTCTTTAATCTTCTTTGCCTTTGAGAGATCAATTTCTGGTTGGATTCCAAATTCTTCACACTGTTGATTTAAACGCTGAATTCTCTTGGCAGGTAGGGGATGTGTACTGAATATTTGGAAATATTTCGCCCAAGGATTATAAAGATCCCACGCTGCGGCTGCTTCGATCGCATCCATTGAATACGCTCCACCCTTTCCTACGGATTCGACAGCAAGGTGTTTCGCATCACTCGGATCAAAAATACCTAACCCTTTCAAACCACGGACCCGTGATTTATTACGTTCTTCTATACTTAATCCTTGATCGGCTACTAAACCATAAGCAATTTTTACAAGTCCGGTCGCAAGATGATTGGGATTTTCCAATAATTCTGCCGAATGTTCATCAGCATAATATTCCCTAATCCTGCTAACGATTAGAGCGATAAGAGATCCAATATAATATGCCAGATAAGAAAGAGCAGCAATTGCTATCAAAGCTAAACCAATCGCAGCTGCCTCATCACTATCACCGCTACGCCCTCTTCTGAAAAAGCTTGCATAATAGGCCCACCGAGCGATCGTATAGAGGATCATTGGAATAGCGAATACGATGGTCATCAAAATAAAGTCAGAATGGATAACATGCCCGAGTTCGTGAGCTAATACTGCGTTTTGTTCATCATCATCTAAGAATTCCAAGATACCTTGTGTTAATACAACTCTGGCGTTATTTTTCGTGTGTCCGAAGGTAAAAGCGTTCGGATTCTTATCGTGGATAATGCCCAAGCGCGGCATATTGATCTTATTAATATTCACGACTTTATCAAGAGTATTGGCTAAATGTGGATATCTTGCCTTATATTGATCATAATCTATCCACTCTATATCATATATCCATTGTATCAGATACGGAGATATGCCATATTGGATTAAGATGATCATCACCGTGAAAGCTATCATCAATAAAAGAGACCACCACGCAGTTCCGAGAAACCAAAACATAATAGCAAATACTACCGCATAAACCAGAGCAAATAATGCTGTTACAGATAAAAATGAAGCTAATTTTAGTCCCATTTGATATCACGTTAATTTTTTTTTTAGATTTTTTAAATATTGGTTTTCTAAAATGATTTCATTACCATTTATATTACATTTTAGAATAAAAAACTTAATTATTTATTAATCCAAGTAAAAATAAGAATTTGATGAATATAGTATATATACTTGTTTAAATGTTTCATCAAGGAAAGTTTTGTATAAATTTCCATACTATTCGATTTACTTTTTGAGCTGCTTCGACAATTAAACCATGTGCTAATCCTTCAAGAATGATTAGTTTAGAATTCTCCAAATGTTTACCCAAATATTTAGAGTGCGAGGGAGGTAGTACTATATCTTCTGAACCCACAATTATGAGACTAGGATGGGGGATCTCTTTTAATTGTTCTCTCGTATCATGCTTCCTAAGAGCTGCCGCTTGGTTGCGATAGTCCTGGAGTGTCGTCGTATTTTTGCCCATACCGTTTAAAAAGAATCTTCGCAGTTGTTCATCCTTAAAAATTCTTTTTTGGAATGATTTGGAATATAATAAGGAAGTTCTCGTTTTGAGTTGTTGCTCTGGAGGCAGGGAGGTAATTATTTTCATGCTTTCCACCGAATCCTGTGGGTCAGCCTTCGCAGATGTAGCAATTAATATTAATCCCTTTACTTTTTTCGGGTGTTTCAGTGCGAACTGTTGAGCAATCATCCCACCCATCGATATTCCACAAAGAAAGACTTTCTCATTCACGTTTAGGTGCTTTAATAAATGTTCCAAGTCCTTAACAAACATCTCCATCGAATAAGGATAATCGGGTCGTGAACTCCTTCCCGTTCCACGATTATCCAAGGCAATTACCCGCAATCGTTTTTTAAAATATGCTATTTGGAAAGTCCATGCGCGCATCCGTGTCCCGAATCCCATTAATAACACTAACGGCACTCCCTTTCCCTTATCTATGTAATTAATTTTGATCTTCTTATATTGGAAAATCGGCACCTTTAATCTCCTAATTTTACCTTCTTTAATATAATGATTTAATCGCTTGCCTAATAATATTATGAAAGGAAGGTATGATAAAAACATAAAAAGAAAAGGATTAATTTGGAAAGTGTGGCTAACTTTTAAGAATAAAGACCAGCATTTTTTTCTTTATTCCCTCCAAATCGCTTATTCATTCAGGTTATTTATAACTTTAAAAAGTTCCTCATTTTCTGGGATATCTTTCATTGAATCGCTATAATAGGCATATTGTATGATATTTTCCTTGTCGAGTATCAGTAATCCCGGTAATCTCCCTAACTTCAATAGCTTTTTCTCCTGGTTTAACATTTTCGCAACCTGGTTTTCCTTATCGTAAAATATGGGATATCTATTTCGAGCATATTTTTCTTCCATCTTTTGAGCGTTTTCTTCCTCATCTACTAAAATAGGGTATAACTCGGTATTTTTCTCTTGGAATTTATCATAATCTCTGCGTAGATGCCCGATATGCCATCTACAATACGGTCACTTAATATCTCTTAGCAAGACCACTACTACGTTCTTTCCTTGAAGGTCTCGGATATTTACTTTTTCTCCACGTGAATTTGGCAATGAGAACTCTTCGATTTTGGTTCCGACCATATCAAATTTATCTTTCATTGAACTCAGTTTCGATGTGTTTATATACTTATTATTAAAATTATATCCCGTCTTTACTTAAACCTAATTTTTATAAAATAGAAAAAACCTATTAGCTAATACAAATGTGAATGCGATTTTTCCTATACTCCGCTAACTTTATTTGTGAAAAGTTTATTTTTTAAAGACTCAAATCTTTAATATCTGTCTTAGTTAATTTCTATTAATCCAATTAATAGGTGATATATTAGTATGCCTTCTGAAGAGAGAAAAGTAGGGCTGAAGGAGGATGGCAAATTTTACCCTTGCCCAGAGAAACATGTATGTGTGTCAACTCAAGCACCAGAGGATGATGAAAAACACTATATTGAACCGCTCCCCTTAAATACATCGGTAGATGAGGCCAGTAAAAAAATGCTTGAAGTTATTAATTCAATGAGCCGTACTGAGATTTTAGACAATAAAGAAAATTATCTTCGTGCAAAATTCACCACATTTTTGTTCCGATTTGAGGATGATGTTGAGGTCTATTTTGATGAGGAGAATAACCTAATCCATCTGAGATCACAATCCCGCATTGGAGGATATGATTGGGGGAAGAATAGAAATCGAGTAAAGAATATAAAGAAAAAATTCAACAAAATATAGTTTCTTTTTTCATTTTTTTCATTTTAATGTACAAATATTATATATCTTCACGGTTTAAATTCGAAATACACGCTTTTCTTTAGAATTCCCAAATCTTCCTATAAATAAAGTTTAATCGTTATTTTTCCTTTATAATAAATTAATTAATAATAATGGTTTCCAAGAAAATGGATGGTAATTCATATATAAAAAAATACCAAGATAAACAAGTCCCACTTGAAAAAGCTATTAGAGATTATATTAATCCCGCAGATCGGATATTCATAGACTCTGGATTATCAGAGCCCTTGGATCTCACTAAAAAATTGATTGAACTAAGTCCAGAATTACCTGACATTGAGATAATCCACTTTCTAAGCTTATCAGATTTAGAATATTATAAAAAGGCGGGCGGAATTGAGGACTTATTCCGACATAATGCGTTCTTCATTGGAAAGAGTTTGAGAGGAGCAGTACAACGGGGACAAGCAGACTATACACCGATGCCTTTATCAGAAATACCTAAACTCTTTTTAAGCGGTCAAATGCATTTAGATACAGCCCTCATTCAAGTAAGTCCCCCCGATCAATATGGATTTTGTAGTTATGGGATTAATGTGGATATCGTCAAGCCTTTAGCGGAAGCTGCGGATTATGTTATTGCGGAAATAAATCCAAATATGCCACGCACGTTAGGAGATTCCTTTATAAATATAGCGGATATTGACGCGTTTGTGGTTGTTGATCGTGATATCCTTGAATTTTCATATGATGAACCCGACGATATAGCTAAAAAAATTGCAAATTATGTAGCTTCTCTTATTGAAGATGAGTCCACGATCCAAATGGGGATTGGACAAATACCGAACGCCGTCACACAAGCACTTATGAATAAAAGGGATTTAGGTGTACATAGTGAGGTCTTTTCCGATGGTGTGGTGGATCTGGTAGAAGAGGGTATAGTGACATGTAAAAAGAAGACATTACATAAAGGAAAAATTATTTGTTCGTTTGTGATGGGTTCACGAAGACTCTATGATTTCGTTGATAATAATCCGATGATTGAATTCCATCCCGTCGAATACGTTAACGACCCATACATAATTAGTCAAAATAAAAAACAAGTTGCAATTAATGCCGCACTCTCTGTAGATATCACAGGTCAGGTGAATTCAGATTCTATCGGGCATGAATTCTACAGCGGAATCGGGGGCCAAGCAGATTTCGTACGTGGTGCGGGGAGAGCCCCGGAAGGAAAACCTATTATGGTGTTGCCTTCTACAGCAAAGCTTAAAGATGGAGAGATCGTCTCAAGAATCGTACCCAATCTCCAACCTGGTTCTGGGGTGGTTATCCCTCGGCACGAGGTCCATTATGTCGTCACTGAATGGGGAATAGCCTATTTATATGGGAAAAATATTCGCGAACGCGTTCTACAGATGATTAACATAGCCCATCCCGATTTTAGAGATGAATTATTACGAAAAGCTAAAGAGTGGAATTATATATATTCAGATCAGAAATTACCCAAATCTATAGAAGGACGTATAAGTATATATCCTGAAAAATATGAAACTACTTTGGACTTATCTAACGGAGAAACTATTAAAATTCGACCAGTCAAGCCAACGGATGAACGGCGGATTCAAGAATTGCTCTATTCGTTAAATGAAAAGGACAGATATTACCGGTTTTTCACACCTGTAAAGGCATTTCGTCATAAAACCGTTTCTCCTATGGTGATCATTGACTATAGCACTAGTATGATCCTAGTAGGAGTTCATGAAGAAAATGAAGTGAAAAAAATCGTAGCTGAAGGGGGGTTTTTTAGCACTAATCAACCTTCCGTTGCTGAAATCGCGTTTGCTGTACATCCAGATTGGCGAGGTTTAGGAATAACAAAATTCTTATTAAATTATCTTGTACAAATTGCTCGAGAACTA
This sequence comes from Promethearchaeota archaeon, assembly GCA_014730295.1. The sequence goes on along the minus strand of WJIN01000330.1, from coordinate 10,472 downwards.
AATTATAAAGCTTTTACAGGTACTATTCTACTAGAAAATAAAGCGATGCTCCACATTATTGACAGTGCCGATTACCCTCTTACTGTAAGACGAATTGAGGGGGGTGTCACTGAATTTAAGATGGATATTACAAAATAATGAAATAATTCTCATAGCGATTCCTTTATATTCATATCCTATTTCATTCCAATTATAAAAAATAACACCAAATTTCATTATTCTACTCACATTTTTAAGTTTAGAAATTAACGTGGTGTACTATATTTTAATCTCAGAATTTCATAATCTATACAAACAAAACGGATTATCCGATCAAGTTATTGAGACATTTAGAGATATAATATACGAGTATTATCATAAAAAAGGACGTAAATTTCCGTTTAGAGATAAAATCTCACCCTATTGTGTTTTGGTTTCAGAAATAATGCTCCAACAAACCCAAACGAGTAGAGTCTCTCAAAAATTTTTGGAGTTCATCAAAAAGTTCCCGGATTTCAATGCTTTAGCAAACGCAGATTTAGATGATGTGTTAAAAGAATGGCAAGGATTAGGTTATAATAAAAGGGCTGTGGCGCTAAAGAATATCGCTGAAATGGTAATTAATGAATATAACGGACAGCTTCCAGAAGAAGTGAAGATTTTAAAAACATTTCCCCAGATTGGACATAATACAGCATCTTCTATCGTGTCGTTTGCCTTTAATAAGTCCACATTTTTTATCGAAACAAATATCCGCCGTGTATATATTTATTTTTTCTTTCCTGGTAGGGACGATGTAGATGATAAAGAAATTATGGAATTATTAGAACAGACAACCGATACTCAGAATCCCCGAGAATGGTATTATGCACTGATGGATTATGGAGTAATGCTCAAAAAAACACATCCTGAATTAAATAAACGTTCAAGACACTATCGAAAACAAAAAAAATTCAAAGGTTCAACCAGACAGCTCAGAGGGAAAGTATTGAAAACTGTTTTGGAGAAATCAGAAATATTATTAGCTGATCTATATAAAGTATTGAATTTTGAGAAAAAGAAAATTAATAAGGTTGTTTCACAGTTAGAAAATGAAGGATTTTTCACAATAAAAGATAATAAAATTATCGTTTCCAAGTAATAATTATTTAAAATCTAATTCCAATTTAGCTATTTTTTTAATTTTTTCTGAATCTGAAATGATATCTTCTCATGTTTTTTCCAATTTCCATAAATATCGGCCATATTCTTTTTAATGAATTCTTTAGTATGTTTATCGATTTTTTTTGGATGAGCGTTAGAAAATGGAGTTTTAGGTAATGGTATAAAGGTATGAGCATGTATCTTAGCACCCATATCAATTAAATCTTTCATCACTTTTCGAGTCTCTTTTCTATCTTGCTTATTTTCCTTTGGTAACCCAAAAATGAAATCCACATTCACATTTAATCCCGAATCTTTTGCTATTTTTACTGCTTCGTATATATCTTCTACTGTATGTCCACGATTACAAATATCTAACATTCGCTGACTTCCCGATTGCCCACCTATAATGATATTATCATTATCTGCATATGTCAAAATTAGATCTAAAACTTCTCGTGACACATGTTCCGGTCTTACTTCTGATGGAAACGAACCGTAAAATATTCGTCCGTTTTTTCCGATTATCTGCTTCACTCGTGAAAGCAATTCCTCGAGTTTTTTAAGATTCACGCTTTTTCCATCTTTAGAGCCATATGAGAATGCATTTGGAGTGATAAATCGTATATCAACTAAATTCTCATTTGCTAAAATTTGAATATATTTACAAATTTCATCTACAGTTCTATATCTTGGAATGCTACCCATTGTATAAGATGCTTGACAAAAATAACATTTATAAGGACATCCCCGGCTTATTTCAATAGCTCCATATTGCGTATTTTTTAGTGGAAATGGAGGATAATCATTTAAATCTATGGTGTCTCGGTTTTTTTTAAATTGATATCTCTCATTTTCATCTATATAAGCGATTCCTGGAATATTTTTAGGTTTTTCTCCATGTTTAAGTTTGGAAAAGAACTTGGTAATTGTTTTTTCTGCCTCTCCCACAAATACATAATCAAATCCTAATTTCAATGTCCCGCGCGGATCTCCCGAAGGATGAGGCCCTCCCGCAATTAAATAGACTTGGTTTTTAAATTTGGATGCTATTTTTCTCAATATTTTTCTATATTTCCAAAATTGAGTTGAATATATAGAAAATCCAACCACTACAATTCCATTTTGATTTAAAGCGTTTTTGATACTTGACAATAGGGTATCAGAGCCTTTAACATAATAGATATCAATATTTCGTGTTTCTTCATCGGTTTCGAGTGCTGCCACTATAGCATTAAAGCTATATAGAGAATTTCTCTCATAATACACCACGAAACCCGTTTTGCTCTCTGCCAATGAATCTAAACCTGTGATATTAGTGAAATTTAAAATTAGATCTTGTAAACTATATTTGATGTAATCAACCAAATTAAATCAAATTTATTAGAGAATCTTTACATTAGAATCTAAAATTATCGTCTATAAAAGTCAAATAAAAAATGATCGGAAATTGGTTTATCGCAGAAATACCTGGTGAAGTAGGACAATCATATATAGATTTTTTTTCAATCGGCCATCTCTGTGGGGGAATTGCGATTTTTTTATTCTTTTCTCTACTTTACACGATTCCAATGTCGAAAGAGGATGGGACCTCTCAAGTTTACTTACCTTTATGGGCAGTCTGGATAATAACCGTTGCAATTGGAATCCTTTGGGAGCTGCTTGAGAATACGATCTTATATGATTTAGGGATTAAATTTGAGTTTCGATTGGATAGTATACAAAACTTAGTAGTGGATATTATATTTGTAGCAATTGGGGCGGCTGGCTCATGGGTATTCGCGCATCTACTTTTCAAACTTCATAAATCTCCTTGGCCGTATTATATATTTGGCATTATAAATGTAATTCTCTGGTTGGGTATATTTATAATTTGGAGATACATAACACTTCTGTAGAATCCTTAAATTCTTTTTTTATTTATAACTCTTCTTAAATGACTGCAAGGATTATGAGAGATTTCACTACTTATATTGAATTTCAAAGAGGGGACATACCATTAATAATTTCTATTCCACATGGGGGAACGTTAAAACTTAGTGGAATACCTAATCGAAATAAGGGAGTGCTTGGAATAGATAAGTATACAATACAATTAGGGAAACAATTAATAAAAGAAATTGAAATTACATTCAATAAAAAACATTCTGAGCCAAAAAAACCATATTATGTTATCTCAAAAATTCATAGAAGTAGAATAGACCTCAATAGAAAAAAAGAGAGAGCATTTGTACAATCCTCTGATTTAGCTTCTAAAATCTATGATCTTTATCATAATAAATTGGATACCTATATTAATGATTCTATACAGAATTTTGGAAGATCAATATTATTAGACATCCATGGTTTCGAAACTGAAAAGCGTCCAAACGGGTATCGAGACGTCGATGTAATATTTGGAACCAATAATTTGAAATCATTAATTAATAATTCGATCCCTAAAAAAGATTGGGACAAAAATCTTCGCGGTCGATTGATAAAGGATTTACTTGACCTTGATATCCCAATTGCTCCGGGTCATCCTCGACGAAAGGAATATGTTCTTAAGGGAGGGTTTATAACCAAAAAATATGGAGCTCAAAAAAAAGATCAGAGCAAGACAATACAAATAGAATTTTCCGATAGGATTAGAATTTATAATTTGAGACTTCAAAAACAAGTTCTAAAAAAAATATCTGAGGTTTTAGTGGATGATCTTCAAAAATTTGAACCAATTTAAAAAGAAATATAATATATTTAACAAATCGTATAGACATTTCAAAATAAGAATTACATTTTCTGAAATACTAAACGCAATGGTTCAAATACCCCTCTTATGGATATTTATATTTTGTTTTACTCCTTACAGTCTGCAATAAACCAATCATACATGAAAGTCTGCCTATGTTTTTTTAATTTAAAGCTATTTAAAAAAATTAAACGATTATAATTATAATCATAACCCCAAATTCTTTTCTGGAGCTCGTCGGCAACAGTTGCAAATATAAGAGGAAATCCATATAATTTCATTTCCAAGGGCATATAATACTTTTTGAGTACCCGTTTACTTTCTTTAAAAAATTTTGATTGAGATTTCAAGGGTATATGATGAATAACATCACAGCTGTAACCCACATCAATTGAATTATTTCTAAATGGAAGATAATCGGCACTTGCGCATACTAAATGGTCACAAAAATGGTGTTTAATGCCTTTTTTTCTATTAGATATATGAGTGTCTAAAAATTTCTCAGAAATTTCAAGTCCGATTACAACTTTATGTTTTTCTTTTGGAATTCTTGACCATTCCCCAGTACCACATCCAATTTCTAAAGTTAAATCTCCCCAATTGAAATTATCCTTCCATTGCTCTGGAAAGTGTCTAAATTTTCTTATAAAAGTTAATCTCATTCCTAAGTTATATAAGTCTGGCATAATCTCAATTAATTCGCAAAATCTCTTATTATTCTATATTTTATTCGTATTCTTCTATATCAAAAGATATTTTTCTTTGTTCAAATTTTTTTACTAAAATTATGATAATTATTAGGTTATTTCTAAAACTTTTTTAGTGATATTGTTGATGGTAATTTCTTTAGCTAATTGAATAGGAATTTTTTAATCAAATACTACATTTTGACGAAATAATATGGATAATGGTATAAGTTTTGTATTTGATTTGGACGGAACCCTCATCAATTCAACAGAAATCGGAGATAAAATAGAGAAAGAAATCTATAAGACATTCCATATTGAAACTGATGAAAAAACGGAGACGGAAATTGAAGAACTCACCTATGAAATTATTCAGGGAGAAAATCGTAAAAACCTCGGAATGAAATTGATGTGGGCAATTTTTAAGAAGCTGGGGTTAAATTTTTTTCAGAGGGTTCGTGCCCTTTATATTTCATCCAAAATTTTCAAAGAAGAGAATAAAAAAGTAGAATTATATGAGGGCGTGAGAGATCTCTTCACGTTTCTAGATGGAAAAGGATTTAATTATGCGATAGCGACCACATCTTCAAAAGATGAGGCAGAAGAAAGACTCTCTAAATTTTCCGACCTTTATCAAAAATTAGAGGGGAAGATTATTACTCGTTCAGATGTAAAGAATTTAAAACCTCATCCTGAAAGTATTACTAAAGCAGCTAAGCTAATGAATGCTCCATTAAATAGAGTAGTAATGGTTGGAGATATGCATACAGATATTCAGATGGGAAAAGAAGTGGACGCAATAACTATTGGAGTGTTAACTGGAGTATTCTCAAAAGAAAAATTTGAAAAGTATAACCCAGATTTCATTCTCCCCTCTGTTGCTCAAATCCCCGAAAGAATAACCCAGATTGAGGAGAGAGTTAAAGAAAATAACGAGAGTAATACATAGTTCTTCTTCCTTGTTTTTTGCCAAAACCTAATTATATATTAAATTCATAGTATACAAATTAGCTTAATTTGGATCTAAAAAAAATTAAATTAATGCATTTCTTAACAATAAGTAAGAAATTTAATTTATTTTAAATGATAAGAATATATTAGTAATGTCTGATCAGGTCGAAATCGAGGATCTTCAAGCATTTATTGACGGATTACAAGTCTCATTTGATTCTTTAGAACTCAGTGAATCAACAGATTCCAAGGGAATTCAAGCACAGATGGCAAAAGCAATTTCTCAATTGCGAGAAAAAAAGTTAGATAAAATAAAACCCCTTCCTAAGCTTTTAGGTCATGTAACCAAGGAAGATTTAAAGAATTATTTCATTAAGCAATTGAATGATCTGAGAGATATTTTAGAAACCAATAATTACAATAAGCGCAAAAAGTTCCAACTCGTAATGCAAATTACTCAGTTACGAGAGAAGGTAAATAATTTTTAATGATTTGTGAGTAAGGGCGAGCTTAAGGCCTTTAAAGTAGGACTTAATTGTGCAGTTTTAAATTATTCTTATGTGGAAGCTTATTTGATTCCATACATTAGTATTATCATAAAATAACATCAAAAATAAAAAATGCTAGTAGATATCCATTGCCATGCGAATTTGTATCTTAACTTAGATGAGATACTGACGGATGCTAAGAAAGCGGGAGTACACAAAATTATTTCTGTTGGAATGAGTCAAACGAGCTTAGCTAGAGTTATAGAGATCTCAGAGAATTATGATATGATCTATCCTGCTTTAGGAATTCATCCCGAAGAAGTCAAAATGAATAAGAAAATAGACCAAAATTTAGATGAAATAATTGAAATTATTAGAAAGAATAGCAATAAGATATGCGCCATTGGTGAGATAGGCTTAGACCACTACTTTGTGAAGGATACAACTCTTTATCCAATCCAAACGAAGATTTTTAAAAAAATGCTCTCTTTAGCTCAAGAGCTTAAATTACCTATAAATTTGCATACGAAAGGAGCGGAAAAGGAAATTTTTGAAATATTATCGTCTTATGAACTTCCCAACGTAAATATTCATTGGTATTCTGGTCCTGAAGAGTTATTAAAATTGGGTATTGAAAGAGGATATTATTTCTCAATCACTCCAGCAATTTCATACTCCCCTCCCGTAAAAAAGGTTGTAGAATTAGTCGATCAAGAGCATTTACTTTTAGAAAGTGATGGTCCCGTAAAATATTCCGGACAGATTGGTACTCCCAGTATGATAAAGGATGTATTGGTGAAAATTGCCGCTATAAAAAAAATTGATATGGGTGTTTTAGAGGCGCAAATCGAAAAAAACACCAAAACAGTCTTTCCGAGAATCTTCTAAATTTTATTTATTCTTTTCGATTAATTTAATAACTTCTTCGGGTAATTCATCCTTATTACGCATTCGTGTAAGAATATCTTTAATCTCCGATATCGTGTTTCCATAAATATGAAGGGAATTGCTAAAATCTAAGTAATGTCCCATTTCCACTCCTAATCTATCAGCCACCATATATTGGAATCGAATCATTCCGTTCACATTTGCCTCCCACGCGCGGAATAGATCTCGGCTCCTCCATGTGGTCTGCATGATAAGTTTTTCTTTCTTAATTCGCATCCAGATTCGTTGGAGACAAGGAGGGTCGTGATGATATGGATCTATTAAAGGGCGCCATGTTATCGCTTGAGCCCTTCTACTATACGGCTTTTCATTAAGTTTGTTTATGATATACTCCATTTGGTTTACTTTCGGAAAATTCAAAATACCCATTGGGATCTTATCAATACCAATTTGGTCAGAAATCTCCTTGCCAAGATCGAATTCTAATCCGTTCTTGAGCTTCCAAATAGTTGAATCTCCCTTTTCTATAATCTTATCTGTCTCATGTAATTTCTGATGTCTTTTAACTGAATTCTTGTCAATAACATTCACATCATAATTTCTGTGGATGGTATCCTCTAAGGAATAGGGAACATAACTAAAAATCCTGTCATGATAAGAATAGGGAAAGCTTAATCCGGACTCATAGAGGAAATGATCATTAATTCCTTCCAGAATCTCTTCAATATAGCCGCTTTGTATCGAACCTATTAAATATGTATCTGCCATGCAGCCGTAGATCTCGTAGGAATTTCCAAACTTGGATTTAATCTTAACCAATTTATCTCTGCGCTTAATCGGGTTACTCATGGGTTTTTTTATTTCAATTAGAACCGTTGCATCTTTAGAGGGAGGATCTTCTGGTTTGTCATATTCTGTTTTAATCTCATCACCTTCAAAGAGGACTCTTCCAATCGCGCTTAGCCACGCATCCCGAACATTTTTTTTTGAAATAAAAAATACTTTTGCCATATGTTCACCTGCAACTATTTAATTACATGACCTTAGGTTTTATAATTTGTCTATTGTGGATTTAATAAAGACAGATTATTTAAATTGAACTACCAAATAACTTATAGCTCATTTAAGTAAAAAATTTAAATTTTTGCTAATTTTTTAAAATAGAAATAAAACTTAGCGAATTGGATGAACTAAATTGATTTCATTAGATTTGAATTATGAACCACCTTTTAATGAACTTACGGAAAAATTAAAGGAGGAAGTCGGTTTTGATGAAAAAATTACTATAAAGGAACTCATTGATTTTTTAACAGAAAAATATGGAGAAGAATTTGCAAAGCTCATTTGGGATAAACACCAAAAAGAAGAATTGAGTAAATTTTTATCAATTATCGTAAACGGGCATAACTTTCGGGACGAGAAATTTTTAGACAAAACCTTGAAAGATGGCGATGATTTGACATTTCTTTATATCTATTTTGGAGGATAACCATATTTCGGTATTTATTAGTTTTATTCTTTTTCTAAATATTATATTCGATTTTCAGACCTGCTAAATAAGCAAAAATTTTGTTTTGGGAGAATTAAAAACATTTAGATTTGGGAATTCTTTAACTAAGAATAAAGAATAAGCGCAGATAGGTATGGCTATTGAAAGATTTATTTTAGCATCACAATCAATTGATAGAAGAGCATTATTAGAGAGGGTTAAAATTCCTTTTAGAATAATTCCATCGAATATTAGGGAAATTCACTATAAGGAAAAAATCAGTGATCCCTATGAGTTAGTCCAAAAATTAGCGAAAGAAAAAGCCTTAGCTGTCGAGCAAAAGATTTTGAATGAATACAATGATGCTATCATTATCGCGGCGGATACTATTGCCGTTTTAGATCAAGATATAATCGGAAAAGCTCATAATGAAAGGGAAGCATTCTCTATTTTACAAAAATTAATGGGACGCTCGCATCTTCTAATCACGGGTATAGCAGTTCTTAAGCTTGGGAGCAATAAGCTGATTGTGGATTATGACGAGACGAAAGTGACATTTTTAACCTTGAATAATGAAGAATTATGGGATTATGTCAAAACAAGAGAGTGGAAAGGAAGGGCAGGAGCATATTCAATACGAGAGAGGGCAAGCTTATTTATAGAAGCTATCAAAGGTTCCTATTCTAATGTTCTTGGGTTACCCGTTCAAAAACTATACTTAATTCTTAAAAAGGAGTTTAATGTGAATCTATTTAAGTATAATATATAATTTAATGATCATTTGAAAATTCTATGAATATTTGTGTGGGATCTCTTAATCCGGTTAAAATCGATGCGGTGAGATTAGCCTTTGGGTTTTATTTTGAGAATTTTAAAGTATCTAATATTGAAGCTGAATCGGGCGTTCCCGATCAACCGATCGGATTAGATACCATACTTTCTGGAGCCCAAAACCGCGCCCAACAAGCCCTAAACCATTTAATGGATGATTCTAATCCTTGGCCACCAAACTATGGAATTGGAATTGAAGCTGGGTTAATAAAGATTCCGATAGCACCTTCAAATTATATGGATTTTCAATTTTGTGTTATTATGGACGAGAATTGCGAAATCACTATAGGATCGGGAGTTGGATTTGAATATCCCAAAAAAGTGATTGATAATGTACTCTCCAATAAAAAAGAAATCGGACATATCATGGGAGAAATAGCAAATAATGAAAATCTTAAGCGTGAAAATGGTGCAATAGGATATTTGAGCAAAAACACTATTAAGAGAATCGATATATTAAAGGATGCTGTGATTTGCGCCCTCCTACCGCGGATAAATAGAAATCTCTATGAACGATAGGATTCTTAATATTGGATTATATTTGATTATTGATTAAGGGTAAAAAGAAGATTTAAATTCTTTGAAGGAAAATCTTAAATGTCTTTAAAATTTAAAATTCAATAATACAACAGATTTCAAATAAAAGAGGGTATTAGTATGGCACATTATAAAAATGATGGAATTATGAAATTTTTGATGATTGTAGGAGGTCTCGTTGGCCTTGCCACGATTATCCTTGCTTTAGCAGCAATATTTGGACTGACTTCATTCGATTTATATCCCATATATTCAGGGGTACAATTTGGAGATGTAATAGGTGCGGTCGTCATTGGAATTATCGGTATACTCGTCTGCTTTGCGACTATTTTAACTGCTATTAAACCCGATGACCCATTACCTTTTCATTGGTTATTCATATTCATTCTTGGCGTTCTACTTATCATTTTTGGAGCGGGAATCTGGGCTTGTGCGCTTACAATTATCGCAGCGCTCATCGGTATCATTGATGAGCTCTAAAAAACCTATTTTTTATTTTCTTTCTATATTTCAGTATCTAATTATTTATTTTTTTTCACATATTTTACAGTGGTCGCTCAGCCGACATTATTTGTGGTTTAGCCCATCACCCCACTGATTTTTTTTCCGTTGTGAGAAATAGTTCCCGAAGGGTATCTTGGTTCTGATTAAGTGTCCAGCTACGAGAATTCATATCTCGTTTTCTTGCAAGCTCGATACGCTTTTTATTGAGTTTCCAAGAGTTATAAAGGAGCAGCCGTGCCAGCATATCT